>NZ_DATJWR010000201.1:0-12580 GCF_035501035.1 Paraburkholderia sp.
GCGGCTTTCGCGCGGACTTCAGGCTGGACGACGCAGCAGAGCAGGCGCGCTTCATCCGCACCAAGTGGAACCTGGGCCTCAAGGGCGGTGTGCTGTTAAGCACTCCGGTGCCGGAAGCGGCGGCGATGCCGTCCGAAGAAATCGACACGCTGACTCAGCAGGCGCTCACCGAGGCCACGGCGCAAGGCATCACCGGTAAGGCCGTGACCCCCTTCCTCCTCGCTCGCATCAAGGCGCTGACGGGTGGACGCAGCCTGGCGACAAACATCGCGCTCGTGAAACACAACGCCGAAGTCGGGGCACGGCTGGCGCTGGCGTTGGCACACATAGAGCACGGGACAGGCGCGGCGTAGCCAACGGGAGGGCCGTTCTCTACCAAACGTCAGGTTAGGTTCTACCGTAGAGGATCGAGTTCTCGATCGGCACGACCATAAGATGGCCTTCAATGACGCGTGAGCCCATCTGGTCGCTCAGCGAGATCAGTTTTAATATTTCGGTCTCCTGCCGAATACGTTGCCGATGTAATTTGCCCTGTCGCTAAAACCCGGCCGTGAATATGGAAACCACTGGCTGACGGTGTAGGCGTCCCTCCCAGCGCCGCTACTGATCGTGTGCGAGCGCCTCGAGACGTGCGTCGCCCGCGTCTTTCGCCGCGCGCTGCGTGGCGTAGGGTTCTTCGGCTACGAGCGAGCGACGCACTTCACGTGCATCGAAGTCGACGAGCGTAATAACCCACACCCAACCGCCGATCTGTTCGGCCGTCTGCACGAATGCGCGCACGTTGCCTTTTTCCTTGGTGTTCATTTGACCTCCTCAATAGAAAAACACAGGAAGCGTCGCCCGTGCCGCACAGATGGGGAAACTTGGGCTACGCGGTCGATGGTCCACCGATCAAGGCAGCTTCCAATAATCGAGCCGAATTCGCTCTTGTTGATGGCTCGCAGCGTTTGCTTCGGACATTGCCAGCGGAGCCCCATGCGAGCCCGAAGGTGGTCAGTGCCTGATCGTCTTTCGCGTCAACGATGGCCACAATGTCGTATTGGCCTGGCGTCCAGCAGATCTCCTCGATCACGCAACCCAAGTCCCCCTGGCCAGCCCATTGCAGGCTGTTCTTGAGGATACGAATGCCCTCCTCGGTGAATTGTGCAAGCACTACATAAGTCGCCGTTACGGTTCCCCTCACGAGCAAACGTTTCGGGTCAGCCGCGTGGGATATGGCGCCGTTTCGCCCGCACCGCGCGACACTTCATTTTAGTCAATGGGAAGCCTGCCTTCTCGAATTGAGCCACTCTGGCCGACAATGACTAGAATTTAGACATGGTCGCATTCCCAAAGGAGGCTGCCATGACTCAGCCAATGATCAGTTTTTGGGTTGGCCTTGTGGTTCTCGTTGTCGTTACATGGGCCTTGTCCAGGCGCTATAGGCGCGATCACCCGGGAGAGACCCTGAGCCAGTGGCTCGACACACACCATATGAGCTGGATGCATCGCAAGCACTAGCTGGTGGCGCTGGGTTGACACCGAAGAGCGCACCCATGGCGTTCACCCTCACCTCGCCAGCTTTCCACGATGGGGGCCAGGTTCCTCGGCACTACACGACGCCCCCGACGCGCCCGACCTGGCCGCACCACGGATGACATGGGTCCACCAGGTGCTTTACAACCTCCGGGCGACGTATCGTGGCGTTCAGGAGGGTGCAGACGCTCGCCCATACGATGATCAACCTGCGCCAGCACCGCTGAGCGTCAGGTCATGGCATGCAGTTCATCTCAGCCGGCACTCCGTAGCCCTGCGCCATGCGAGGTGATCGCGCCGTAGGACTCGGGCCGGCGGTCGCGGAACAAGCCCCAGGCCCTACGCTTTGCCGCGAGTGCGTCGAGGTCGAATTCGGCGGTGATGATGGCCGCGCCCGCGCGGTCGCATTCGGCGATCTTCTCGCCGTCCGGCCCCGCGATGAACGAGCTGCCGTAAAACGTGATCGCGCCCGTTTCGCCCGTTTCCGTGCCGATGCGGTTGCTGGCGACGAGCGGCATCACATTCGCGGCGGCATGGCCCCGCTGCACGTTCTGCCAGTGCGTGCGCGAATCGATCGAGGCGTCGTGCGGCTCGCTGCCAATGGCCGTGGGATAGAAAAGGATTTCCGCGCCGGCCAGCGCCATGGCGCGAGCGCACTCGGGGAACCATTGGTCCCAGCAGATGCCCACGCCGATCCGTCCGTACGCCGTGTCCCACACCTTGAAACCGGTGTCGCCGGGCGTGAAATAGTACTTCTCGGTGTAGCCGGGGCCATCGGGGATATGTGTCTTGCGGTAGACGCCCAGCGCTGCGCCGTCGGCGTCGAAGATCGCGATCGAATTGAACTGGCTCTGGCCCGCGCGTTCGAAGAAGCTCACCGGCAGCACCACGCCCAGCTCGCGCGCGAGCGCCGCGAAGCGACCCAGCCACGGATGCTGCTCGTACGGCTGCGCCAGCGCCAGATGCCCGGGGTTCTGGTCGATGCAGAAGTAGGGGGTGGCGAACAGTTCCTGCAGCAGCACGATCTGCGCGCCGGCGCGCGCCGCATCGCGGACGGTTTGTTCGGCCTGCACCAGATTCGCTTCGATTTCCCAGCTTGCGGCCATTTGCGTGGCGGCGACGACGACCTTTCTCATTGCCTTCCCTCTCCTGTTGCGGATCGCCCGGATGGTTCGGGCGGGTTGGCTGTGATAATAAGTCAATAAATCTGGCGGGTTTTTTGCGTTATCGGCATACCGTCTGTGCCTAATGGGAAAGAATTAAGGAAATATTCGCGGAGAGTACGACACCCATGACCCGCATCGACCTGTTCGTCGCGATCGAGGCCTTCGTGTGCGCCGTCGAGGAGGGGAGCCTGAGCAGCGCGGCGCGGCGGCTCGACAAGACGCCCTCGGCCGTGACGAAGGCCATTGCCGGCCTCGAGGCGTCGCTGGGCGTGCGCCTCTTCGAGCGCACCACGCGCACGCTCGCGCTCACGGAGAGCGGCAGGCTCTATCTCGCGACCGCGACCGAGGTCCTGCAGCGCCTCGCGGACGGCGCGCGGCAACTCTCCGAGCATGACGACGAGCCGCGCGGGCCGCTGCGGGTCACTGCGGCCCATTCGTTCGGCCAGGCCGTGCTCGCGCCGGTCGGCGCGGCGTACAGCCAGGCGTTCGCGCATGTGCAGCTCGACGTCGCGCTGTCCGACCGCTATATCGACATCGTCGGCGAAGGCTTCGATCTCGCGCTGCGCATGGGCAACTACGATCTGCCGAGCCAGATCGTCAAGCCCATCGGTTCGAATCGCAGCCTGCTTTGTGCGAGCCCGGCCTACCTGGCGCGGCGCGGCGTGCCTGCTTCCCCGCGGGAGCTGGCGCGGCACACCTGCATCGCGTACCGGCATCCCGCGCTCTCGAGCGTCTGGCACTTCGGCCGCGACGACAGCGCGCCCGACGAGGTGGCCGTCGAGCCGCGCGGCGCCATCGCCACGGACAGCTACGATCTCGCGCGCGCCGCGGCCATTGGCGGCGCGGGCATCTTGCCGTGTCTCTACTGGAGCGTCGTACCGGAACTCGAAAGCGGTCGCCTCGTGCCGCTGCTCACGGACTGGCGTTTTCGCTGCCCGTGCTTCGGCGAGGACCTGGTCTGCGCCGTGTACCCCGTGAGCCGGCGCGGATCGGCGAAGGTCCTGAAACTGATCGAGATGCTGCAAGCGCGGCTTGCCGACGACGAAGCGCGCGTGGCGACCGTGACGACGGCGCTCGCGCGGGCCACGCGCTGAAGCGTGTTCGGCTGCTCGATGCCGCCACCGTCAGTGACCCGCTGCCTCGTTGACGTCGGCCCCACCCCGGTCCAATGTCGGTAATGGCCGGGTATTCGCCAACGATTTCATCCCGCGAGTGTCAGCGCAGACTTCTAACCAGGCTCGGCGTGACACTTCCGGAAAATCGATTGCCGAAATGGGTTCTCGTGTAGTTGACGACAGCAGCAACCTGATCGTCATTCATCGCGTCGCCAAACGATGGCATCCCCTTTCGGCCGTGCAGCACGTTGACGATGACATAGGGTGCCGCTTCGACCGCCGGGTTGTCGGCCAGCGGCGGGTAGTGACCCGCGCCCTGTGCGCCTTTTCCATCGGGCATATGGCATCCCGCACACGTAGCGTTGTATAGCGCTTCGCCGCTTTCCTCGGTGAAACGGTCGCCCGGCGAAATCGTGAAGGTGCGTGGTGCGTCCTGTGCCACGGCCTGCGCCGACACCATCGCCCCTCCCGACAGCGAGGCCATCAGCATCACGCCGAGGATCAGCGTCGGCCTATCCATTGACGATTCTCCGATGCAACCGCGTGATCGCGTCCAGTGACGATAGCACGGCGCCTTCCTGCCATGCCGGGATATGGGAAGCGTGCTCTCCGGCAAGGACGATGCGTCCGTCGATCTGGCAGAGATTCGAGTAATGCACTTTCCTCAGTGCATCCGTCCATGCGGCGAAGCAGCCGTTCGTGAACGGTGATCGGCTCCAGCTCATCGCGAAGCCACTCTGGTACTCGCGCGCGTACTGCGGATGAATCTGGCTGCCCTGGCTCAATGCCACCGCGATCCGTTCGGCAGGGGGCAGCGCGCCCATTTCGTAGCTGGCGGGCCCCCACATGTAGGCCCCGAGCAGCACCGCAGGACCGATCGATCCGTAACCTGTTGCGGGATAGCCGATCGTCGAAATCGGCAGGTCGGTATACGTGATGCCGCCGTAAATCTGCTCGTCCTCCTCCCAGAATCGCCGGCCGAACTGCAACCCGATTTTCACCGATGTCTCGTACGGCACGGCATCGATCGCGGCGCGCATCGCCGGGCCGACCGCAATGTCGATCTGACTCAGAATCGAAAGCGGGATGGTGCACACCAGCCAATCCGCGTGCGCATTCCGTTCGGTCCGGGCGGTCGTATCGGTATAGCGCACTGTGACGCCCTGGTCGTCCTGCAAGATGGCCGTGACTCTCGCGTTGAACACTACGGCGCTCGCGACCTGCGAATAAAGCGCATGGGCAATCCTGTCCATGCCACCCACGGGCTGGAAAATGGCGCTCTGATAGTCCAGCTCATTTCCAGACGAGAGCCATTGCCACAAACGCGATGCAAGCAAGGCGTCGCGAGGAAGCAGATTCGATGGCACGGCCTGGGGCATCAGCCCACCGCCATGCGCGGTCGCGAATCCGCGGCGTTCACTGCTTCGCCGGCCCGCCTGATAGTGACCATCCCGATCGAGCGCGCCCCACCGTCGCAGGGATTCGAGTAACAGATGTGCATCTTCGACTGACAACGCATCGTCGAGTGTGTCCTTGTGAATTGCCTTGGATAGCAGTTCGGCGATATAGCCCTGATAGTCGGTCTGCACCGCACGGAATCGTTGCGGCTTGCCACCGAAGGCCTCCGTCGAATGCAGGTAGGCGTTGTAATTGACCTGAATGAACGGCTCCAGCGGCACCTTCAGGCGTCTTGCGTAGTCGAGTACGCCCGCGTGGTGATACGGAATACGCCACGGCCCCGGGTTCAGATAAAGCCCGTCCGCGAAATCGCAGTACTGCGTGGCGCCGCCGAGTTCTGTATAGCGATCCCCGCCCCTGACAGTCCAGGCGCGGCCACCCGCGCGGTCGTTGTACTCGAGCACCTGCACCTGGTAGCCCGCGTTCCTCAACTCAAAGGCCGCGACGAGGCCAGCCATGCCCGCGCCAAGCACGAGAATTCGCGTCCCCGTGGGCGCGCCATCAAGTTTGATCTGTCCGGCGTAGGTCGAGGGAGCGGCGAACCCGAGCGTGCTCATGCCTTGCATCATGGCGGCCGCGCCAAGGTTCTTGCCGATCAGCGTCAGCAGGTGACGGCGGCTCATCGCATTTGCGGTCATTCTCGACATAAGGACCTGGTGCCCCGACTGGAGAGAAACAATGGCGAACGGAAATCAGTTGGCATCCGGGATTGCAAAGACCGGGGCCATCTGGACACGTATGTTTGGGAATTGCGTTTGCGCGTACTGCAACGGATTCTACATTTCATGGCCGGGCGCGCCCGTTGACCTGCGACGCCGAAAACTGCGTTTGGCGCAGAACGAACGCTTGCGAGCCACGGCTCCCAACGAACGGAGCCAAGCGCGTGCGGTCGGGCATGAAGAGACGTCCATTCGATACATCGCCAGGTCATTCACACGGCCGCTCCACTTCTCTAGCGGTGTCTCAATCGCACTCGCTCGCCTGGAGTCGGCTTGGCGTCATCGGCCATACCCGACATCGGTGCGGGCTGGGCGTCAGCAATGCGCCGCACCATGTCAGCGATTTCCCAACACCGTTCAGGTAAGTGATGGTCGCGCCCAAACTCGCATCATCGGGATTCACGTTGGAATGCCCTTTGCGCGGATCGTGCCCGGATGGCATGACATCTGCATTGTGTGCTGCAAGCAGCCGGCAGTTTGGCTGCTCCTGCAACCGTGCCGTTCAAGGAGACACACCATGAATACGCTGACCATCCACGATCTCCAGAAATCCGTAGAGCTCGATCAGAAGGAGACGGCCAACATTCAAGGCGGCCGGATGAAAATCATCGGCCAGCACCCCGGCTCGCTCCTTACGTCCGCTGATGGCGACCCTGTCGGCGTGTACGTCGACGGCGTGCTGGAAAACTCCGTTGACGACGGCTACTACCACGGCTGAGTGTCCAGGGACATATGAAGCGCAGAAGCGTAACTGCGGAGGCTGACGTGGATCAAAACTGGCTGGGTATGGCTGTCGGCACGATCGTGCTTGCTATCGCTGTGGTTGGCGTGACCGCCCACTACCTCCGTGAGCAACATCGGGCCGACTTTCTGCGCAATTTCGATCACCATGAATGGTGGCAACGGACCCATGGTGCAGCTCGCATTTCAGGTGGCTCCGCTGCAGGAATTAAGGAATGCAAATAAAAACGAGGCGGATGAATAGAAGGGGGATTAATCGTGCGCGACGAATTTGCTGAAAGGGATCTGGCACATATCGGGAACGTACTGAGCCATTTCGAGCACTCGACCGACAGCGTTCGCGCGATGGGGAGAGGAATGGTGGTCAATCTGAGCTACTGGCGGGCCAGAATCCAGGCCATTCTGGCCATGCCTCTGCTGTCCATGCACGTTGAGAAACAGGCAAAGGATCTGCTCGGTCGGCTGGATCGAATTGAGAGAGCAGGTCTTTGAACTGGCGCCGGCAGCGACGCGGCATCGTAGTTCTCAGCGCATCGAGCGGATGGGGACGGGCTCGTCAATGCTCGGCGATATCGAGCTTTTGACACTCTGCCGCGAAAGCATGACCAGGGCCCTGGCTCATAGCCATTGCAGGGCACGGAGGGGTGCGAACGTCTTTTCCTGTTCGACTGTACTCGCTTACAGAAGCCGCTCGAAAGCTGCCGTTGAAGACTTCAACGGCAGCTCCGCAGAACCTTCATTGAATTGGTGCTATCGGCCACAAGCCGCCAGACGGTCAGAGGATCTGAACGTCGGCTGTCGGCCCGGGACCCGCCACTTCCCGACTGCAGGATGCGCCCGGTAGTCGGGCTCGCCCTCGTATTCGCACAACGTCTCGCGCCCCTGTTTGCCGATTTCCTACCGGCCAAACCCCGGCTTGCCTTTCCCTCCCGGATACGCGACATTTCTGGAACCGCGAGTAGCGAAGCAGAACACCCTGAAGCAAGACGGTCCGCGGCCCCTGCATCCGAAAACAATGCGCATTCCTCCACTAAAAGCCATCGTCGCGTTCGAGAGTGTCGCCCGGACAAAGAGCGTCAATCGGGCGGCTGATGAATTAGGGTTAACACCATCGGCGGTTAGCCATCAAATTGCCAACCTCGAATCCATGGTGGGAAGGCCCTTGTTCACAAGACTGGGGCGGGGACTGGTGCTGACGCCGACGGGTCAGCAATATCTGGCCGATGTCACTGGATCGCTGGCCGACCTGAGCCGCGCGACGGAGCGCGCATCGAGCCAGTCGAGCGTGGAGATTCTTCGCATCCATTCGAGCCCCAGCTTCGGGCTGATGTGGCTGCTGCCACGCCTTGCTTCATTCCAGGAAGCGAACGGCGACATTCAATTGAACCTGGCATGCTCATACGAGGATGTGTCGTTCACCTCCGGCTACTATGACCTCGATGTACGGCATGGCTACGCCCATTGGGCCGATGGCGAGATCAAAACGATTCGCAATGAATTCATCGCGCCTCTTGCATCGGAGGAATACCTGAGAAAATTTCCGGTGCGCACCCCCGAGGACCTGCTCGAGCGCCGCCTGATCTTCTCGGAGACTCCGCTCGTGCAGTGGAAGCAATGGTTCGGAAAGTTCGGCGTCGCCGTGTCCCACAAGGCATACGATTTCGCGTTCGACCGGTCGTACATGTCGCTCGAAGCGGCGGCGCTGGGACACGGCATCGCGCTCGAAAGCACGATGCTCGCATCGGTCCATCTCAAACGAGGTTCGCTGGTACCGGTCTTCGATCGCACGTATGCGGTTGAGGTCAGCGCCCATCACCTCGTTTACCCTTCCCAGAACGCGGATCTGCCGCGTGTCGCCAGGTTCCTCGCCTGGGTCGAGCACGAAGTCAGCCGCGACTCAACGGCACGCTAGCCCATGCCGGTCGGGCGCTGGCGCCGGGCGCTCGATCCCAGGCGCTGCCCTCCTTCCGGCCAGCAACTCATCGCCGCCGCGACACCTGAAAATTCGTCAGCAACAGTTGAGCCGGACTGCATTGATCGAGATGGTCGAAGCGCTGAAACTGCGTCTACCAACTAACACGATCCATGGAGACAAACATGTTGCTCGACAGCAAAGTCGTAATCGTAACCGGTGCAGCCTCGCCGCGTGGCATCGGCAAGGCGACCGCAAAAACGCTTGCCGCCCAGGGTGCGCGAGTGGTGATTCTGGACCTGCGCAAGGAAGACGCTGAGAGCGCCGCGCGTGACCTCGGCGAAGGACACCTCGGCCTCGCCTGCGATGTGACCGACAAGGCCGCATGCGTTGCTGCCGCCAGGGCAGTCATCGAGAAGTACGGCCGTGTCGATGGATTGATCAACAACGCAGGTATCACCCAGCCTTTGAAGACGATGGACATCGGACCGGACAACTTTGATGCGGTCATCGATGTGAACCTGCGCGGGACGCTCTACATGTCGCAAGCGGTCATTCCGCAAATGAGAGAGCAGAAAAACGGCAGCATCGTCTGTATGTCATCCGTTTCCGCGCAACGCGGCGGTGGCATCTTCGGCGGTCCCCACTACAGCGCCGCAAAAGCGGGCGTACTCGGCCTCGCTCGTGCGATGGCGCGTGAACTCGGGGCGGACAACATCCGCGTCAACTCGATCACACCGGGCCTCATCCAGACCGACATCACCGGCGACAAGCTCACGACGGAGATGCGCGCCGACATCATCAAGGGCATTCCGCTCGGCCGGCTCGGCGATGCGGCCGACGTCGCGAACGCGTGCCTGTTCCTCTCGTGCGACCTGTCGGCCTATCTCACCGGCATCACGCTCGACGTCAACGGCGGAATGTTAATCCACTAAGTAAGACATCCGCCGCGCCTGCGGTGGATGGGTCAATGCACCCGGCGGTAAACCCGGGGCGATATGGCAGGAGACAACCATGAAAGCGAAGGCCACTGCGCCATCGATGACGGGCGATGTCACATCGCTCGCCGATCCGGCGAGCTTCGAATCAAAAACCTATGCGAAGGTGGGACGGCGCTTGATACCGTTCCTGATGCTGTGCTATCTGGGCGCTTATCTCGATCGTGTCAACGTGGGCTTCGCGAAACTGCAGATGCTCAACGATCTGCGATTCAGCGAAACCGTGTATGGCCTCGGTGCCGGTATTTTCTTCCTTGGTTATTTCCTCTTCGAGATACCGAGTAATCTCATATTGCACAAAGTGGGCGCACGCAACTGGCTCGCACGCATCATGCTGACGTGGGCCGCAATCTCGGCGTCCTTCGTCTTCGTCAAGTCGCCCACGACTTTCTATATTCTCCGCTTTCTATTGGGCGTGGCCGAGGCAGGGTTCGCGCCGGGCGTCATCCTGTACCTGACCTACTGGTTTCCTTCGGCGCGGCGCGCCAAGGCGCTCTCCCTCTTCTTCATGGCGATTCCGCTTGCCGGTATTGTCGGTGGACCGCTGTCGGGTTTCATCCTGCATGCGTTCCAGGGCGTACACGGCCTGGCGGGCTGGAAATGGCTGTTCATCCTCGAAGCGTTGCCGTCCTTGCTCCTTGGCGTCGCCATCCTGCTCTACCTCGACAACGGTATCGCTGCCGCCAGGTGGCTCACTGATGCGGAGAAGGCGCTCCTCTCTCGCAACGTGGCGAACGACAACGCCCACAAGGTCGCCCATGTGTCGATCAGGTCTTTCATCGGCGATCGTCGTTTGTGGTTGATGGCTGCCATCTACTTCTGCGTCGTGCTCGGTCAGTATGGGCTGACGTTCTGGCTGCCGACGATCATCCGCAAGTCAGGCGTCGCCGACCCGCTGTGGGTAGGTATCTTCACCGCCATTCCGTACCTCTGCGCCATCATTGCGCTGCCACTGGTGGGAGCAAGCGCGGACCGCCATCGCGAACGGCGTCTGCATCTTGCGATCCCGATGCTCGTATCGGCGGCAGGCTTTGCAACACTTCCGATACTGGGCGGAGTCGGCGCGTCGCTGGTGTGTGTCAGTGTGGCCGCCGCCGGCATCCTCGCTTCGTCGTCGCAGTTCTGGTCGCTGCCGACTGCGCTTCTCGGCGGCATGTCCGCCGCAGCGGGTATCGCCGCGGTGAACTGTTTCGCCAATCTCGCGGGCTTCTTCTCGCCAGCCATCGTGGGCTGGTTGAACGACCTGACTGGTAAGTCGACGGCCGGGCTCATCTTTATCTCCGTCGCAATCGTCATCGGTGCCGGGCTTGTTTTCCTCGTGCCAGCCAAGACCGTCAATCGGTGACACCGTCCGCTGCAAAGACTCACTTTCAAATCAAGGAGACATCATGAACAGTCCGTCATCAGATGGGGTGACGCTCGCCGAGCGCGCCTACCGGATTCGCAGAAACGCCTTGCTGATGGGCGAAGTACAGGGCCAGGGCTATATCGGCCAGGCACTCGATATCGCCGACGTACTCGCGGTTTCCTACTTCGGCGCGATGCGCTACCAGCCCGACAACCCCGAATGGGAAGGCCGCGACCGCTTCCTGCTGTCCAACGGCCACTATGCGATCGCGCTTTACGCCGCGCTGTTCGAAGCCGGCTTCCTGCCACCGGAAGAACTCGAAACCTACGGCAGCGACGACAGCCGGTTGCCCATGTCCGGCATGGCGAGCTACACGCCCGGCATGGAGATGTCCGGCGGCTCGCTCGGCCACGGTCTCACGATCGCGGTGGGCCGCTGCCTCGGACTTAAGCGAAAGGGCTCGGACGCCTTCGTCTACACGCTGTTCTCAGACGGCGAACTCGATGAGGGCGCGATCTGGGAAGGCCTCATGTCGGCCGCTCACTGGAAGCTCGACAACCTGATCGCCATGG
Source organism: Paraburkholderia sp. (assembly GCF_035501035.1). Lineage (GTDB taxonomy): Bacteria > Pseudomonadota > Gammaproteobacteria > Burkholderiales > Burkholderiaceae > Paraburkholderia. The sequence goes on from NZ_DATJWR010000201.1 coordinate 11,545, forward strand.
TCGACGTCAACAACCAGCAGGCCGACGGTCCTTCCTCGAAGATCATGGCATTCGAACCACTCGTCGAGAAGCTTGAAGCATTTGGCTGGTTCACGCAGCGCGTGGACGGCAACGACATTGACGCCGTGAAGACGGCCTTCGATGCTGCGCGCAATCATCCCAAGGAGCAGCCGCGGATTATCGTGTGCGATACCCGCATGGGCTGTGGCGTGCCGTTCCTCGAAGAAAGAGAAAAGAACCATTTCATCCGCGTCGATGCCCATGAGTGGCAACTGGCGCTCACAGCACTCGAAGCAGGGAGACAAGCATGAGCGATACCACCCTCACCAGGAAGCCGCGCCTGAAGACCTCGGCGATGATCGCCTCGATTGCCGGCGAAGGACAGGTCACACGGTCCGCGCCCTTTGGCCACGCGTTGGCCCAACTGGCTCGCGAGAAGAAGAACGTGGTCGGCATGACCGCTGACCTCGGCAAGTACACCGACCTGCATATCTTCGGGAAGGAGTTTCCAGACCGCTACTACCAGATGGGCATGGCTGAGCAGTTGCTGATGGGGGCGGCCGCCGGTATGGCGCATGAAGGCGCCCAGCCGTTCGTGACGACCTACGCCGTGTTCGCGACCCGCCGTGCGTATGACTTCATGCACCAGGCCATCGCCGAGGACAACCTCGACGTGAAGATCATCTGCGCGCTGCCTGGCCTCACGACCGGCTATGGCCCGAGCCATCAGGCAGCAGAGGATCTTGCCCTGATGCGTGCGATGCCGAACATGGCGGTCATCGACCCATGCGACGCGCTCGATACCGAGCAGATGGTGCCCGCGATCGCCGCGCATAACGGCCCGGTGTACGCGCGCCTGCTTCGTGGCAATGTCCCGGCTGTGCTCGATGAATACGAGTATCAGTTCGAACTCGGCAAGGCCAAGCTGCTGCGCGACGGCGCCGAAGTGCTGATCATCTCGTCGGGCATCATGACGATGCGCTCGCTGGAGGTAGCGAAGTTGCTGGCAGCGGACAACGTGGGAGTTGGCGTATTG
>NZ_DATJWR010000202.1:0-11049 GCF_035501035.1 Paraburkholderia sp.
AAGTCAATCAAGAACGGGTACCCGTACATGAAAAAGTCTGACCACACATCCAGACATAGATGATCGTCGCGGATGCAACTCGACGGCGGACTGCAGCATTTCGAATGACCGCGACGCCCTACGGCTCGGCGAGCGCTGTTAGTTACCGGGCCTCGGCGGCCGCAGCACGAATGGTACGAAGAGACACAGTGCTTCGATCCACTGGCGAACGGCGGCCCCGTGTCTTCGTCACTCCCCTGCCCTGGCGAAAACAGGTACCCGTTGGCATTTCAATGCGATGGCGCTCTGCAGATTTTTCCACATCGACGCCTGCCGAGTGCGGTCGACGAGGTTCCCGCGCGCGTCGGCGGGCTTTCCGTTGCAGGTCGCGCGAAGCAGATTTTCGACGTTTGCGCGGGTCGGGCTCACGGCTCATGGCTCATGGTGCAGGCGCCGTGAGCCGTGACGGCTGCGACGCGGCCCTCAGGCGGTCATTGTCCCCGTCGCAGCGCTCTGGCGAGCCGGCACCACGAGCGAAACCGAGAACGTGACGACGATGTTGGCGGCAAGCGCGATCAACCCGATGTAGAGCGGCCACGCGGAGTCGCCCACGTGCAGCGTGAACACGGGCTTGAGCCCCTGCGACGCCGCGAGACCGGTGCCGAGCACGACGCCGACCAGCCATCCTGCCAACACGCCGGCCGAACTGAGCCGGCGCGTGTACAGCGTAAAAACGATCGCCGGAAAGATCTGCAGGATCCACACGCCTCCGAGCAACTGCAGGTCGATCGCGAACTGCGTCGGCAGCGCGACGATGAAGATCAGCGCGCCGAACTTCACGACGAGTGACACAATCTTCGCCGTTGAGGCTTCGCCGGCCGGCGACATCGAAGGCGACACGAGCGGACGCCACAGGTTGCGCGTGAACAGGTTTGCGGCACCGATCGACATGATCGCGGCCGGCACCAGCGCGCTGATCGCGATCGCCGCGGCGGCGAAGCCGACGAACCAGGAGGGGAACAGCGACGTGAACAGTGCGGGCACGACATCGGTCGGCGACTTCACGTGAATGCCCGCGGCAATCGCCATGTAGCCGAGCAGCGCGATGAGGCCGAGCAACAGCGTGTAGGCGGGCAGGAAGATCGCGTTCTTCTTAACGGTCGTGGCGGACGCCGACGACAGTACGCCCGTCATCGTGTGCGGATACATGAATGCGGCGAGCGCCGAGCCGAGTGCGAGCGAGGCGTATGCGGTGAACTGCGACGGCTTGAGCAGGATGCCGGTCGCCCCGCCTTTCGCCTTGAAGTAGCTGTCCGCCGCATCGAACACATGACCATACCCGCCGAGCTTCATCGGGATCAGGCACACCGCCGCGATCACGACGATGTAGATCATGATGTCCTTGACGAACGCGATCATGGCCGGCGCGCGTAGGCCGCTCGTGTACGTATAGAGCGCGAGAATCAGGAAGGCGATAATGAGCGGCAGTTCGCCCGACACGCCAAGACCCTTGATCACGACCTGCATGCCAACCAGTTGCAGCGCGATGTACGGCATCGTTGCGACGATGCCAGTCAGCGCGACAGCAGCGGGCAGCCACTTGCCGCCGAACTCGCCGTGCACGTAGTCGGCCGCCGTGATATGCCCCTTCGCGTGAGCGACCTTCCACAGCTTCGGCATCACCGCAAATACGAACGGATAGACGATGATCGTGTACGGCAGCGCGAAGAAACCATAGGCGCCGACCGCGTAGACCAGCGCGGGCACGGCGATCACCGTATAGGCGGTATAGAAGTCGCCGCCGACGAGGAACCACGAGATCACAGTGCCGAACTGCCTGCCGCCGAGGCCCCATTCATGCAGCTGTGACAGGTCGCCAGCCTTCCAGCGCGCGGCGAAGAAGCCGATCACGGTGACAAGCGCGAAGAACGCAACGAAGACGGTCATCGCGACCGGGTTGACTGGATTCAGCTCGCTCATTTCGTGCTCCGGTAGACGAAGTACAGCAGCAGCGAGGTCAACGGGACCCACAGGAACTGGTACCAGTAGAAGAACGGGAAGCCGGCGAGCGAAGGATGGCTGTCGTTGTAGAACGGCAGCCACAGCAGCGCGGCGTAGGGAATCAGCAGAACAACCCCGAGCCAGTTGCGGCTGGCCCGGACGTCCTCGGTGACGGGGCGGTCGGTCATCGGTCTCTCCTCCAGATCTGTTACGGAAAGCGTGGAAGCACTGCGGCGCGGACATGCACGCAATGCGGTGCAAGCGAGGTGCGGAGACTCTCGCTTCCTTTATTAAGTTCTCAAGAAAGCAGTGCACCCTGTATTCGCGACGAAGGCAGGAATATCAACGCGACGACTCCAGCCAATCCTCCATTTCCACGCAGACAAAGTCGGATCAGACCAAAGATATGTGCAGAGAAACGAAACCCGAGTTTCTCTTCTTAAAAAACGAACACTACATGATGGTTTAAATGCAAGTTATTCTTCCCCATCAATTCACGAAAATAACCCAGACAAGATGGCTGGGTTTAAATGCATGAATAAAATATTAAATAATATTTATCTCATCCATCTTACATCATCTATATATGATTAGTTTATCTAATTTTTGAAAAAGATTTGGCTGAAAAATTTATCAATCGCGTCACGCCGATCTTAACGCCCCCTTTCTGAGAACTTTCAAAATTCAGTGGAATACGGTTCGGAAGCCAAAATGTGAAACGCTCGCATGTGACGCGCGCAAAAGTATCTGATTGCTCAGGTATCAGTTCATACAGCCCATATCGTGAGCAGCAACCAATCAGCGCATCACCTGGTACCTGCTCTTCCCGGCCCTGGCCTCGCCAGCTGGGCAGGCCTTTCTTTCCCGCTACGCTGCGCACCACGCAGCGCGAGGCCCTCGACTGACCATCCTTCACACTAAAGGCGCATGCCCCGCTGTGCACCCGTAAGGGTGATTCGGCACGCGAGCGCTTCGTCCCAGACCCGGGCCCACGACGGGTAGTCCCGCATTCACTCGCCTCCCCCCGCGATCGCGCTCGTCAGCTGCGTCTGCCGCGCCGCGTCGTCCGATAAATGCGGGGGCGCGCCCTTAAGCCCCTGCTGCCGCCAGTCGCCTGGCGTCACCCCCATCCGCTGCCTAAACACGCGCCGAAACGCAGATACCGACTGATACCCGACCAGATCGGCAACCGCTTCGGTGGACGATGTGGACTGTCGTAGTGCGTTCGCGGCGGCGCTCATTCGGATATCGGTCAGCAGATCCATCGCGGAGCGGCCGAGACTGGCCTGGAAATGCCGCATGAACGTGGCGCGCGACATGCTGCAAAGTCCGGCCAGTTCCGGAAGCGTCCACGCTCGAACTGGGTCGCTGAACATTGCAGCTGCCGCAGGCGCGAGCCTTCGGTGGGCGGCGAGCGCCAGCACCCCGGTATGTGCCTGACCGGACTCACCAGCCGCTCGCAGCGTCAACGCAAACAACGCGGACGAAAGTGCGTTCAGGATCGCGCCGCTGCCCACTTCGTTGTCCATAGCTTCGGCCCGCATCAGCGCGACGAGCCGGCTCAAACGTTCGGTCTGCGGAAGGCGCTGTGCAGCAATGCCAATATCTTCAGTACGTACCACGAGTTCCGACGGTAGATAGCTCCGGATTAACCGGCCATGAGGCGGCGCGACGAAAAATCGCCCGCATAGCATGTCCAGCACCTCGCCAGTGCCGCCATTTTCGCTAACAAGGAGACTGCCCGAAGGACGAACCTCGGACGGAACCGGTGCCGCGCCGCTACCGTCGTGCAACAGATGCGCTGATCCGTGCGGCAGTAACGCAATGTCCCCCGCCCGTAATTCATAGGTTGCCCCATTATCCGAATTCTCGAGCAAGACCCTGCCGGTCAATATGATGTGGTACGGTATTTCCTGAGTTCCGGCCTGGGCGTATTTTTTTCCCCACGGTGCTCCCAATGCGCACCGAATTTCCACTTTCCCGGTGACGGTCAAGAGCTCCATGAAACGAGTGAGCCAGTCAGTCTGGTAATCCATATCGGACATCCCCAATGGAAGCGGCAATACGATCGTTGAGCGCTCGTTCGCCGTTTTGGACTGACTTGATGAGATTGTCCCGCAGTGCCACGATCGCCCTCTGCACTTGAGCGAATTTGTCTGACGCCAAGCCAGTCGCCACAGAGATATCCGTAGTCAGGGCTCTTTCGCGCAGCTGTCGACCGTCTTTCGTGAGCCTGACCCGCACCTGACGCTCGTCTACGGGATCGCGCTGCCTTTCCAGATAACCCATTCCCTCAAGCTTCCTCAGGATCGGCGTGAGCGTGTTGGATTCGAGAAACAGCTTCTCGCCCAGACCGCCGACGGTCTGATTGTCTTCCTCCCAAAGCGCAATGATCGTGACGTATTGCGTATAGGTGAGCCCGAGCGCCTCGAGTATCGGCTTGTATGCCTTGCCGAATGCCAGGTTCGCGGAGTAGACCGCAAAGCACAGATAGTCGGCGAGCATTGGGTTTGCGGGTGCCAGTTGATCCGTGGATTTCATCTGTAGTGTCTTTCGCTGGAGCCTGATGTTTCACGAGACATACGAAGCGCGATATATCGCAATGTAATAAACGTCGGACCGCTGCCATATGGACTGCGCCGGTTGTCCATCTAACCGGCGCAGGCTATTTCGCATCATGGAGGTCTTGCGACGCCAGCCTGCCGCTATGGCCGCCGCGGGCTAAGAGCGCCTGTGGCGGCGTCCTTCGCTTCAGCCCGGCACGCGATACAGCGCACCGATCTTGTTGCCATCCGGATCGCGCAGATAGGCGAGATAGACGCTGCCAGACGGGGTGTTACGTACACCGGGCGGCGCTTCAATCGATGTGCCACCATTGGCGACCCCGGCCGCATGCCACCGGTCGACCTGCTCGCTCGACTCGCAGGCAAAGCCTATCGTTCCGCCATTGGCTGGGCCAGCCGGCTGACCGTTGATCGGCTGGGTAACCATGAAACGTGTCGCGTCGTCGCGATAGACATAGCGCCGCCGCTTGTCGTTGTCATCGCTCACACCTTCACCATAGCCGAGCGCGCCCAGCACGGCATCGTAGAAACGTTTTGCTTTTCCAAGGTCGTTGGTGCCGACCACTACGTGACTGAACATTGCTTCCATCCTGTTTAGCTAATAAACCACGGCCCATCCGATGCTGTGGCTGGCGCGCATGAAGAGACACGCGCGCCTTATCCGGTCACGCCGTAACGATGTTCGTGACGACCTCGATGTTGCCGTGCACAGCCTTCGAGTACGGGCAGTGCTGATGGGCCAGCTGCGCGAGTCCCTCGACGACCTCCGTTGCCAGACCCGGCACGCGGAGGGTGAACTGGGCAGCGAGGCAATAGCCGCCTCCGACCGACCCAATGCTTGTCTGGATGTCCACGGAATAGTCGGACGGCAGCGCAACCTTCTTCAGCGCGGCCACCTTCCCGAACACGGTGATGTAACAGCCCGCCCACGCGCCAGAGAACAACTGCTCGGCTCGCGGGTGCAGGTCGGTGGATACGAACTCGAGGGTTTCCACGCCGGGCGCCGACAGCTTGAGGTCGAGGGCACCGGGCTTGGCATTCGGGTCACGATTGACCGTGACGTGGGTGTTGCCTGAGGCGAGAACCTTTTCGATCTTTTCCATGATGGATTCCTTTGAGGTGTGGTCAGGAGCCGCCACTTTAAATTGAGGCGTTACGCTCGCCGAGTCGTGAATGGCTCAAAGGCGTGCTCGAAAGGATCAAGCAGCGAAAGGTGCCCTCAGCTAGCGACGCTCTACCAAAGCGCAGGCGCTGCCGTGGGCTCGCCGCTGTCGGTTGCCATGACTACCGGGCACCACTCCGCGGTCCGGTGAGAGGCGGAGAGGCGGTATTGTGAGCCGCCAACCTCCCGGAAAATGAGATGTCGCAAATCGTCGTACGAAAGCCGTCCGCCCGGACTGCGCGACGTGAACCGGATCGCGCGCCCTTTCTGGATGGAGTACTCAAATACCCAGTCCTATGCATGACGAGCAGCGTCAGAACGGCCCGGCCTGTGCCCATTCAATCCTGACAAACGCACAGTCGGTCTCCGCCCCTCCCGCCTCATTGTTTGGAATGCTAATGAAGCAGTTCAGAATTATTAACTGATGCGCGAAAAATGGTTGACGGCCCCGCGAAAACGCCCTGACCATGATCTCTCTGAGGCGACTGGCCTCGCGCCAGACAAGTTAGCTAGAGTACGGAAAGCGATTTGTGGCGCTGCGGAACGATCTTCTCAAGTCAGGTCGAAATAGCGAATGATCGATTAACGGTCATGTTATCAATATCAATGGGGGCCGATATGCCGATCAAGTATGCACACGGTGTCGTCGCGAAAACCAGAACGCAATCCCAGACCGACTGGCTAACCCGTTTCATGGAACTCGTGACCGTTACCGGGAAACTGGAAATTCGGTGCGCCTTGGGAACGCCGTGGGCAATCGAATATACCCATGCCCGTGCTCAGGAGATACCGTACCACGTCGTGCTGACCGGCAGAGCCTTACTCGAGAATTCGGAGGGTGGGGCAACCCTCGAATTACGGGCGGGTGACATCGTGCTACTGCCGCACGGTTCGGCGCACGTGTTGCACGACGGCAGCGGCACGGCACCGGTTCCAGCCAGGATTCGCGCTTCGGGCAGTTTCCTTGTCCGCGAAAATAGCGGCACCGGTGAAGTGCTGGACATGTTGTGCGGACGATTTGTCGTCGCGCCGCCCCATGACCGTCTAATCCGGACCTATCTGCCATCGGAACTCGTGGTACGCACCGAAGACATCGGCATCTCCGCACGGAGCCTCCCGCAGACCGAACGTCTGAGCCGGCTAGTCGCGCTGATGCGCGCTGAAGCGCTGGACAACGAGGTGGGCAGCGGTGCGATCCTGAGCGCGCTTTCGTCTGCGTTGTTTGCGTTGACGCTGCGCGCGGCCGATGAGGCCGGTCAGTCACACACCGGGGTGCTGGCGCTTGCCTCCCACCCAAGGCTTGCGCCTGCAGCCGCTGCATTGTTCAACGACCCAGCCCGAGCGTGGACGCTTCCGGAACTGGCTGAACTATGCAGCATGTCGCGCGCCACGTTCATGCGGCATTTCCAGGCCAGTCTCGGCCGCTCCCCGATGGATCTGCTGACCGATATCCGGATGAGCGCCGCCGCGAACGCGCTGCGACAATCCACATCGTCTACCGAGGCAATTGCCGATCTCGTCGGGTACCAGTCAGTGTCTGCGTTTCGACGCGTGTTTGCTCAGTGGATGGGCATGACGCCGGGAGACTGGCGGCAGCAGGCGCTTAAGGGCGCGGCCCCACATTTGCCGGACGACGCGGCGGATGCCGCTGATGCGGCTGACGAGCACGATCGCGCGAGCGAATGAGCGCGGAATTGCCTGTGGCGCGCCCGTGTCTGGGCAAAGCTCTCGGGTTCCGAATCGCCGTTGCCTTTGGTCCACACGGTTTGTGCTCGTTGGCACCGGCTTATCGATTTCCTGTCGCAACTCACGTGTGCGCGATACGAAAGCCCTTCTCTGCCGGCATTCAACACAGCCTGTCACGCGGCGTCCAAAAACAACCGCGCGTGACTGACAAACAGTTCCGGATACTGAAATTGTGAGCCGTGCCCGGAGTCCGGATACACGATGAGCTGCGCGTTCGGAATACCTTGGGACAGCGTGAACGAATTGATGGTGGGCACCATCACGTCGTTGCTGCCGTTCACCACTAGCGTTGGCTGCCGAATCGTCTTCAGGTAGGCATACCGTTCGCCACGCTCCTCGCGCCACGCGAGGAGCGCGGCCACCTGAGCCTGAGCGGTCTGAGGGGAAGAAGGTGGATCCTGGTCCTTGCGCTGGTGGCGACGCTCCCAGAACGCCCGCCCAGCAGCCTCGCCCGATGCCGAAGGTGAGAAGAACAGAAACAGGAAATCCTCCAAGTCAGGCGTCGGGTTGCCCGCCACCTTGAGCACCTTTGGATCCGTCCCCGGCTCGCCGTTACGTGGAGCGGTGCCCAAAAGCACGAGCTTTCTAACCAGATGCGGGTGGCGCAGCGTGAATTCCTGTGCAACATACCCGCCGATCGAAAAGCCAAGGGCATCTACCTGAGACAATCCCAGAGCTTTTACGAATACGGCAGCGTGATCCGCCATTTCTTCAATCGTATTTGGCGTTTCGCCGCTAGAGCTGGCCACGCCGGCGTTGTTGAACAGGATGACTGGCCGCCCTTTCGCAAGCCCGTCCGTTACGAGCGGATCCCAGTGGTCCATCCCGCCGCGGAAATGCTGCAGGAAGAGGAGAGGCGTGCCCGTTTCCGCGCCGAAGCGCCTGTAGGCGTAACGGATTCCATTGGCCTCGACGAAACGCGTGGGGGCCGTAACATGAGTGTCAGCAGTCATACTTTTTCCATGGGTTAGCTGTTGTGGTGTTGCGGCGGGAGTCCATCGCGGTTGACTACCGCAGGGTCCCTCGCCTGCACACCAGGTTTGCGCGGCGCGCTTGAGTTACGACGACGGAGATTTCACCGGGAGGGTGGCTCGCGAGACTTTCCAGTGTGAACGGATCCCGATGACAGCGACTGCTGCAAAGCAGATCACGACGGAACGCGAGAATGAGGCAGACACCTCTCTGAATTCCCCACCCATCCCGAGCAAGAGTCCTGCCGGAATACTGCTGCTAATCACGTTCACGTGACTGTCAAGGCGTCCGTCGATCACGCTTTGGATAACTCTCCATCGGTGAGACGCCAGAGGCCGAGCGGATTGTCATGCTGCAGCGCTTGCGGCAGCAGTTCGTTCGGAAAGCCCTGATAGCACACAGGTCGCAGGAAGCGCTCGATCGCACTCATGCCAACCGAGGTAAATCGGCTGTCCGACGTTGCGGGAAACGGGCCGCCGTGAATCGATGCATATGACACCTCTTGCGGATGTGCAAAAGCATTCACAACGATGCGCCCAGTGCGACGTTCGAGAATGGGTAGCAGGCGTGCAGCGAGTGCGTAATCGGCCGGATCGATCTGCATGGTTGCCGAGAGCTGGCCGCGAAACCGCCGCGCGATGGTGACGAGTTGCTCGACATCCTCGACCCGCACGAGCAGTGCGGCGGGGCCAAAAACCTCTTCCGACAATAAGGGATTGTCGAGCAAGCGTGCGCCGGCGATCTCGAAGAGAACCGATTGACCATCCCACGCACCTTGTGGTTCGCCGCCGACCGCAATTCGCTCCGCACCCGCTTTGCTCTGACGCTCCAGGTTCTTGCGATACGCCGAGTTGATGCCCGGCGTCAGCATCGTACGCGCCTGCATCGCGTCGACGCGCTGCATCATCGCTTTCTTTAGTTCAAGGTAGCCCGGGCCGCCGACGGCAAGCAGGATCGCGGGCTTCAGGCAAGCCTGACCGACGGTGACGAGCATGCGCTCGGTAAACCCATCGCCGATTTCGGCGCCACGCGCGGCGAGCGCAGCGGGCAGGACAAAAGTCGGATTGACGCTCGTCATTTCGGTAAAAACCGGTATCGGCTCCGGACGCTGCTGCGCGCGCCGGAACAACGCCATTCCGCCGCCCTCAGAACCCGTAAAGGTCACGCCCTTGATCAGCGGATGGTCGACCAACGCTTCACCAATCTCATTACCGGCACCGCGTACCAGTGAAAACACCCCTTCATGCAGGCCGGAATCCCTCACGGCCTGCTGGATCACACGCCCCATGAGTTCCGACGCGCCCGGGTGCCCGTTGTGCGCTTTCAGAATGACAGGGCAGCCGGCCGCTAGCGCCGACGCGGTGTCTCCGCCCGCGACCGAGTATGAAATCGGGAAATTGCTCGCACCAAAGATCGCGACCGGACCGAGTGCGATTTTCTGCAGCCGATGATCCATCCGCGCGCGCGGTTGACGAGCCGGCTGAGCGGGATCGATCGTTGCCTGGCGAAAGCGTCCCTGGCGAACGACGTTCGCGAACTGCCGGAACTGGATCGCCGATTTCGCAGCCTCGCCTTCGAGCTGAGCGACCGGCAAGCCGGTTTCGAGTGAGGCGCGCTGCGCCAGTTCCGGCGTGATGGCATCGAGACCATCCGCGATACGTTCGAGGAACGCAGCGCGTTCGGGCAGACTGGTACGGTTATAGCTATCGAACGCGTCGTCAGCTAGTTGGACTGCGCGATCGACCTCTTCGATTCCGCCGAATGCAAAGTGTGGTTCGATCTCGACATTCATCACTGGATTCAGCGCCTTCATGCTGCCGGCCGTCGCCGACACTTCCTGCGCACCAATTAGCAAATTGCCGGTGAGTTTCACGAGTGCTCCTTGCATCACGCGGGAAGTGCGGCAGCCAACTGTGCCGTCGTCAGGATTGCATGGGCGAAAGTCGGGCCGTTCAAATCGTGTGCTGCATACATCATTTCCCGGGTGAAAGCGGCCGTTGCATCCCTTACGAGCGTGACGTGATAGCCCAGTTCCATGGCGAATCGGCTCGTGGACTCGATACAGGTATTCGCCAGCAGTCCGACGACGATCACGTGCGTGATCCCTTGCTGTTTAAGCTGGAAGTCGAGGTCGGTATTCGCAAACCCGCTTTGACCCCAGTGCTCCTGAACGATGATGTCGCCTTCCTGCGGCACGAAGTCAGGATGCCATTCGCCGCCCCACGTACCCTTGGCGAAGGTCTGGCGCTTCTGCACGAGGCGTTGAGTCGGATTCGGGTGATCCCATTTTTCATAATCACCGGCTTGCCAGCGACGATGCGGGACATAGACGACCTGAATACCCGCTTTTCGCACAGCATTGACGGCGGCGCGGAGGTTGTCGAGCAGCCCGACCTCTGTGGCGACGTCACGGAGCATCGGAAACAGCTTGCCGCCGTCCGAAAGAAAGTCGTTGTACGGGTCGACCAGCAGCAGCCCCGTGCGCTGCACGTCGTAGACAAGATCAGACATTTCAGTACTCCACTCAGAAAGTGCGCGCGATCAGGTTCGCGTCGGGCAATCCGTACCGGACTGCTTTTGTTGGACGATTTGTGACGCCTCATGCGTCACATCGAGTGAGCCAAG
>NZ_DATJWR010000203.1:0-4384 GCF_035501035.1 Paraburkholderia sp.
AGGGCTCCGCGCCGAAGATTCCGACTTCCAGCGAGCTGCCCACAGGGTCGATGCCTTGCCTCTCCATCTCGTCGATGAGGGCCAGCATGTAGGACGGCGTCACCATGATGATGGTGGGCCGGAAGTCCTGGATCAGCTGGACCTGCTTCTCGGTCTGGCCGCCGCCGAACGGAATCACCGTGAGGCCCGCGCGTTCCGCGCCGTAGTGTGCGCCGAGGCCGCCGGTGAAGAGACCGTAGCCGTAGCTCACATGCACCTTGTCGCCGCGGCGGGCACCCGCTGCGCGCACCGAGCGCGCGACGCAATTGGCCCAGGTGTCGATGTCACGTGCCGTATAGCCGACGACGGTCGGCTTGCCGGTCGTACCCGACGACGCGTGAATACGCGAAATCTGATCCTGCGGCACGGCGAACATGCCGAACGGGTAGCTGTCGCGCAGGTCCTTCTTCGTGGTGAACGGGAAGCGCGCGAGATCGGCGAGCGACCGCACCTGCGAAGGGTGCACGCCCGCTTCGTCGAACTTGCGGCGGTAGACCGGCGAGTTTTCGTAGGCGTGGGTCAGCGACCATTTCAGGCGCTCGAGTTGCAGCGCCGCAAGCTCGTCGCGGCTCGCGGTTTCGATAGGTTCGAGCGGCAGCGTGGTAGTCATGGGTGTCTCCTGGACCTTAAGAACTGTACTCGTGACGGGTAGGGAATCGAGCAGGGGAAACCCGGTTCACGATGCGACTGGAACGACATTGCCGCGAATCTGCGCGGACTTGCCTCGGAAAAGCGCGACGGTTTCGCCAGCCCGGTTCGTCACGCGGATGTCGTAGACACCGTTGCGTCCCGATAGCACCTGTTCGACCGCTTCGGCGGTCAACACCTCGTCGCGCAGGACCGGGCGCAGGAACTCGATCGAACAGCCGGCCGCAACGGTGTTGATGTTGTACGAGTTGCACGCGAAGGCGAAAGCGGAATCCGCGAGCGAGAAGATCATGCCGCCGTGGCAGGTCTGGTGGCCGTTCAGGAACTCGGGCCGCACGGCCATGCGAAGGCGCGCGTAGCCCGCGCGCACTTCGAGCAGTTCCATGCCGAGCGCACGGGTGCAGCCGTCGGCTTCATACATGGCTTGTGCGGTCGCGCGGGCGAGTTCATCGGGCGACATGCCGGCCTCATGTGTGAGTTGCGAGACTTGTGCGGTCATTTCAGCGGCCCTCGAAGCGCGGTGCGCGTTTTTCGATGAAGGCCTGGACACCTTCGGCGTAGTCATGCGAGGCGCCCAGCTCGCGCTGCAGGTCGCGCTCGAGATCGAGTTGCTGGTCGAGCGTGTTCGACGCCGAGGCGCGAAGTGCTTCGCGTGTCGCGACGATTGCCCGCGTGGGCTGCTGCGCGAGACGCGCGGCGAGGGCGGTGGCCGTTTGCGCGAGCTCCGCGTCGTCGGTCACCTGCCAGACGAGCCCCCAGCTTTCTGCCTTTTCCGCGCTGAGCTTGTCGCCGGTCATGGCGAGCCCGAGCGCGCGCGCCATGCCCACGCGCTTGGGCAGGAACCACGTGCCGCCCGAATCGGGCACGAGGCCGATCTTCACGAATGCCTGGATGAAGCTCGCGGAGCGTGCGGCGAGCACGAGGTCGCACGCGAGGGCGAGATTCGCGCCGGCGCCGGCCGCGGTGCCGTTGACGGCTGCGATCACGGGCATCGGCAGCGCCTGCAGGCGCTTGATCAGTGGGTTGAAATGCTCTTCGATGAGCGCGCCGAGGTCGCTCATCGCGCCCGGCGTGAAGTCGAGATCGGCGAGGTCCTGGCCTGCGCAGAAGCCGCGGCCCGCACCGGTCAGCACCAGCGCGCGGGCGCCGGCAGCGGCGACTTCGTCCAGCGCCCCGGAGAGTTCGCGGTGCATGGCGCGTGTGAAGCTATTGAGCTTGTCCGGACGGTTGAGCGTGATCGTGGCCACGCGGGTGGATGCGTCGAATTCGACGCGGATCGCATCGTAGGACATCGGTATGTCTCCTTTGTCGGCCGCACGTGGCGCTGAGCGCCTGGTGCGGCCCCATGCAAAGCTGCCGATGGGACCTGGCGCTTTAGCGCTCAGTGCCATCCCATGCAGAGCTGTCTCCTGGGACTGCCGTGCCGCCGCGCGCTTCGTGCTCCGCCCGACGGCCGGTCGATACGACGTGCGTTACGTTTCGATGCGCTCGATCGCGAGGGCGATGCCCTGGCCGACGCCGATACACATCGTGCAGAGCGCGTAGCGTCCTTTCGTGCGCTCCAGCTGATAGAGCGCCGTCGTGACGAGTCGCGCACCCGAAGCGCCGAGCGGATGGCCCAGCGCGATCGCGCCGCCGTTCGGATTCACGCGCGGATCGTCGTCGGCGATGCCGAGCGCGCGCAACACAGCGAGACCCTGCGATGCGAACGCTTCATTGAGCTCGATCACGTCGAACTGGTCGAGCGTCATACCGAGTTGCTTGAGCAGCTTTTGCGTGGCCGGTGCCGGCCCGATGCCCATGATGCGCGGGGCGACGCCGGCCGTAGCCATGCCGAGCACGCGCGCGCGGCGACGCAGGCCGTACTGTTTCGCGGCTTCCTCGTTAGCGAGCAGCAGCGCACAGGCGCCGTCGTTCACACCCGAGGCGTTGCCCGCCGTGACGCTGCCGTCCGGCTTCACGACGCCCTTGAGCTTGCCGAGCGCTTCGAGCGAGGTTTCGCGCGGATGCTCGTCGAGGGTGACGCGCACCGGATCACCCTTCTTCTGCGCGATTTCCAGCGCGACGATTTCCTGCGCGAGCGTGCCATCCTTCTGCGCGCGCGCCGCTTTCTGCTGGCTGCGCAGCGCGAACGTGTCCTGGTCGGCGCGGTTGATGTTGAATTCGACCGCGACGTTTTCTGCCGTTTCGGGCATCGAATCGACGCCGTAGTCGCGCTTCATCAGCGCATTGACGAAGCGCCAGCCGATGGTCGTGTCGTAGATGGCGGCTTCACGCGAAAAGGGCGCGGCAGCCTTGCCCATCACGAACGGCGCACGCGTCATGCTTTCCACGCCGCCCGCGATCATGAGGCGCGCTTCTCCCGCCTTGATCGCGCGCGCCGCGCTGCCAACGGCGTCGAGTCCCGAACCGCACAGGCGGTTGAGCGTGCCGCCCGGCGCTTCAGTGGGCAGGCCCGCGAGCAGGGCGGCCATGCGCGCGACATTGCGGTTGTCCTCGCCGGCCTGGTTCGCGCAGCCGTAGAGCACGTCGTCGAGCGCGCTCCAGTCCACGCCGGCATTGCGCTCGACGAGGGCGCGGATGGGCACGGCGGCGAGATCGTCCGCGCGGACGTCCTTGAGGGCGCCACCGTAGCGGCCGAACGGGGTGCGAATCGCGTCGCAGATATAGGCTTCGGTCATCTCGGATTCCTCGGGCGCGAGCGCGCCAATGCGCTCACGCCTTGCATGCTAGATGGGATGGGCGATCGGGCGCCATTGGCCAGACGGCATAGGCCGCTTAGCCGGCTACCGCAGGCGCCGCTTTCGGTTCAACATGAACGCGGCTTTGAACCACGCGGAAGCGGTTCGCCACGAAGGCGGCGTCGGCGAGCGCGGCGTTTGCCGCGGGGTTCGCACCGGTGCCGTGGAAGTCCGAGAACGCTGCCGACTGATTCACGAACACACCGCCCGTCAGGTTGATCGAGAGCGCCACGCCGCCGGTGATCGCGGCTTCGTGGGCGGCGTCGATCACGGCGTCGTCAGTGCTGTAGACGGAAAGCGTGAGCGCGCCGTGGTCGCGAGCGGTCTCGCCTGCCAGTTTGAGCGACTGAGCCGTCGAATCCGTGGCGATCACGAACGAGATCGGGCCGAACCATTCGCGCGTGAACGAGGCCGCATCGCGTGCAGCGTCGAGCGAAAGCACGAGTGGCGTGCGCACGCGCGCACCGGCGAACTGCGGGTGTTCCAGCGTCTGGCTGTCTGCGAGCACGGTGCCGAGTTTGCGGGCCTCGACGATGCGCGCAATCACGCCTTCGTTCTGGATCGCGCCTAGCACCTCGACGGCGCGCGCCGGGTCGGCCACGAACTTTTGCACCGCGCCGGCAATCGCCTGGGCGACGGCCTCGAAGCTCGCCTGGCCTTCAGATGTGCGGATGCCGTCGCGTGGCACGTAGATGTTCTGCGGGGCCGTGCACATCTGGCCCGAGTAGAGCGAGAGCGAGAACGCGATATTGCGGGCTGCGGCCTTCAGGTCGTCCACCGAGTCGATCACGATCTGGTTCACGCCGGCCTTTTCAGTGTAGACCTGCGCCTGGTGTGCATTGCGCTCGAGCCAGTCGCCGTTTTGCGTGCTGCCGGTGAAGTCGATCAGCTTGATCTCGGGGCGCAGCGCGAGCTGCTGTACGAGCGCGCCGTCGTTCGGATCGGTGGCGAGCAGC
>NZ_DATJWR010000204.1:0-31056 GCF_035501035.1 Paraburkholderia sp.
CGTCTTCTGGTCGTGCGTGACGGACAGCGTCACCTGCGGTGTTGCCGGGTACGCATTGGGCGATGGATTGACCGGCATGGTCTGTCTGACCTTCCAGATTTCACGCTCTTCGGGGAACAGATGCGCAAGCAGGAGTCGCATCTCTTCAGCCCCTTGAAGCAAGTCTGTCTGGTCGTTCGTGCCGATATCGTAAGGCCCTTCACCGGGCCGCGCACTTCTGGGCGGTTTTGCATCGGGATAGGCGATGAGTCCGCACAGGACCTCACCTCGCTCGCGGATCGCGTCTCGTAGTCCGGTAATCCGGTTGTCGAGCGATTTCACTTCGGCCATGTTGGCGGGGTAACTGTTACTGCCCATTGCCGCCGATTTCGCGATCATGGCGCTGTCCAGTTGGCGGTTCAGCGCCTGGTATTGCGGGTCCGACTTTTTCACGTCTTTTACACGCCTGGTGACTTTGCGCGGGGTCAGGCTGTCCTCGGTAGCCCACTGGAATCGCTGGTCCGTCACATAGGTGCACGTACCGACCCGCGCTCGCAGCCTGCGCCAGGCCAGCATCTGTCCCATGCCGAACTGCAGCGCGTCGCTCACCGTATCAATGGGCTCAGTGGTAAGCAGCCAGGCGTTGAACGCTTCGACCATTGCCGGGGCAATTGCGAAGTCCTCGTTGAACAGATCGGCCATTTTCTGTCTGTATCCAGCGTCTTTTGTGTATGCATCGGAACGCCGCACCTAAGCGCAGCGATGAACATATCGTGCAGCGGGATCTGGCTGAGCTTGAACGAATCGTCGCCCATGCCCTTTTCGTTACATGCCTTCCCTTGCTCACCGGGCGCATAGCCACCGCCCACGTCCGAATGCACGCCCGGATAGGCAATTTCCTGCCGGATGTGCGGACCGTAGCTTGTGCCCTTCGCAATCGAGTCGAGCGGGAAGCTCATGCGCTGCTCATGGATGGAAATGGCGTGATAGCCAAAGCGCACCGAATCGGGAATGTCGAGCCCGCCGTCTGCACAGAAGCCTGAATGGCCGTCGAACATGTTGAGATCGACAGCGGAACGGGTCGAGTCGGGTAGTCCGACAGACGCCACCGTATCGAACAGGCCCATGAAATTGACCTGATACGGGATCGCATACTTGCCGGACATCTCGCTGAGGTTGCCGCCAGGAGCCCAATGGTTGACGAGGCGGTTCACAAACGCGGGTGCTGCCGCCGCACCCCGTGAGAAGCCAATGACATTGATCCAGACCTGGCGGACAGTGCTCGGATAGCGGCCCTCGTCAAAGGCCTATTGGTGCGCAACGCTCAGCCGGTGAACAGCGGCCTTCATTGCCGTTGTATCGTTGCGCGCGCCGTTGTCGCGAAATTTCTTCAGATCCGTATTGTGAACAATAGAGCGGTCGGGGTCTTTCGTTATTGCAAAGTAGACAGAATTCAGTAGCTGCGCATAGCGCCAGACGCAACGCTGATTGAATCCCTTTGCCAGCGCCTTGCCGTCCTGCGTATCGATCGTCTCACCGATTTCCGGGAATGGAGTGCCAACCCCTGGAGCGTAGGACCAGAAAATTCCTTTGTTCCGTTCCAGGATGGCCATGTTGCGGAGCCGGGCAACATTGGTATGAGTCTTTTTGAGCGAATCCCGCCAGGTGGTGTTACCTGGATCGTCATTGTTGTTCGTTCCGTCGAAGAACAGGGTGATATTGAGTGTCTGCGGTCAGGAATTTTTTGGGTCGATGACGCGACACATGCCGGTCTGTCTCCGGAAAGGGAAATATGAAGAAAAGAATGGGCTACGCGTGCATCACCGCTATCGCGACGGCCGCACTCGCCGCCGCCGGGTGCACCACTATTCAGGGCCGGTCAACCGTGCCGATCAACGTTTCCCGTCATGTTGAACTCCAGAGCGGCGATATGAGTTCGCTGAACTACTCGCCCGATCTCATCGTCATGTTTGGAATTGAAGGTCCAGCACACGCAGGCGTCTCGGGTGGAGGTGGTCCGGTTGGCGAATTTAGACGTGATGGTCGCCCTGGAGAAACTGGCGTGACGTGCTGCACCACTTTGCCTTCAGACTGGCAGCCCGACCTGAAATTGACCGTCCGCTGGCTCCCATACATGGACGACGGGAACAGGGTGTCAGTAAGCGAAAGTCAGCTGGCGGTGCCACTGGTGCGGGCGGCCTATCGCCGGACATCCGCATTGGTGTTGCGTTCCGCTTACACGACCGGCGCCGAAATCCACCGGACTCCGGCCAATGCCAACCTCGAACCATGGAGATTCGAGATCGGCCCCGCAACCCGCCGTGCGCGTGCGCACGGCGAGCATCGGTCAGAGATCGGCGAAGCAGCCGTTTTCGGCCGCGAGCTTTTCGAGCAGCGGCGCCGGCTTCCACCAATAGCCGTATTCGTCGTGAAGCCGCTTGATGTCGCGGCAGACGTTCGCAAGGCCGATCTGGTCCGCGTAGTACATCGGGCCGCCGCGATGTGCGGGAAAGCCGTAGCCGGTCACGTACACCACGTCGATATCGCTCGCGCGCAGGGCGATGCCCTGTTCGAGCAGCTTTGCCCCTTCGTTGATCATGCCGTACACGCAGCGCTTGACGATTTCCTCGGCGGAAATGGGGCGGCGCGTAATGCCAAGGCGTCCTGATTCTTCGACGACGAAGCGTTCGAGCTCCTCATCGCGCTGCGGTTCGCGGCTGCCCGGCTCGTAGCGGTACCAGCCCTTGCCGCTTTTCTGGCCAAGCCGCCCCATCTCGACGAGCTTCATGATGAGATCGTTCCAGCGGCGGTCGGTGGGGCGCGTCGCCATCTGCGCCTTGCGCGTCTGGTAGCCCACGTCGTTGCCGGCCATGTCGTGCACCGCGAAAATGCCCATCGCGTAGCCGAACTCCTTGAGCGCCGCGTCCACTTCATGCGGCAGCGCGCCGTCTTCCACGAGAAAGTGCGCCTCGCGGTTGTAATTGCGAAAGAGCGCGTTGCCGATAAACCCCGGATAGATGCGCGCGAGCACCGAAACCTTGCCCATGCGGCGCCCAAGCTCCATGAGTGTGGCGATCACGTCGTCGGCGGTCTGCGCCGCGCGCACGACTTCGAGCAGCCGCATGACGTGCGCGGGGCTGAAGAAGTGCGCGCCCGCCACATCGGCGGGACGCTTCGTCACGGCGGCGATCTCGTCGATGTCGAGGCCCGAGGTGTTCGTGGCAAGCACGGCGCCCGGCTTCGCGAGCGCATCGAGTTCGCGGAAGATGCCCTGCTTGAGCGCGAGGTCTTCGAACACGGCCTCGATCACGATGTCGGCGTCCTTCACGTCGGCGATCGCGAGCGAGCCCGTGATACGCGCGAGGCGCTCGTCGCGCACCGCGGCTTCGAGCTTGCCGCGCTTCACGCTGCTCTCGTAGTTGTCGCGGATGCGGGCGAGGCCCTGCGCGAGGCCTGCCGCCTTCGCGTCGATGAGCGTGACGGGGATGCCCGCGGCGGCGAGCGCCATCGCGATGCCACCGCCCATCGTGCCCGCGCCGATCACCGCCGCTCGCGCGATGGGACGCGGCGTGGCGTTATCGACGGGGATCTGCGCGGCGGCTTTCTCCGCGGCCTTCACATGCGCGAGCGCCGCTTCGCGCGCGGCCGCTTCCTGCGGATTCAGTTCGTTTGCTGTATTCATGGTTCGTACGCCTTATGCGGGCGTTATGCAGACCTTATGTGGACCTCAGGCCGTTGCCTTTTGCGAGTCGGGACGCTCGAGCGGCTTCGCCTTGCCGTCCACGAATTCCTGCAGACGTTTCGCGGTTTCGGGCGAGCGCGCCATGTTCGAGCTCATGTACTCGAGGAAGAGGCCGTCCTCGTGCGAGAGATCATTCACGCGCGGCAGCAGGTTGGTGATGCGCCAGTTGGTGTCCGGCGCGTTCTGCGCGATCTTTGCGGCGAGCTCCTTTGCCTTGGCGAGCGCTTCGCCCGGCGGTGTGAGATACGTGATGACGTGCTCGCGCAATCCCTCTTCGGCCGAAAGCAGGCGCCCCGTGAGCATCAGGTCCGCCATCACGCTGTAGCCGATCACGCGCTGAATGCGCACCGTGCCGCCGCCGCCCACGAAAATGCCGCGCTGGCCTTCGGGCAGGCCGAAGAACGCTGTCGTATCGCCAACGCGCACGTGCGCAGCCGTGGCGAGTTCGAGGCCGCCGCCCACCACGGCCCCGTGCAACGCCGCGACGAACGGGATGGGCCCGCGCGCGATGATGTCGAACACTTCGTGCCACGAGTGGCGGCGGCGCTTGCGCGGCGGCGTGCTCTGGCCGGTGGCGCGGGCTAGCGCCTCGCGCAGGTCGAGGCCCGCGCTGAAGTTGCCGCCGTGGCCGAACAGCAGGCCAACGTCGGCTTCTTCGCCGGCGCGCACCACGGCGTCGCGCAGTTGCGAGATCACGTCTTCGTTGATGGCGTTGCGCTTGTCGGGACGGTTCAGGCCGATCAGGGCGACCGGGCCGTCGAGTTCGTAAGTAACGAGGGTTTCGCTCATTCTGAATTCCACTTGAATGCCATTGAGGGTGTTAGAGGTCGAGCACGAGGTGCCCGCTCTTGCAGCGCGATACGCAGACCTGCATGACCTTGCCGCTCGCCTTGTCCGCATCCGAAAGGTACGTGTCGCGATGCTGGACCTCGCCGCCGCACACGTGCGTCGTGCACAGGCCGCAGTAGCCGGCGCGGCAGTCGTACATCACATCGACGCCGTTTTCGATGAGCGTGTCGAGCAGCGACTTGTCGGCGGCCACGGTGAGGCGCTTGCCCGAAGACTTCAGCTCCACTTCGAACGTCGTGTCGCCTTCCTGTGGAGCGGCTTCGGTAAACAATTCGTAGTGCAGATCGCATTCGTGCCAGCCGCGCTTGCGCGCGGCGGCAAGCACCGTTTCGATCATGCCCGCGGGGCCGCACACGTAGATCGGTTGGTTCACCTGTGCGCCGTCGAGCAGCGCGTCGATCGAGAGGCGCGTGGCCGGATCGTCGTCGGCGTGCAGTGCGAGTTTCTCCCCCGCGAGCATGCGTAGTTCTTCGACGAACGGCAGCGCGTCGCGCGTGCGGCCGCTGTAATGCAGTTCGAAGTCGCGTTGCTGCGCGGCGAGCGCGCTGGCCATCGAGACGATCGGCGTGATGCCGATGCCGCCCGCAATGAGCAGCACGCGCGGCGGCGCGGCGAGCGGGAAGTGGTTGACGGGCGCGCGCACGGTGAGCGTGGCGCCCACTTCGAGCGCGTGCATGTGGCGCGAGCCGCCACGGCCTTCTTCTTCGCGGCGCACGCCCAGACGGTACGCACGCACGCCGGCGCGCGGATCGACAGCCGGGTCGAGATGGATCAGCGAATACGAGCGCCACTGCGGCACGCCGCCCGTCGCGCACGGGATCTCGACCTGGAGGTGCGCGCCCGGCTCGAAGCCGGGTAACAGCGCGCCGTCGGCCGCTTCGAGCGTGAACGACTTGATGAGCGAAGTCGGCGTGTCGATCGAGGCCACGCGCAGTGTGAGAACCGAGGGTGCAAACATCGGGGCGAGCATCGAAGTCATTCCAGGGACAGGGTTAAGCGGTTTCGGTCAGCACGCGCCAGTCGGTGCCCGTTGGCAGCACGCCGCCAATCGAGATCGCGCGCGAATAGTCGAGCTCGGGGTTGTCGGCGAGCGTGGGCGTCTTGCCGGCCATGAACTCGCGCGCCGACTTGAGCAAGAGCGCGCGCACGCGCAGCACGGCGCCGTCGGCCGAGCAAAGCTGCTCGGTGGTGCGGTCCGCAATCGGGCCCTGGCCGAGGAACATCGCGAAGTCTTCGGTGCCCAGGTGCTGATGAAAACCCGTGGCGTGGCCGCGCTTCATGAGGTCGCGGTTCTGGCCGAAGCCGTTCTCGCGCGTGCCCGGTGGCAGCGGCGGGAAGTTCCAGACATCGGGCGTGGCCGACATCACGGTCATGCCGAGCTTGCGCGTGGGGTTGAAATGCACGAACCAGGCGCGATGCGTGACGTCGTCCACGGGCGTCGAGAAGAACACCGTGCTCGGTCCGCTCGAATCCGGCGCGCAGATGATGCCGTACCACGGCATCACGAAGTTGTTCACGCGTGCGTAGATCTTGTCGTCGGGAAGGTCGCGCAGCGCGGCGTAGCGATAGCCGTAAGGGCGCTCCTCGAATTCGAGCCGTGGCGCGAGCGCCTTGGTCATATGCAGGCGCTCGTTGCCGCCGCCGGCCGTGATCTGCGTGGTCGATTCATGCAGCACGCCCACGTGCGACGAATCCATCGATGCCTCCACGCCCTGCACCCAGTTCGTCGGCACCTCGACGCACGTGACCGAACGCTGGTCCGCCGGAAGTTGCGTGAACGGCAGGTCGGGAAAGCGCGGGGGCGTGTCTGCCTTGCCGAGCCAGACCCAGACGATGCCGCCGCGCTCCTCCACGCAGTACTGGCTCGTCTTCACGCGCTTGCAGAACTGCGCCTGGTCGCCCACCTGGTTAGGCGCCTCGATCACCGCGCCTTCTGCATTCACCTTCCAGCCGTGAAAGATGCAGCGCAGGCCGTTATGCTCGTTGCGCGCCATCATCATCGAGGTCTTGCGGTGCGGGCACAGTTCGTCGATCACGCCGGCCTTGCCGTCAGTCGTGCGAAACGCCACGTAGTTCGAGCCGAGCAGGCGCACGAGCACGGGCGAGCCGTCCGCCTCGAGCTTCGCCGAGGGCACGGCAGGCATCCAGTAATGCTGGCGGATCATTTCGCCCATCGGCGCACCATTCTCGACGCGCGTGAGCAGTTCGTTTTCTTCAGCGGTCATCCCCATGATCAGGCCTCCTCATAATGGCGGAAGGCGCGCGTATAGACACGCTGGCAGTTGCACTCGAAAACATTGCGGCGTTGCGCTTCCGTGAGCCACTCGATGCTCTCGATCACCGGCTTCATGTCGTCATAGTCGCGGCCCGAGACGGGGTCGCGTGCGCTGCCGGTGCCGGGCTTCTCGGTGCCGAACAGCACGTTGTCGGTGCCGGCCACCTTGAGCAGCAGTTCGATCGACTCCTTCGAGTAGTTGCAGGTGTCGAAATAGAGCTTGCGCAACTGCTCGTCGAAAGTCTGCGGGTGGTTGCGGCGCACGGCCCACGAGCGAAACCGCCCCATCTGGTAGGGAATCGCGCCGCCGCCGTGGCCCACCACGATCTTCAGGTTCGGGAACTTCTGGAACACGTCCGATTCGAGCAGCGAGATGACCGCGATGTTCTCTTCGTTGATGAACTTCAGCGTGTACGACTCGCGCGGGCTGCAACTGCCGGCCGAATGGATCAGCGCGGGCACGTCGAGTGCCGTCATCGCCTCGTAGAGCGGATACCAGAACGGGTCGCCCAGGCCCGGCGGCGTCGGCCCTTCGGATTCGGTCGGGTCCGGGTTCAGCAGGCAGCCCACGAAGCCCAGCTCGTTCACGCAGCGCTCGAGTTCCGCCACCACGCGCACTGCCGGCGATTCGTTCATGAACTGCGGCAGGCCCGCCACGCCGCGGAAGCGGTCCGGGAACATCGCGACGAAGCGCGCGATCAAGTCGTTGCAGTGGCGGGACCAGAGTTCGGTCACGCGCGCGGGCTTGACCGAGTGCATCTGCAGGTAGGGGCGCGGCGAGATGAACTGCACGTCGGTGCCGACCGAGTCCATGCTGCGCACGAGCTCTTCGGCCATCTTGCGCACCGAGGCGTCGGGCACATTGGGTTGGGTCGACGGGTTGGCGCGTCCGCCAATCAGCTCCGCCATGTAACGGAAGCTCTCGGGCGGCATGACGACGTGGGCGTGGGAATCGATGATCACGTTGGAACCTTTTTCAATGAAGGAGTGCGCTGCGTTGGAGGAAGGGGCGGTCGCTCACTGCGCCACGGCGAGGGCTTCGAGTTGCAGGGCCATGCCGTGCTGCAGGTCGTGCACGACGATATGGCGTGCGGGCCGCTGCGCCGGATCGGGCCAGAGCGCGAGCCAGTGTTCGTTGAGGGGCTCGCGCACGCTGTCGTCTTTCACGTACACGGTGAGCTTCACGACGTCGGCGAGCGTCGCGCCGCCCGCGTCGAGAAAGCGCTTGAGGTTCTCGAACGCGAGGCGGGCCTGGTCGGCGGGCGCGGCGGCGAGCTTGCCGCTTGCCGGGTCTTTGCCGGCGATCGCCGACGAGCACAGCACGTTGGCCACGCGCGCGCCCACCGGGATCGGGGCGTTGTGCGCGAGGCCTGGGACGTCGATGGAGCGGGGCATGTTGTCTCCGTATGAATTGTTCAGGACGACTTCGTTTCCCGGTCAGGGCCCGGTCCGAAATCGAAAAAGTGGCGCGGCACGGCGGCGAGAAATTCGGAAAAGCCGGTCGTGCCCGCGGGAACGTGGCGCCGCATCGCATCGGCGGCCTTCGCTTCGTCGCCGGCCTGGATCGCGCGGGCGATCTCGAAGTGCTCCTGCAGCGAGCGGCTGATCTGGCTGCGGTTGCGCAGGTCGGCCACGCGGTAGCGCGCCGACTGGCGGCGCGCCGCGCGAATCTGGTCGGCCAGGCACTCGTTGCGGCTGCCTTCGTAGATCGTGTCGTGAAAGGCCGCGTTGGCGCGTGCGTACTCGCCCGCATCGCCCTCCACGGCGGCCTGCTGGCACGCCATCAACGCGCGGTCGAGCGCTTCGCGCAGCGTGTCGCTCGCGCGTCTGGCGCAAAAGCGCGCGCACAGCGCCTCCAGTTCCCCGATGTACTCGAGCATCGAACGCACCTTCGCAATCGACAGCCGAGCGACGGTGATGCCCTGACGCGGCGAGATCAGCACGAGCTCGCGCGCCGCGAGATGCTGGAGCGCCTCGCGCACCGGCGTGCGCGACACGTTGAAGCGAGCGGCGAGCGCACGTTCGTCGATGGGCGCGCCCGGTGCGAGCTGGCCCGTCTCAATCTCGGCCTGCAGCGTCGCGCGGATGTCGTTCGCGAGACTGGCCCGCATGCGCGGCGCCGCTTCCGGCAGGTCGGGCACAGGGCCCTCGCGTTCGGCGTAGAGGTCGACTACAGGTTTCATGGAAGGCACGAGTGCTGGTGTTCGATGGCTTAAATATACCAGTGCGTCTCTGTGGTATTCAATGAGAGGTTTTTCTTATGCGGCGGATCTGGCCCGTGGATGCAAGCCGGGATTGTCAGGAATCTTATGAAAATCAATAAGATAGGGGTGTGGCGGAGGCTCGCCGAAAGCCGACTAGGGGAAAACGCTAACCATGAAAATCGACCTCTGGTGTATTGAGAATGCTCATCTGGTATGCCAGAATGGCTCTCAATCGAACTGATCCTGGTATGCCAGCTCCGGGATCCCAATCAAGAAGAGGCATGACCTGATGAGTAAGTCACTCTCCGAAGCCGCCGGCGTGTTGCCCGTCGAACGCGTGCTCAAGCCGCGATCGATCGCGGTGGTGGGCGCTTCCGCCGACCCGCGCTCGTTCGGCAATTTCGTGTTGCAGAATCTCGAGCGGTTCGGCTATGCGGGCGAGATCCACCTCGTCTCGCGCAGCAGCCAGGAAATCAATGGCCGCCCCTGTGTCAACAGCGTCGAGGCGCTGCCAGAAGGCATCGACCTCGCGGTGCTCTGCATTCCGGAGGCGGGCGTACTCGACGCCGTGCGCACGCTCGGTGCGCACCACACGGGCGCAGCGGTCATCTTCGCCTCGGGCTATGCCGAAGCGGGCGAGGAAGGCCGAGCGAAGCAGCAGGCGCTGGCCGATGCCGCGAACGCCGCGGGCATGGCGCTCATCGGCCCGAACTGCATGGGCTTCACGAACTTCGAGGCCGGCGTGCCGGTCACGTTCGAGGCGCTCGCGCCGTATCCGTGCGCGGGCCGCAAGGGCGTTGGCGTGGTCGCGCAAAGCGGCGCGATGGCCGCCAACCTGCGCGACGCATTCATGGGCCGTGGCCAACCGATCACGGCGGCGGTTTCCACGGGCAACGAAGCCGTGCTCGGCATCGAGGACTATCTCGCGTGGTTCATCGCCGACTCGCAGACGAGCGCGATTGCCGTCTATGCCGAGCAGGTGCGCCGCCCGCAGACCTTCCTGGCACTGGCGCGCGAAGCGCGCGCGGCGGGCAAGCCGATCGTGATGCTGATGCCGGGCAAGAGCGCGCGGGCGCGCGAAGCGGCGCAGTCGCATACGGGCGCGCTGGCGGGCGACCATGCCACGGCGAGTGTGCTGCTTGCCCGCGAAGGCGTGGTGGTGGTCGACTCGCTCGACGAACTGTTCGACACCACGACGATCCTCGCGCGCTTCCCGGTGCCGCCCGCGGCGGGCACGGCGGTGATGACGGCATCGGGCGCGGTGAAGAACATAACGCTCGACTTCGCGGACGACATCGGCCTTACCCTGCCGCCGCTCACCGCGCCGACGCTGCAGAAGCTGACCGGACTGCTGCCCGACTTCGCCGTTGCCGACAACCCGCTTGACTACACGACGATAGGCGTGCGCAACCCGGGCCTGATCGGCGAACTCATCGACACCGTGCTCGCCGACCCGAACATCGGCAGCCTCGTGCTCTCGATCATGGGCGGGCCGCCGATCGCACAGCGCGACAAGGCCGACCACCTGGTGCCGGCGCTCGCGCGCGCCACCAAGCCGGCCGTGCTCGCGGTGATGGGCGACAACAACGCGCTGGAGCCGTTCTTCGCGGAGGCGATCGCCGCGAGCGGCGTGCCGTTCTTCCGCTCGCCGGACCGCGCGCTGCGCGCCTGCGCCCGCGTGGCGGCCTACGGCGAATCGTTGCAGCGCGCGGCGCGTGCGCAAAGCGCGCCGCCGGCAGCAATTGCGCTGCCGGGCCCGGTGCCCGCCAACGGCATTTACGCCGAATATCGGGGCAAGCAGTGGCTGGCCGCCGCGGGGCTGCCGGTGCCGCCGGGGCGTCTTGCGAAGACGCTCGACGAAGCGATCAGGATTGCAGATGAAATTGGCTACCCGGTCGTGCTCAAGGCTCAGGCGAGCGAGCTGCCCCACAAGAGCGACGTGGGCGGCGTGGTGGTCGGCCTGGCCGATGCGAACGCGCTGCGCGCAGGCTGGGACAAGCTGCACGCGAGCGTGGCTTCGCATCGCCCGGAACTGCAGCTCGACGGTGCGCTCGTCGAGGCGATGGGGCCGCGCGGTCTCGAACTCGTGGTGGGCGCGAAGCGCGATGCGGAGTGGGGCTCCGTCATGCTGGTTGGCCTTGGCGGCATCTGGATCGAAGCGCTGAAGGACGTGCGCCTGATTCCCGCCGACATGGCCGAAGCCGACATCGTGACCGAGCTGCGCCGCCTGAAGGCTGCCGCGTTGCTCGATGGCGTGCGCGGTGCAGCGGGCGTGGACGTGGCGGCCATCGCCAGGGCCGTGGCCGCGATCGGCGCACAAATGCGCGCGAACCCGCAGATCACCGAGATCGACGTGAACCCGCTCGTGGCATACCCCGAGCGCGTGCTCGCGCTCGATGCGCTCGTGGTATGCGGCGCCCGCGCTGGCGATCATCAATAATCAGGATAACAGATCAATGAGACTGGAATTCTCCGCAGAGGACGAGGCGTTTCGCGCCGAGGTGCGCGAGTTCGTCAGGAAGAACCTGTCGCCGGCACTCAAGCGCAAGGCCGAACTCGGCCTGCGCCTCGAACGTAGCGACTATGTCGAGTGGTACACGCATCTTTACGAGCGCGGCTGGATCACGCCGTCCTGGCCGAAGGAGGCCGGCGGCCCGGGCTGGACGCCGCTGCAGCGCTACATCTTCGACGAGGAAACGCTCGTTGGCGGCGCGCCGCGCATCATCGCGAGCGGCATCAACATGCTCGGCCCCGTGCTCAACGCGTTCGGCACGCCCGAACAGAAGGAACGCTACCTGCCGGCCATTCGCCGCAGCGAAACGTGGTGGGCGCAGGGGTTCTCTGAACCCGGCGCGGGCTCGGACCTGGCGAGCGTGCGGACCACGGCCGTGCTCGACGGCGATCATTTTGTCGTCAACGGCCACAAGGTCTGGACGTCTTATGCGCACTGGTGCGAGATGATGTTCGCGCTCGTGCGCACCGACCCGAGCGCGAAGCCACAGGAAGGCATTTCGTTCCTGCTCATCGACATGAAGTCGCCGGGTGTGGAGCTGCGACCGATCCGCATGCTCGAAGGCGGCACCGATCTCAACGAGGTCTACCTCGACAACGTGCGCGTGCCAGCGGCGAACCTCGTAGGAGAGCTGCACAAGGGCTGGTCGTACGGCAAGTATCTGCTCGGTCACGAACGCACGGGCATTGCGGGCATCGGCTCGTGCAAGCAGCAGCTTGCGCGCGTCAAGCAGCTCGGCAAGCGGCAGGGGCTCGCGGGCGACCCGCTCTTCGAGGCGCGCGTGAGCCGCTTCGAGATCGAGCTGATGGCGCTCGAATTCACGGGCCTGCGCATGTTGAGCGCGAACCAGCAGAGCCGCGTGCCGGCCGTCGAGGCTTCGATGCTCAAGGTGTGCGGCACCGAACTGCGCCAGGCCATCTATGCACTGCTCGCGGAAGTCGCCGGGCCCGACGCCATCGCGTTCGACGAGGCGGCGCTGCTGGACCAGGCGGGCTGCGAGCCGCCGAGCCCCGAAGACGTGATTGCCGTCGCGGCCAATTACTTCGACGCGCGCAAGCTATCGATCTACGGCGGCACCAACGAGGTCCAGCGCAACCTGATCAGCCGCGCGTTCTTCAATGCCTGAAGCGGGACACGATAAATCATGGACTTTTCTCTGACTGAAGATCACGTCGCGCTGCAGGATGCGGTACGACGCTTCTGCGACGGCGAATATCCCGCGCACCAGCGCGGCGACGCCGAAGACGCGGCGCTTGCCGCGCACCGCCGCCAGGGTCTTGCCGAACTCGGCATTACCGGCCTCACCATCGACCCCGAGCAGGGCGGCAGCGGCTACGGCGCGGTCGAGACGATGCTCGTCGCGCAGCAACTGGGCCGCGCGCTGGGTGGCGCCGGATGGCTGGCGAGCGGCATGCCTGCCGCTGCGCTGATCGGCGCGGCAGGCAGCGCGCAGCAGCGCACGCAATGGCTCGAAGCGGCTGCGACAGGCGAGAAGGTGCTCGCACTGGCGGTCGGCGAAGCCGATGTGCGTTACGACCTCACGCGCCTCGCGGTGCGGGCGAAGGAAACCGGCGACGGCTGGTGCATCGACGGCACCAAAACGCTCGTGTTCGACGCGGCCATCGCCGACGCGTTCGTCGTGGCGGTGCGCACCTCGGGCGAGCGCGGCGACGCGCACGGCCTCTCGCTCTTTCTCGTCGATTCGAAGGCGCACGGCGTCACGCTGCGAAACTTCGCGACGATCGATGCACGCGAAGCAGCCCACGTGAGCTTCACGAACGTCGCTGTGAGCCACGCCGACCTGATCGGCGTGGCCGGAGAGGCCTACACCCTCATCGAAGCGGCACTCGACCGCGCCAACGCGGCGCTGTGCGCGGAATCGGTGGGAGCGCTGGAGGCGCTGCTCGAACTGACGGCCGAGCATCTGAAGACGCGCACGCAGTTCGGCGCGCCGCTCGCGAAGTTTCAGGCGCTGCAACATCGCGTCGCCGACATGCTGATCGCGCTCGAACAAGGCAAGTCGATGGCGTGCGCCGCGGCGATGGCCGTCGACGAAAACGACCCGGTGCGCCGGGGCCGCCTGGTTTCGTCTGTGAAGGCCTTCATCGGCGATGCCTGCAAGAGCGCCGGCGAATGGGCCATCCAGTTGCACGGTGCGATGGGGATGACCGAAGAGTGCCGCGCGGGTCACTACGCGAAGCGCATGTTCGCCATCAACATGACCTATGGCGACGCCACCTGGCATCTGAATCGCTTTACTACGCAGCGACTTGCTCAGGAGGCCATATGAGCCTGAATGGACAAGCCTATATCGTCGGGGCGTATGAGCACCCCACGCGCAAGGCCGACGACCTTTCCGTGGCACGCCTGCACGCCGACGTCGCAAAAGGCGCGCTGGAAGACGCCGGCCTCACGAAGGACGACATCGACGGCTACTTTTGCGCGGGCGATGCGCCGGGCCTCGGCACCACGACGATGGCCGAATACCTGGGCCTGAAGCTGCGCCACGTCGATTCGACCGAATGTGGCGGGTCCGCGCCGATCCTCCACGTCGCGCACGCGGCCGAGGCCATAGCAGCGGGCCGCTGCAACGTCGCGCTGATCACGCTCGCGGGCCGCCCGCGAGCGGCGGGCGCGGCGCTCGCACTCAAGGCGCCGGACGCCGATGCGCCTGAGGTGCAGTTCGAGTTGCCGTTCGGCCCGGCCACGCAGAACCTGTACGGCATGGTCGCGAAGCGCCACATGTACGAGTACGGCACCACGAGCGAGCAGCTCGCGTGGATCAAGGTCGCGGCTTCGCAGCACGCCCAGCACAACCCGCACGCGATGCTGCGCAACGTCGTGACCGTGGAAGAGGTCGTGAATTCGCCGATGGTCGCCGACCCGCTACATCGTTTGGACTGCTGTGTAATGAGTGACGGTGGCGGCGCGCTGATCGTCGCGCGTCCCGAGATTGCGCGGCAGCTCAAGCGGCCGCTCGTGAAGGTGCGTGGCACGGGCGAAGCGCCGAAGCACGCCGCGGGCGGCAAGATCGACCTTACGTGGTCGGCGGCGAAGTGGTCGGGAGCGGCGGCTTTGGCGGAAGCCGGCGTGACGCCGGCCGATATCAAGTATGCGTCGCTCTACGACAGCTTCACGATCACGGTGCTCATGCAACTTGAAGATCTCGGCTTCTGCAAGAAGGGCGAGGGCGGCCGGTTCGTGCAGGACGGTGGCCTGATTTCGGGCGTGGGCAAGCTGCCTTTCAACACCGATGGCGGCGGCCTGTGCAACAACCATCCCGCCAACCGGGGCGGTGTGACGAAGGTGATCGAGGCGGTGCGCCAGTTGCGCGGCGAAGCGCACCCGGCCGTGCAGGTACCGAACTGCGATCTCGCGCTCGCCAGCGGCATAGGCGGCGCACTGGCTTCACGTCATACGGCCGCAACGCTCATTTTAGAACGGGCTTAACGATGAGTACCACTAATCAGATTTCAGTATCCGGAAGAGCGGCAAACCAGGCCGTGAAACCCGTCGGTCCGCGCCGCGTTCCTGCGCCGCGCGCTCTTCCCGAGGCACTGCCGTTCTGGGAGGCCGCGAAGGAGGGGCGCCTGGTCGTGAAGCGCTGCGCGGACTGCGGCGAGACGCACTATTACCCGCGCGACATCTGCCCACACTGCCTGAGCGCACACACTGAATGGATCGAGTCGAAGGGCGTAGGCACGATCTACTCGTACAGCGCGATGGGCAAGGAGGAGGCACGCTACACGCTGGCTTACGTGACGCTCGACGAAGGCGTGACGATGCTCACCAATCTCGTCGACTGCGATCCGGCCACGCTCGCCATCGGCCGGCGCGTGCAGGTCGTGTTCAAGCCGAGCGACGGCGGCTATCCCGTTCCGATGTTCACTCCGGCCTGAGGGAGAATGCCGATGACCGCCGCAATCAACGACAACCCGGCTACGCCTGCGGCCCGCAAGGGCGCGCTGTCACGCTTCACGATCATCGACGCCTCGCGCGTGCGCGCGGGCCCAACCGCCATGCGCCTGTTCGCCGACATGGGCGCGCGCGTGATCAAGCTCGAAATTCCGCCTGGCGCGCCCGGCGGCGACGACATGATAGGCGGGCGCGACCACAATCGCGCCGACTATGAAAACCTGCATCGCAACAAGGAAAGCCTCACGCTGAACATGAAGGATCCCGCGGGTCGCGAGATTCTTCATGAGCTGGTGCGCCACGCCGACGTTTTCATCGAGAACTTTCGCCCCGACGTGAAGTATCGCCTCGGCATTGGTCCGGACGAGCTGCGCGCCATCAATCCGCGTCTCGTCTATGCGAGCATCTCGGGCTTCGGCCAGGACGGTCCCTATGCGAAGTGGCCGGGCTTCGATTCGATCGCGCAGGGCATGGGCGGCCTCATGAGCGTGACCGGCAACCCGGACGAAGGCCCGATGCGCGTGGGCATTCCGATCGCGGACCTCTGTGCGGGCCACTTCTGCGCCATGGCCATCCTCACTGCGCTGCTCGAACGCGAAGCGTCGGGAGAAGGCCAGTGGGTGCAGACCTCGCTGCTCGAAGCGCAGCTCGCGATGCTCGACTTCCAGGCCGCGCAATGGCTCGTGGACAAGAAGGTGCCGCAGCAGGTGGGCAACGAACATCCGCTCACGGTCCCGACTGGCGTGTTCGAGACGAAGGATGGGTATCTGAATCTCGCGGCGATCGGCCAGACGATGTGGACGCGCCTGTGCGAGGCGCTCGGCCTTGGGCATCTCGCTTGCGCGCCGGGCTTCGACTCCGACCCCGCTCGCGTGGCGAACCGCGACGCTGTGAATCGTGCCGTGAGCGAGGTCTTCAGAACGCGCACGACGAAGGAATGGACGGCAGTCCTGATCAAGGCCGGCGTGCCTTGCGGACCGATTCACCGCATCGACGAGGTGTTCGAAGATCCGCAGGTCAAGCATCTCGGCATGGCCTGGCCGGTCGAACTGCCGGGCAAGGGCGAGGTCGCCTTCGTCGGCCAGCCATTCCGCCTCTCGCGCTACCCGCGCGAGGCCTCGCCCCGGCTCGCGCCTGAACAAGGAGAGCATACGCAGGCCATTCTGCGCGAACTCGGCTACGCGGACGAACAGATCGAGCAATGGCGCGCTGCATTCGTGGTGTGAGCGCGCGCAGGCTAAACAACAACGCGAGCAACAACGTACAGGAAAAGGAGACGAAATGGCACGCCTCGTAGCCGCATTCGGCTCGTCGCATAGCATCATGCTGGTGTCGCAGCGCGAAGACTGGCAGCACGGCTTTCGCGCGGTCGACCCGAAGAACCCGCATTACTTCGACAAGGCAGGCAATCATGTCACGTACGGCGAGCTGCTCGAGCTAGCAAGCGCCGAAGCCGAGACAATGGTCACGCCAGAACGCATGGGCGAGCGTTACGACCAGGCCGAAGCGGCGATGGACGAATTGCGCGAGCGTATCCGCGCCGCGAAGCTAGATGTACTGATCGTCGTCGGCGACGATCAGACTGAGTTGTTTCGTACTACGAACAACCCGGCATTCGCGATCTATTACGGTGAGACGATCCGCAATGCGAAGCGCGAAACGGGCCCGAACGATAGCTGGTACGCACGTGCGCGCACCATGCGCCAGGAGCCCGAAGCCGACGTGCACTATCCCGTGAAGGCGGCGATGGCGCGCTGGATGATACGAGAGCTTTGCGAGCGCGACTTCGACATGGCAGCAATGGACGGCCTCGAACGCGGCCAGTACGAGGGCCACGCGTTCTCGTTCATTCACCGCCGCTACCTGCAAGGCCTCGATTTGCCGATTATCCCGGTGATCGTCAATACCTTCGATCCGCCCAACCAGCCCACGCCGCGCCGCTGCATCCAGCTCGGCGCCGCGCTGCGCGAGCTGATCGAGGCCTACCCCGAAGACCTGCGCGTGGGCGTGCTCGCCTCTGGCGGCCTCTCGCACTTCGTGGTGGACGAGGAACTCGACAACGGCATCATCGAAGCGATCCGCCGCAAGGACAGCGCGTGGCTTGCTGCGCTCGACCCGAAGCAGTTGCAGGCGGGCAGCTCGGAAATCCGCAACTGGATCATCGCAGTGGAGGCGGTCAAGTCGCTCGACCTCGAATGGGTCTCGTACACGCCGGGTTACCGCAGCCCCGCGCTGACCGGCACGGGCCTGTGCTTCGCCGCGTGGAAGACACTGGACTGACCCGCTTCGCTAGCAAAGACATTGAAGGAATACAACGACATGGCTGACCAAAACGTACAGCGCCTGCGGCGGCTCGACTGCTGCGCCGTCTCGGATGCGCTCGACAAACTCAAATTGCCCGGCGTGGTGAGCGGACTGCCGCAGCGCTCGGGCCAGGGCCGCATTGCCGGCCGTGCGATCACCGTGAAG
The DNA here is from genome assembly GCF_035501035.1 of Paraburkholderia sp. Lineage (GTDB taxonomy): Bacteria > Pseudomonadota > Gammaproteobacteria > Burkholderiales > Burkholderiaceae > Paraburkholderia. The sequence goes on from NZ_DATJWR010000204.1 coordinate 17,946, forward strand.
CTCGGCACCGGCGAAGCCCCGCCCGGACCGCCCGTGCATCTGGGCTGCACCGCGCTCGAGCAGGCCGGCGCCGACAACGTGATCGTGGTCGAGCAGCGCAGCGGCGTGGAAGCGGGCTGCTGGGGCGGCTTGCTCTCGCTTGCGGCAAAGGTGCGCGAAGTCGCCGGCGTAGTGGCCGACGGCCACGTGCGCGACATCGACGAAGCCATTGGTTACGAGCTGTCGGTGTTCAGCCGCGCGACCACGGCGCGCACAGCGCGCGGCCGTGTGGTCGAAAAGGGCACCAACCTGCCGGTGCAGATCGGCGAAGTGCAGGTGGAAGCCGGCGACTATGTCGTGGCCGACAACAGCGCTGTGATCTTCATCCGCGCCGCCGATATCGGCATCGTGCTGGACACCGCCGAGATGATCGTCGCGAAGGAAGCCGCAATGGCCAAGGCGATTCTCGCCGGTACGCCGGTCGGCACGGTGATGGGCGGCAACTACGAACACATGCTCGCATGAGCACATCTCCAGTCCACGGAAAAACAGGAACCATGACGACGAACGACAATCGCAACGATCGTAACGTGGAGCGCGCAGGCCGGCTCGATACGGCCACGCTCTCCGACGCGCTCGACAAGCTCGGCATCAACGGCCAGTGCTACAGGATCAAGGCGCGCAGCACGGATTTCCGCCTCGCGGGCCGCGCGTGGACGCTCAAGTACGGTCCCGCCGCGAACCCGCCCGGCACGGTGGGCGACTATATCGACGACGTTCCGCAAGGCGCGGTCATCGTGCTCGATAACGGCGGGCGTGAAGACGCGACCGTGTGGGGCGACATCCTGACCGAAATCGCGCACCGCCGCGGCATTGCCGGCACGGTGATCAACGGCATTTGTCGCGATGTGGCGCTGTGCCTGAGGCTCGGCTACCCGGTGTTCAGCCGCGATCACTGGATGCGCACGGGCAAGGACCGCGTGCAGGTCGAAGCGAGCGGCATTCCGGTCAACATCGGCGAGGCACGTGTGCAGCCCGGCGACATCCTGCGCGGCGACGCCGACGGCGTGATCGTGATTCCGCGCGAGCACGAAGACGCGGTGCTCGACACGGCCGAGGCCATCCACCATGCCGAGGAAGCGATTCGCGAAGCTTGCCGTGGCGGCATGCGTCTCGATGAAGCACGCAAACAGTTCAAGTACCATCAGTTGCAGACGCGGGGTCAATAACGATGAAAAAGCACGATTGGGCAGCGACGATTCGCACTGCGATCGAACGCGTCGAGACACGCGTGGTGGAGGCCGCACGCAATGTGCCGGCAGCCACGCTGCACGAAGCCGGCGGCAAGATCGGCGCGCTACCTGCCGCGATCAAACCGGTGGCGCCGGGCTTCAGGATTTGCGGCACGGCGCTCACCGTGCACTCGCCGGGCGGCGACAACCTCTGGCTGCATCGCGCCATCGCGCTTGCGCAGCCGGGCGACGTGCTCGTGGTCTACACGAGTGGCGTGTACGAGCATGGCTACTGGGGCGAGGTCATGACGACCGCCGCGAAGGCGCGCGCTCTCGCGGGTCTCGTGATCGACGGCGCCGTACGCGACGCCGACCTGCTCGAAGCGATAGGCTTCCCGGTGTTCTCGCGTGGGCTTTCGATTCGCGGTACGGGCAAGGACTATGGAGCGATCGGCTGGATCAACGAGCCCGTGATGATCGGCAACGTGACGGTCAGCGCGGGCGACCTGATCGTTGGGGACCGCGATGGCGTGGTGGCCATTCCTCGTGCGCGCGCAGCGGACGTGGTGGCGAAGGGCATGAAGCGCGAGGCCGACGAAGCCGCAATCTGCAAGCGTATCGAGGCGGGCGAGACTACCATGCAGATCTACGACTTCCACTGAGGCTGAAGATGACCTCGAAACCCGCTCATTCCTCAGGTCAGCAGCCCGAACTCTGCGTTGCCGGACCGATCGCGACGATCACGCTGCGCCGCCCCGACATGGCGAACCGTCTCGAGCCTGAAGACCTCGTCACCCTGCGCGGCTTCATTCGCGACGTGAACGCGCGGCGCGAGGTGCTCGTGCTGCGCTTGTGTGCGCAGGGCCGGCACTTCTGCGCCGGATTCAACATCGGCAGCCTGGACGGGAACGCTGGCGCGAGTTTCGAGGCGCTCGCGAACGAGCTGGAGCAGGCGCGCCCGGTGACGATCGCCGCGATCAACGGCGGCGTTTATGGCGGCGCGACCGATCTCGCGCTCGCCTGCGACTTTCGCATCGGCGTCGATACAAGCGAGATGTTCGTACCGGCCGCGCGGCTCGGGCTGCTTTTCTATCGCGGCGGTTTGCAGCGCTACGCCTCGCGGCTCGGCCTGAATGTGGCGAAAAAGCTGCTGCTCGGCGCTGTCACATTCGACGCCGCGCAAATGGCGGCCTGCGGTTTCCTCGATAATGTCGTTGCGCGTGCAACGTTACCGGACGAAATGGATCGCTTGAGCGGCGAGCTGGCTGGCATGGCGCCGCTCGCGCTGCTTGGCATGAAAAAGCATCTGAACCGGATTGCGAGCGGCACGCTCGACGTGGACGAGTTCCGGCGCGATGTGGCGCAGGCGGACGCATCGCACGACCTGCGCGAAGGCGCACTCGCGTGGAAGGAGAAGCGCAAGCCGGTGTTTCGCGGCGAGTGAGCCGCGAGCGGATACACAAAAAGAGGATCCCTAAATGGAAATCGACGAAAAGCCGACCTATGCAAACCTGTACGGCGAGAATGGTTCGCCGCCCCCGATCACGACGACGCTCGGCGGCACATTGCTTGCGCTACGCGAGGACGCGCTCGAAGCCGCTTACGTGGGCACTCCGGCGTTCCTGAACCCGGCGGGCCAAGTGCAGGGCGGCATGCTCTGCGCGATGCTCGACGACGTGACGGCAACGCTCGTCACCTCGACGCTCGCCGAGGGCGAGCACTGCGCAACGCTGAATCTGAACACGTCGTTCCTGCGGCCCGCGAAGCCCGGCAGGCTGATCGGCCGCGCTACGCTGGTGCGTAGGGGGCGCGGCGTATGCAATGTCGATGGAGAGTTGTGGCAGGACGACAAGCTTGTCGCGACGGCCACGGCGGTGTGCATGATCGTCGCGCCGGGCCGAGCCTGATCGGGTTGCCACCACTCACCGCAGCAACGAAACGCAGAGCGCGATGCCGGCCGCATAGGTCCCCAACGCACCGACGAACCGCGCAGGGTTGGGCCTTGCCATCGTCGGAAAGGCGATCAGCCCGATGACGAGCAGGCAGCGGCACACGGTCGCCGCGACGATCAGCGCGACCGTTGCCGGCGAAGGCGCTCGCGCGCCGAGAAATACAAAAAGCACCGCGAGGAAGGGGACATATTCGGCGGTGTTCGCATGCGCGCGGACGAGTTTGTGCAGCAGGCTTGCCGGGTCGGGCTCGCAGCCCGAGAGGGTGCCCTCGCGAAAACGCAGCAAAGAGATGGACAGTCCCAGGCCGAATAGCAAGAGACCCAGGACGCCCACACATATCAGCGCAATTCGGTCCATTTGAGGCTCCTCGGCCCCCGGCCGATACGTACAGGCCGGGAGCCTGGCGAAAACACCGAGTATGTGGCGCCGCGAGCAGCCGCTCGAAGCCCGCCTCGTGGATGGCAAGCGCGGCGCACTGCGCCTGCCGCGGCGACGACGCCGCTATCTTAGCCGATGCGCCCGCGTGGCATGCCGCAGCGATGCTACAGTAAGGCGATGAGCGCATCGAAGACGATGCGGGCAGTCGTGCCAGAACTTGAGCCGCTCGCGCGGCCGAGCCGCCAACCGGGGAAAAATACGCCGGGATTCGGGCAACCGGGTGACGAACAGGAGTGTGAGTGGTGACTTCTCTGCTAGAGGCGTTGCGCGTCCACGCGCCGGCTGCGGTGGCCGAATTCTATACGGAGCTCGCCCAGCTCCCGAAGTCGCGCGTGATTCTGGACATGCTCGACGATTCCGAGCGCCGGCACCTGCAACAGCGGCAGATACAGAATCTCCTCTCCCTCGCCACGCCACACATCAAGGATGCCGAACGTATCGCGAATGCCTTGCGCATCGGCCGGATTCACGCCATCGTCGGGCTCGACAAGGACGAACTGGTGGAGAGCCGTGCCCTGCTCGCCGCCTCGGTCTTTCGCCGCATCGGCCGCACGGTCGACAGCCGCGGCCTCTCGCTTTTTGCCGAACGCCTGAACAACGACCTCGCCCAGCAGCTCAAGGCCTATCAGAAGATCGAAAGCGCGCAGCAGGCGGCATTGCTGGACGTAACGAAAGTGGCGTGGGGCAGTGAGCACTATGGGGACCTCATTCACCGCGTCGTCGATATTCTCGCGGCGCACGAGGAAATTGCCGGCTGTGCGATTGGTCGTCCTGACGATCAAGGTGTCTTTCACTTCGAGGCCGCGGCGAGCGAGAGTCTGCTCGGCTATGTCGAGGAGCTCCTGATTTCCGAGCGAACCCGCGTCGTGACCGACGCCGACGATCCGCGCGGCCAGGGCACGGTTGGCCGTGCTTGGCGCAGCGGCAATATCGAGCGGATCATCAACTTCAAGACACTTTCGGCTGCCGCGCCCTGGCGCGAGCTGGTATTGAAAAGCGGCTTTCGTTCCTGCGCGGCGGTTCCGCTCGGCGTTTTCGGCGAGAGCCCCCTCGCGATCCTGCTGCTGTACAGCGCGTTGCCGGGCGGATTCATGGGGGCGAATCAAACGGCTTTTCTCGCCATGTTGCAGACCGTGCTCAACTGCGCACTGGAGCGGCTGGGCACGGCGAGCGTATTCCACGAGGCCATTCCCATGCGCGAGCGCCAGCACTTTGCGGCGCTCGTGCGCTCGGAAGCCTTGCTGACTTACTACCAGCCGTTGCTCGACGTGCAGCGGGGCAAGGTAACGAAGGTCGAGGCGCTCGCGCGCCTCGAAGATGAGGGGCAACTGCTCGCTCCAGCCCAGTTTCTACCCGCACTCGTATCCGACGATCTATTGGAGATCTACGTGCGCATGCTGGAGCATGCGCTAGCGGCACGCCTCGTCTGGCTCGACGAGGGATTCCCACTGGCTTTGTCGATCAATCTTCCGCCGACCGGGCTCAGCGATATCCGCTATCTTCAGGCAACCGAAGCCATGTTGGCGAAATATGGCTGTCCACCCGGGCAACTGACGCTGGAAGTGCTCGAAACCGCGGCGCTTTCCTTCGGGCAGGGCCAGCATGCGATCTCGACACGCTTCAAAGCTTTGGGCGTCACGTTCGCGCAGGACGATCTCGGCTCCGGGGCCAGTGGACTTGCGCGGCTGCGGCAGTTGCCGTTCGACTGGATCAAGATCGATCGCGATATGGTGCAGATCGAAGCCGACGACGCGTTCGACGTGCTGCGCTTCATCTATCAACTCACGCAACTCGGTCACGCGATGGGCAAGCGCGTGGTGGTCGAGGGCGTGGGGTCGATGGATATCGTCGGCGCGTTCGCCACGCTCGGCGTGGATCTGGTGCAGGGCTATGCGATTGCGAAGCCGATGCCCAGCAGTGAAGTCGCCGGCTGGATGCGGCGCCATCCGTTCGAGCGCGAGTTCGCGTGCGATGGCACATTGGCGCGTCTCGCGAGGCTGCTGGTCTGGGAGGAACGGATCACGCAGATTCTGGATGTGCGCTCCACAGCAGACGAGCTCGCGCGCGCCGTGCCGTTCGTGGCCGGGCTGGGTAGTCTCGACGCAACGGTTTCGCCGCTCGTCAGGTCGCTGATCGGGGTTGCAGACATCTTTCCCGGCGATCACGCTTATCGGGCCGAACTGGCGGCGATCGTGAACGCGGCGCTGCATCAGGGCGGGTTGAAGGGGCAGGCCTACGAAGCGGCTCACCGGCGTCTTGTCGGCGCGATTACTTCGCGCACGCAGGCCAGCCGCGCGTGACAGGGCGGCACGGGCGTCATGCGCCGCCGCGCGCTTCCGGCGCCATTGCTCCGCCACGATGCCGCCATGCAGCTCGACGAGCCATCGCGAAGGGCATGCATTCGAGACTCGTACTGCACGCCCCGGGCGAATGGCGGCGGGTTGCACGAAGCCCGATTCGCGCGCCCGCGACCATGCGTGCCTCGCATCGGACCGAATCCATGCGGCAAGCAGCGCACAGCACATGAAGCAGAAGCATGTGGTCAGACCGAGGGCGAAATCGGGATGATTCGAGAACGCAAAGAACGCGAACGCCGAGGTCAAAATGGGGATGACGAGAAGGATCAACGCGCAGACGCGAAGCAGCGCACGTTTTTGCGGAGTCACCGTGGAGGCAGCTCGAAGCATAGGTCGGATCGGCGAAGGGATCTCGCGCATTCGACGCCGTCAATACAGCAGCGTGACCGGCACGCTGCAAAGACGCTTGAGCCGCGTGAGCATCATCCATTTGCGAAGAAAGCCGATATGGCTCGCGTCCACGAGGACGATATCCGCGCCGCCGCATTCAACGCAGGCGGCGATGCTTCGTTCCGCGGGCCCTGGCGCATGTCGCAACCGGTAGGGCACGCCCGCGTCTTCGAGAATCGCGCAGGTGGCGCTCAACGTATCGCGTACGCGTCGTTGCTTGCGGATGTGCGGTTCCAAAGCAGCCCGGAACCACGAGGAGCGGTCGTCGCTTGCGTCCCGCAGCGTCTCCACGATTTCGACTTCGACCATGCCGCGCTCCGCAAAAAGAAACGCGCTATGGCGTGCGGCTTCGGCGGCGCCGTGCGGGTCAACGATAGGAATGAGTAGTTTCAGCACGAAGTTGCCTGCGATGTTCGACATCGAAACGCCAGATACGCGGATCATTCCCGCGTGATTGCGCGATCGGTCAAACCGGCGGTTTGGATGATCGCTCTGGGCCGGATCACGAGGATCGTAGCGAAAAGCGCGTAAACAACCCGTAAAAGATCCGCCCTCGATCCGTAAATACGATGTAGCTCCCAGCCAGGGCTCGATTCCCGGCGCCATCCAATGCGAGGCTCTTTACGACATTTTTTCTTGTTGGAGCTGGGTGTCACTTCTAAACTTGCGCGACGAATCACTTCGAGGAATTGTCATGCATTGCGATCAGGACGGCATCGCCGCATTTCACGCGCTTGCTCCCGTGGAGCATCAGCCACTCAACCCAACGGTGCCCCGCTGATCATGCCGACGCGCTTTCGAGGCTGGCTGAAGCTCGTGCTCCTCACGTTTTCCGTCGACCAGATATTGAGTGCGGTATTCAGTTTCGCTGCCGAGCGAATCGATCCAGACATGGCGGAGTTCCAGACGGTGATCTTCAGTTGCGTGACCTGCGTTCTGGTGAGCCACTGGCTGGTGACAGACGCGCGGGCGGCTTGGACGCTGGCAAAGAAGCAGGGATATATCGGATCTCCGCAATCCGGCTCAGGCGCCCATGCGGAGAAACTCGCGATCGCCAACAATTGCCCGCGGCGCTGGCTCGTCGTGCTGCATCTCGAGCTGAATCCTCAGCTCGGCGGAAGTATCTGAAATTTACGCACGACGTACCGGACTTTTTGACACTAGTTTTATGTGCGCCGCACTACGCTAAGGTTGTGTTCACAACCTGCGAGTAGCAAAGCAATCTCATGGCTTGCGCAAATCCGATTACCCATTCCGATGTAGTGGCCCCGCGCCCTCGCCCGCGTGCCAAAGTTGTCCCCTTGCGGGCACTGCGTGCGTGGCTGGAAGTGGTGCTGACCGCAAATACCGCCGATTCCGCGCGCGCCCATCTAGCGACGCTGCTGCATTCCCCGCTCGGCGTCTATGTCGCGCAGACTGCCTTCGCGCGCGGGGCCATGCGCGTGCAGCTCGATATCGCCCCCGAAGATATCGACTTCACTTTGCACATGCTGATGGCCACCGTTCCTCAAGCGACGATCGGCGCCCTGCGTCCACGCACCGAGCGCAAAGGAGCCTGACATGTTCAAAGGAATCTGGTTGCCGGTCATCACACCCTTGCGCGCAGGCGAAGTCGATATCGAAGCGTTGCAGCGCCTGACCGACGACTATGTGATCGGCGGCATTGCCGGCATCGTCGCGCTCAGCACGACGGGCGAAGCGGCACTCCTGCGCGATGCCGAGCGCGTTGCCGTGGTGCAGGCGATCATGGAGGTCGTGGCGAACCGCGTGCCCGTGTTCGCGGGCCTTGGCGGCAGCGACACCCGTGAGTTCGTAGAGGACCTTCGCGGTCTGGAAAACTGGGACGTGGCCGGCTTTCTCGTTCCGCCGCCCGCTTATGTTTGCCCGGACCAGGCGGGTCTCACATGGCATTTCGAGCAAATCGCGCGCGCGACTTCGCGGCCGATCGTGCTCTACGACGTGCCGCATCGCACCGGCGTATCGATCGAAGTCGAAACGGTGCGCGAGCTGGCGGAAATCGACAATATCGTGGCGATCAAGGCTTGCGCTGGCGAGCGTTTCAAAGCGTTAGGACAGCTACCTATCGATCTGCTTTGCGGCACCGACGAAGCATTTCTCGATTGTCTCCAGGCCGGTGGGGCAGGCGGCATTCTGGCAAGCGCCCACGTTTGCGCGGACTTGCTGCGCGACGTGCAGGCGCTGGTGAAAGCAGGGTACGGCGAGGCGGCGAGCCGGCTATTCAAGCGGGTGAAGCCCGTGCTGCGCCTGTTGTTCGCCGCGCCGAACCCCAGCGCGATCAAGGCCATGCTGGCGCTCGACGCGTGCGTCTTGCCCGAGACACGCGCACCGATTCTTCCCGCCTCTCCTGCGCTGGTGACCCAACTGGAGTTCGCGCGCGCCGTGCTCGACGACTTGCGCGCGGTCTCTCCCACGCGCTGATGCCGGGCCGCTCAGACGACGACCACCATCTTCCCGCCCGCTTCATTGGCTTCCATCACGCGATGCGCTTCGTGAATTTCGTCGAATGCGAACACGCGCGAGGGCCTGGCATCGAGGCGGCCGGCGGCAACGTCTTCGGCAATCTTTTGAAGCGGCACGTCGGAGAGCGGAAATCCCGGCGTGCCGAACACGAAGCTCGCGAAGAACGTCAGATAAACACCGCTCGACATCTGCAGCAACGGATTGAAATCGGGAATCGGGTCGAGGCCGCCCAGCCAGCCCGCAAGACACACCCGGCCGCCTCGCCGCAACACGGCGAGCGAGTCGAGAACCACGCTGTTGCCAACGAGGTCGAGCACGGCGTCTATGTGCTTCGCCTCGGCAATGCGCTTCGACAAGTGGGGGCCTTCGAGCTCGGCGCGCGCGGCACCGAGGGCCTCTAGCATTGCAAACCGCTCCGGGTTGCGCGTGGTTGCAATGACGTTTGCGCCGGCGTTCACGGCGAGCTTCACGGCAGCCTGCCCGAACGACGATGTCGCGCCGCGAATCACCAGCGTTTGCCCTTCTTCGATCTCGAGATTGCGGAAGAGACAGGTCCATGCGGTCGCGTATGTTTCGGGAATCGCCGCGAGATCGGCCCAGGGCAGGTCGGAATCAATCAGCGCCACGTTCGACGCGCGCGCCCGCGTGTATTGGGCATAACTGCCGTTGATCGTTCGTCCGAGGCCACCCATCAGCGCTGCGACTTTCGCGCCCACGGGAAATTCACCGCCAGGGCACGACTTCACCACGCCCACACACTCGATGCCGCTCACCCTGGCCGCCTCGGCCCACTCGCCGCGCCTCATGTGCAACTCGGCATGATTGAGGCCGAATGCCTTGATTTCGATGACCACATGGCCTTCCAGTGGCTCGGGTTCCGGCAGTTCCGTATAGACGAGGCTATCGAGGCCGCCGAACTTGTCGAGCACGATTGCACGCATGACGCTTCTCCTGAGGATGGCTGGCGCGATTGACAAGCCAGCCGGGCAACCCGGCCGGCGAAACGAGGCACAACGCCTCTTGCCAGATGAACAGCGTTACGTCGCGGCCAATGGCGAACTGCGCCTGTCCGCCTCGCCTCCGTTTGCTTTGTAACCGTTTAAGATGGTTTTAGAAGGTTACTCATCGTGGAGTAACTTGTCAAATACTCGTTTTGATGGTTACAAACGACTCAAAAAAGGGGGCAGCTAACGAAATGGATGCCGATGCAACACAGGCGCGTGCCGCGGTAGAGAGCAGAGGATCGTTGGAAAGGGGGAAGCGGGAGCGCTCCCGTCAATGGCGCACGGATTGGTTGTCGGATTTTCGGAATTTCATTTCGTCCGGCTTCCACCCCATACAGGATCGTTGGGAACTGCGAAAATGTTCTGCGAAGAGCGATCAAGGAGCGCCTTGAGCGCGCCACGGAACTTGCTGAATTGTTCGGAGTGCTAATCATAGGCATTGACACCGTGGTGGAAATCGGCGTGCTGATCTGGCACATGGTGCAGTCGGACGGCGTGACCCTCACGGACCTGCTGCTGATGTTTCTCTATCTGGAGATATTCGCGATGGTCGGGGAGTACCTCAAGGCGGGCCAGTTGCCCGACTTTATACGTCAACAACTTTGTTCACTTGTTGCCTGATCTCCTCGCTTTGTAGCCCCGTTCAGACAGCGCCCCCAAATGCGCCGCAACCCCGGTCGGCACGCTGGGCACCGCGAAGCCGAGCCGCCCGTACCACCTCCGTCTCGTGGCGTTCAGTGTCATATCGGTGTGCATTGTCAACAATTTACGCCGCGATGTCGAACGTCCGGTCTTGGCCCAGGCTGTGTGAAAACTCATAACTTCCCGGTTTTCGGGTGTCGCTTTACCCTTCCCGAGCCGTTTCCAAGCTCACACACGACGATCTGACTGGTCGAGTTGATCGACAGGTTCGTTTGGCGTGCGTTTTCACACAGCCTCGGCCGCACCCGGTCGGAAACTGAGTCGGCGGGGCAATCCGCCGTCGCTCGGTCCTCGTTCGGCAGCAACCGACCCGGAGCGGTCCTTCGACCGGACGTAAAGCGGCCATACAAGAGCGAGAAGAACGATTTCCCGATGCGGGGGTGCGCTCAGAGCGCCCCGCATCGGGATCACGCTATCCGAATACCGTTAGTTCTTCTTCGCGAATATGGAGAACCCATGATCGCGCTGCGAGGTAACGCCTGCCGCGACGAGCTGATCTCCTTGAATGACGGTCTCGAAAGTCAATGGGTTGCTGGTTTGCAGAAGGCAACCGCTGCCACTGAACGTCACGGTTCCGTCGAGCACGTGCTTACCCGTCGGTCGAGGAGAAACGGAGCCGCTGAACGTACAGATTCCGTCGGACCCGCTAACAGCTCCATTCGCAGCAACGGTCAACGTTACGGGGGAGGTCGATACCGAGGTTTGACCCGACCATGTCCCAACCGCTTCAGCGACTGTCGCGGGCGTGTCATACAGGGAATTGTAGTTGCCGTTGAAGGTTACGCTGGTTGCGCCTTGCGGGAACGGCGAGGAAAGAGCTTGGGCGGTCGTCAGGGTGCCAGAGAGCGACGTCTTCGCGATGAATGATCCGGAAACGGTGCCTGCAACAAGCGTAGTGGACGATGAATAGACGACAGCGGCGGCATCCGTGAAACTGTAGTTGCTCGCAGTCATGATGCCCTCAACCAGTCCATCGATAGTGGGCGATGTAGGCACGAGGTAATACTGACCCGTCTCCAGGACAAGTAGCGACACCGCTGCTCCGTCGCTCGTTGCGCCTCCCCAGATCCCTTCAGGGATGGCGGTTGATGGTGGGGGCGGGTTGCCAGATGGCGCGCAGTGCGCGTAACCGCCGGTAGTGACTGGCTGGCAAACGTTTCCCGATCCACTACCTCCGCCACAGCCAGCCACTGCAGCGGCACATGCGATTGCGCTTGCTATATGTATCCTCATAGATTGCTGATCCCCGAGTTCCTTTTTTGGTTTTGGTATTTCCACGGGGCATCAAAATGGGCGTGCCGACCGTGGACCAGATCAAGGCTTGGCGCCGCAAGTGTAACAATCATTTCAGGTTATTGAAACGCATTCTGTTGCACACACGGCGCCATTGATTGCAACGACCCTGCCTATGATTTGGACGTATTGAACCGCTTCGGCGGTGAAGTCCACGGCAGGACGTGTGCCCTGTCCGAGTTGTCGGATGCGGCGCGAAGGCTTTCCTTCGGGCTTTTGAACAGGCACCTCACATGAACTTCGTTCTGGTAGGCGATGGCATACACCAGCAGGCAAGCCCTTCTTTCCTTCGCTTCCGAAAGGTCCAATTCATATGCCGCGCGACGTCCAGCTTTCGACAACAAGCTGGACTGTCGGCGATGCGGAGGCACGCGTCGACCGGCGCTCCTGGCCGATACCAGCGCCCCTCGGCTGAGTTCGACAACGCCTCGGGTGCGCGTCTCATGCAGTCCAGCGGCAAGCGGACGCTCAGGCGAGAAGAGCTGCGTGGATTGCCAACGATTTCAGGTAGTAGAGCTACCGAACCGGTCAGCTGGCTAACTGTCGAGGCCTAGTAGTACGTTTCTGTAATGTGAGCGCGCGACACGTACGGTAGTTTGCCCAAATATGAATCCGCCAACGCCGCCTCCGATAACGGCTCCAACGATCGGATGCGCGGCAAATGCACCAAGTGCCGCACCCACTGCAGCGCAAATTGCGCACGCGAGCAACCCGGCCCATGTCTGCCAATGGCGCCAGCTACGACGATAGGCGCGTCGCTAATATACGCGTCTATCGCGCGCCGGTAGATTCGCCAGCTCAGGGATGCGCTTCAAAGTCCAAAAGAACGTCATCGCCGATCTCCTACTCCTTTGTTCGCTCCCTGGAATCGTCTGCGATCTTCAGCGCGATGTCGACTAGCCGAAAGTGGCGGCGCTCTGCCTGACACGTTCGGCTTGGTGCGACGGACAAGGGGGCGCGATCTCCGCATTGATCGCAGCACTAGATGAGTTCGGCGATGCGAACAATGATTAATGCCGCTGGAACAAGCACGGCCTGCGCAATCAGCGTCCCGACAACGCGTGCGCCCGCAAGTGTCGTAATTGCTCGCCGGAAGGTGTTTTCAGAAATCCGGCCTTCGATTACGTCGTCCGTCATCACCGATACTTGCGGGTCGATGACGACCGCCAATACCACGGTCGCGAAGCCATTGATAACTGACGATAGATTCGCGCATGTAACCCGCAAATCGGGCTTCAAGTAACCGGCGTAGAGTGACGCGAAAACACCGACCGTCCAGATCG
>NZ_DATJWR010000205.1:0-29137 GCF_035501035.1 Paraburkholderia sp.
CACCACGCTCAACCGAACCTACGGACACCACATGGAAATCGGACAATACCAACCGAACCTCGACGGCGACGGACTGCGCATCGGCATCGTCCAGTCGCGCTTTAACGAACCCGTCTGCAACGGCCTCGCCGACGCCTGCATAGAAGAACTCGAGCGCCTCGGCGTAACGGGCGAAGACGTGCTGCTCGTCACCGTGCCGGGCGCCCTCGAAATCCCGCTCGCGCTGCAAAAGCTCGCCGAAAGCGGCCAGTTCGACGCCCTGATCGCGCTCGGCGCGGTCGTGCGCGGCGAAACCTACCACTTCGAGCTCGTCTCGAACGAAAGCGGCGCCGGCATCTCGCGCGTCTCGCTCGACTTCAACGTGCCGGTCGCCAACGCCGTGCTCACGACCGAGACCGAGGAGCAAGCCGTCGCACGCATGACCGAGAAGGGTCGTGACGCGGCCCGTGTCGCCGTCGAAATGGCGAATCTGACGGTGGCGCTGGAGCAGCTCGACGGCGGCGACGACGAAGAAGACGAGGAAGACGAAGAGGAACAGCAATGAAGAGCGCGCGCCGCCGCTCCCGCGAACTGGCCACGCAGGGGTTGTATCAGTGGCTGCTGTCGGGTGTGCCCGCCGGCGAGATCGACGCGCAATTGCGCGGTTCGCAGGGCTACGACAAGGCCGATCACGAGCATCTGGACGCGATCCTGCACGGCGTGATCCGCGAATCGGACGAACTGTCCGCCGCGATCGCACCATGCCTCGACCGTCCGATCGAGCAGCTCTCGCCGGTCGAACGCGCGGTGCTGCTCGTGGCGACCTACGAGTTCAAGCACCACGTCGACATTCCGTATCGCGTCGTGATCAACGAGGCGGTCGAGCTCACGAAGACCTTCGGCGGCTCGGACGGCTACAAGTACGTGAACGGCGTGCTCGACAAGCTCGCGGCGCAACTGCGCGCCACCGAGGCGCAAAACGCCCGCAAGTCGTAAGAACGCGAGCCGCGGGGTCGCCTTGGGCGCCTGCAAGCACCTGAGCGCCCTGCCCCGCGCGCCGCGAGATCTGTCAGTACTGGAAAGCCCCGCATGAACATCGTTGCCGAACCGCTGCTGCGGCTTGCCGCGCGCGTCGACGAAATCCAGCCTTTCTACGTCATGGAACTGGCGAAGGAAGCCGCGCAACTCGAGCGCGCTGGACGCGACATCATCCACATGGGTATCGGCGAGCCGGACTTCACGGCGCCCGAGCCCGTCGTCGAGGCCGCGGCCGCCGCGCTGCGCCGCGGCGTCACGCAATACACGAGCGCGCTCGGCATTCACGCGCTGCGCGAGGCGATCGCCGCGCACTACGAGCACGCGTATGGCCTCACGGTCGACCCGGCGCGCATCGTCGTGACGGCGGGCGCCTCGGCAGCGCTGCTGCTCGCCTGCACGGCGCTCGTCGACCGCGACGACGAAGTGCTGATGCCCGACCCCTGCTATCCGTGCAACCGGCACTTCGTGGCCGCGGCGGAAGGCAAGCCGGTGCTCGTGCCGAGCGGCCCCGAGGCACGCTTCCAGCTCACCGCCGCGGATGTCGAGCGCCTTTGGACCTCTCGCACGCGTGGCGTGCTGCTCGCCTCGCCGTCGAACCCCACCGGCACCTCGATCGAACCCGAGGAGCTCAAGCGCATCGTGCACGCCGTGCGCGCGCGCGGCGGTTTCACGATCGTCGACGAGATCTACCAAGGCCTGTCCTACGACGCGCCGCCCGTCTCCGCGCTCTCGTTCGGCGACGATGTGGTGACCGTCAACAGTTTCTCGAAATACTTCAACATGACCGGCTGGCGTCTGGGCTGGCTCGTGGTGCCACCCGCGCTCATCGGCGCGTTCGAAAAGCTCGCACAGAACCTGTTCATCTGCGCGTCGGCGCTCGCGCAGCACGCCGCGCTCGCCTGCTTCGAGCCGGACACGCTGAAGATCTACGAAGCGCGCCGGCTCGAATTCAAGCGCCGCCGCGACTTCATCGCGCCCGCGCTCGAATCGCTCGGCTTCACGGTGCCCGTGATGCCCGACGGCGCGTTCTACGTCTACGCCGACTGCTCGAACGTCGCCCACCCCGCCGCCGGTGACAGCGACGCGCTCACGCGCGCGATGCTGCACGATGCCGGCACGGTGATGGTGCCCGGCATGGACTTCGGCGTGGCCGCCCCGCACCAGTACGTGCGGCTCTCGTATGCGACGGCGTACGAGCGGCTGGAGGAAGCGATCGGGCGGCTGCGCACGTTCTTCGGGCGCTGATCCGCGCCCGGTCGAACGCCGACCACTCCTGAGCGCAGAAATGCAAAAAGGCACCCTCGGGTGCCTTTTTGTTCTTTCCGGCCTTTCAGCTACACGCTCAGGTACCCAAACTCAGGTACCCAAATCAGGCACCCATCTCGGCCGAGCCATGCTTCTGAGCCGCCGTGCCCGTGCTCGCATCGTCCTGGTCGGACGCTGCCTTCGCGGGAGCCGACGTCTTCTCGATGAGCTCGTGCCCGCCGTCGAGCGTCACGTGCACGCGCTTGTCGCCGTTGACGCTCGCCACCTTCTGCGGTGCCGATTCGCTGGCCGTCGCGGTGCCGCTCGCCTGCGGTGCGTTGATCGGGACATTGCGACCGCGCGCAACGTCGCGCAGACGCCCGCGCTCGGCCATCACCTTGGCGCCATAGCCGCCGTCGTCCTGCGAAGTCGAGCCGACATAGAGGCGCAGGCCGCCCGGCAGCGAGCCGCCGCGCGCGATGCAATCCTTCAGCACCAGCGCGCCCACCTTGATGTTCGCGAGCGGATCGAGCGCCGCGCGTTGGCCGCCGAAGTACTGGAACTTGTCCGAGTGGACCTTCGACATGACCTGCATCAGGCCCTGCGCGCCCACGCCGCTTTCAGCGTACGGATTGAAGCCCGATTCGATCGCCATCACCGCGAGGAGCAGCAGCGGATCGAGCCCTACTTCGCGCCCGGTGTCGAACGCCGCTTTCACGAGCTCGCCGACCGGCTGCTGCGCCACACGATAGCGACGCGCCAGATACGTGGCGACGAGCGCCTGTTCGCGCGCCGAAACGAGCACGCGGTCGTCGCGGGCGTCGGGCGTAATGCGCTGCGCCGGAATGATGCGCGCGAGCGTGCCGACGCTCGGCAGCGCACGCGGGTCGAGGCTATTGAGCGTCGCGGCTTCGAGCGTGGCGATGCCGCCGTTTGACACCGAGGTCGCGACCTTCGTAGCGGCATCGCTGGAACCTGCGGGCGAGACGCCCGCGTCGGGCTGGAGCGCCGTGGGCAGCATCGTGCCGTCAGCGTTGTCTTCGTTGGTCGTCACACCCGGGGGCGCGAAGGAAGGCAGCGGATTGCCTTGCAGCAGACGCGCCGGACCGGCCTGCACCGCCGCCGAAACGAACGGCATCATGCGTGCGGCCAGCGTGCCGCGCCATGTGGGCAGCAGCCAGAGGGCGAGCGCGAGCAAAACGGCGCAGCCGCCAACGATGCTGAACAGGTGGTGGCTCAGGCGGGTACCACGGCGCAGCAGCGCACGCAGGCCAGGAGCCGCACGCTCGTCGGCGCGCCACCACGATAACCAGGTATTCATCTACGGATCTCCCATGTTGCATGATCCGGCGGGAGTGTCGGCGCGAGGCAGACGGCCAATCGCAGGATCAAGACACCGCGCGCCCTGGCTGGTGCGGCAGCGGCATCGGGAAAACGGCAAGTACGCCGTGTGTGGAACCCCTCGTCTACAACCAGGCACGCTAAGTGCGCGCGCGGGGAGTTCTCACGCGAACAGCCAGCGCGAAGGCCGCACTGGCGAGGACAACCAATCTAGACCGTGTGCAGCCGTGCAGGGAGTCGGCTAAACGGCGACGCGTTGCGTCTGAAGGACCGGGAGATGGTTAAAAATTTCAAAACCTGCAACCAATGTGGACGGATTCTAGCAGCGTTTTATAGATCGTCAATACTATAGAATGTCAAATCTATAACTAATTGTAATGATGAACACTGTTCAATCGGCCGCAATCCGCGCGGCACGCGCGTCTGCGGGTGGTTATGCGGATTGGCTGGCAGCGTGCGCCAGCCAACACAGGTAAAATCGACAATCGTTACGCCGCGTGTCGTCCGGCTTCAAGCGCCGGCCGCGGACCCTGCAGCCGCCGCCCGATGCGGCCCCCGAGTTGGCCGCCCCGGTTGGCCACGATTGGCTCCTGATGAAATACAAAGACCTGCGCGACTTCGTTGGCCGCCTGGAGACGCTCGGCGAATTGCGCCGCGTCCCGCAAGCCGTTTCCCCGGTGCTGGAGATGACCGAGCTGTGCGACCGCGTCCTGCGTGCCGGCGGCCCGGCCCTGCTGTTTGAAAACCGCACCACACACGCGTTCCCGGTGCTCGGCAATCTGTTCGGCACCCCCCGCCGCGTCGCGCTCGGCATGGGCATCGACGCGCCCGAAAGCGGCGGCGACGGCGCGGCGCTCGAGTCGCTGCGCGACGTGGGGCGCCTCCTCTCCGCGCTGAAGGAGCCCGAGCCGCCGCGCGGGCTGAAGGACGCGGGCAAGCTCCTCACGCTCGCCAAGGCTGTCTGGGACATGGCGCCAAAGACCGTGAGCGCGCCGCCTTGCCAGGAGATCGTCTGGGAAGGCCACGACGTCGATCTCGCCAAGCTGCCCATCCAGATCTGCTGGCCCGGCGACGCCGGCCCGCTCGTGACCTGGGGCCTGACCGTCACGCGCGGCCCGAACAAGACCCGCCAGAATCTCGGCATTTACCGCCAGCAGTTGGTCGGACGCAACAAGCTCATCATGCGCTGGCTCGCGCATCGCGGCGGCGCGCTCGATTTTCGCGAGTTCGCGCTGAAAAATCCCGGCAAGCCCTATCCCGTGGCCGTCGTGTTGGGCGCCGATCCGGCAACGATCCTCGGTGCCGTCACGCCCGTGCCTGACACGCTGTCCGAATACCAGTTCGCCGGCCTTTTGCGCGGCGCCCGCACCGAGCTCGCGAAGTGCCTGACGCCCGGCGTCGACACGCTCCAGGTACCCGCGCGGGCCGAGATCGTGCTCGAAGGCTTCATCTACCCGCAAACGGGAGAGCCCGGCCCGGCGCCCGCGGGTGCGCCGCCGCGTCCTGCAAAGGGCGCGAGCGCCTCCTACGAGCACGCTCTCGAAGGACCCTACGGCGACCATACGGGCTACTACAACGAACAGGAGTGGTTCCCCGTGTTTACGGTGGAGCGCATCACGATGCGCCGCGACGCCATCTATCACTCAACCTACACGGGCAAGCCGCCCGACGAGCCCGCGGTGCTCGGCGTCGCGCTCAACGAAGTGTTCGTGCCGCTCCTGCAGAAGCAGTTTCCCGAGATCACCGACTTCTATCTACCGCCCGAGGGATGCAGCTACCGCATGGCGATCGTGCAGATGAAAAAGAGCTATCCCGGGCACGCAAAGCGCGTGATGTTCGGCGTGTGGAGCTTCCTGCGGCAGTTCATGTATACGAAGTTCATCGTCGTGGTCGACGATGATGTCGACATCCGCGACTGGAAGGAAGTGATCTGGGCGATCACCACGCGCATCGACCCGGCGCGCGACACCGTGCTCGTCGAGAACACGCCGATCGACTACCTCGATTTCGCGTCGCCGGTGGCGGGTCTCGGCTCGAAGATGGGGCTCGACGCGACCAACAAGTGGCCCGGCGAAACGGACCGCGAATGGGGCCGCGCAATCGAGATGGACGCGGCCGTCAAGACGCGCGTCGACCGCCTGTACGTCGAGCTTGGTTTCGGCCGCGGCTAGCTGCCCGGCGCGGCTTGCGATCCGGCGTGCGGCCCGGGCTTGGGCGGCACGCCGGCCGATTCATCCGCGACGCCCTTTTCGCGACGCCGCGCTTCCCGCTTCGCGCCTCGTGCCCGGTACGAGCCGCGTCGCCAGTGAAACTGAGGAGACACGAACATGAGCTTGTCCGCATCCGAGCGCCTGACGCAACTGAACGATCCCGCCCTCTTCAAGACCCGCGCGTACATCGACGGTGAATGGAGCGGCGGTGCGGCCACGTTTGCCGTGCTCGACCCCGCCGACAACGCCGAGATCGCGCGCGTGCCCGACTTCGGCGCGGACGAGGCGCACCGCGCCATCGCCGCCGCCAACGCCGCGCTGCCCGCGTGGCGCGCGAAGACGGGCAAGGAGCGCGCGGCCGTGCTGCGACGCTGGTTCGATCTCGTGATCGAGCACGCCGACGACCTCGCCGCGATCATGACCGCCGAACAAGGCAAGCCGCTTGCCGAAGCGCGCGGCGAAGTGTTATACGGCGCCGCGTTCCTCGAATGGTTTGCGGAAGAGGCCAAGCGCGTGAACGGCGACGTGCTCGCGAGCCCGGCGAGCGACCGCAGGCTCGTCGTGCTCAAGCAGCCGATCGGCGTTTGCGCCTCGATCACGCCCTGGAATTTCCCGATCGCAATGATCACGCGCAAGGTCGCGCCTGCCATCGCCGCGGGCTGCACAATCGTCGTGAAGCCCGCCGAACAAACACCGCTCTCTGCGCTCGCGCTCGCCGAGCTCGCCCAGCGCGCGGGCGTGCCCAAGGGCGTGTTCAACGTGGTCACTGCCGACTCGGCGAACTCCATCGAGGTCGGCAAGGCGCTGTGCGAAAGCGACATCGTGCGCCATCTCTCGTTCACGGGTTCGACGCCGGTGGGCCGCATCCTCATGCAGCAGTGCGCGCCCACGGTCAAGAAGATCGCGCTCGAACTGGGTGGCCACGCCCCCTTTATCGTGTTCGACGACGCCGACCTCGAAGCTGCCGTGGAAGGCGCGATCATCTCGAAGTACCGCAACGCGGGGCAGACGTGCGTGTGCACGAACCGCTTCTATGTGCACGACAAGGTGTACGACGCCTTCGTCGAGAAACTTGCCGCCGCCTCGCGCAAGATCAAGGTGGGCAACGGCTTCGAGAGCGGCGTGAACCTCGGGCCGTTGATCGACGACGCGGCCGTCGCCAAGGTCGCGCAGCACATCGATGATGCGACCGCGAGAGGCGCGAAGCTCGTCGCGGGCGGCAAGGTCAGCTCGGGACGCTACGTCGAGCCGACCGTGCTCGCCGACGTCACGCGCGAGATGCTGATCGCGCGCGAGGAAACCTTCGGTCCGGTCGCGGCGGTGTTCCGCTTCAGCGACGAAGCCGAGGTGATCGGCCTCGCCAACGACACCGAGTTCGGCCTCGCCTCGTACTTCTATAGCCGCGACATCGGCCGCGTCTGGCGCGTGGCCGAAGCGCTCGAATACGGCATGGTCGGCATCAACACCGGGCTCATTTCGAACGAGGTCGCGCCGTTTGGCGGCGTCAAGCAATCCGGCCTCGGGCGCGAGGGTTCGAAGTACGGGATCGACGAATACGTCGAACTCAAGTATCTGTGTATCGGCGCTTGAGCCGGGCTTGAGCCGATCCTGGGCCGAGCCTCAGCCGACCCTGAGCCGCGCCTGAGCCGCTAGCCAGCGCGTCGCCCGCCTGCTCTCAGGCGGGCGGCCACAGCACGTAGTCCATACCAACAAGAAATCGTTTTCATGCCTTCCGTTTCCCTGCTTTCCGACGGCTTTTTCCTGTCGCTTTCGCTTTGCCTCGACATCGGTCTCGCCAACGTCGCCATCATCTCGCTCACGCTCACGCATGGCTTTCGACCGGGCTTCTGGCTCGGCCTCGGCTCGTGCTTCGGTGACCTCATCTATGCAGCGCTCGCGCTCGCGGGCATGGCAGCGCTACTGCAGTTTTCGGCCGTACGCTGGATCGTCTGGATCGGCGGCGCCGCGCTGCTGCTGATGCTCACATGGAAGATGACGCGCGAAGCGCTCAATCCGGCTTCGGCACCGCCCGTGGAAGGCGAAGCCGATAGCGCCACACCGTTGCCGAGGCCGTGGCGCAGCTTCGTGCGCGGCGTGCTGCTCGCGCTATCGTCTCCGAGCGCGATTCTCTGGTTCGCGGCCGTCGGCGGCGCGCTGATCGCGAAATCGGGCGCGACGAGCGCCGGCGCGGCCTCGCTATTCCTACTGGGCTTTTTCGCGGGAGGACTCGGCTGGACGCTCTTTCTCTGCGGCCTCGCCAGCCATGGCCGCAAACGCGCCGGCACCGGCTTGCTGCGCGCCTGCCACGTGCTCTCCGCACTGTTGTTCGCGTACTTTTCGTACAGCGTGATCGTGCACGGATATCGCGATTTGATCTTGCAGGGTGCGGGCGCGATGTAAAGCGCTCATCAGCGAGTCAACGCGCCTCGACGGCGCTCAGAGGTCGCCACAAAGCAAACGGCGCAACGCGGCGTGAGCCGGCGTTGCGCCGTTCGGAGCGCTGACGCCCGGGCGGATTATCCCGCCCGTCGCATTCAACGACGGTAGTAACCGTAACCGTGGCCGTAGTAGCCGCGGTAGTAGCCGTGATGCCAGTAAGGATGGCCGTAGTAACCGTAGCCGCCAACGACGACGGCAGGCGGCGGCGCATAGACCACGGGCGGCGGCGCATAAACCACGGGCGGGGGCGGCGGTGCATAGACCGGCGCGGCATACACCGGATAAGCCGGAGCAACCGGAACGCCGATGCCGATACCCACAGAAACGTGTGCTTGAGCCGCGCTGACGAACCCCACACCCAGCGCGGCGGCAACGATGAACGAAACGGTCTTTTTCACTTCTCTTCTCCTGGCGGCCGACAACGGCGACGCTTACATGACGGGTACAGCCCACGCATTCAATTTATCGAAAACGGCGGCTGCCATCGGTAGCCATTTGTTTCGAATTGCAATCCCATCTGCGGGTTGCATGGTGCCTCGTCAAGTCCGCCCGGCGTGGCTGCGGCGAAAGAGCGCTGCCGCCAGGCCGCATCAAGGGGGTCAACCGTTACGGGATCATAGAACCTGTCATTCTTACCGACACGCTGGCGCCGCGACGCAAATTTCTCGGTAATGTTTGATTACAAATTGGTTGTGCCAGCCTGCACGCAGCCGTCATGGCCGCCATCTCCGCAGAGTGTGATGAGCGTGTATACGACGATGCCCGGTCCTGGGACCGGGCATCTGATCCGAACGGCCGGCGGTGCAAGCATCGCCGGCCGCGATGGACCCACTCTCCGCCTATCCGACCTTTACATAAGCGAACTCGCGCGTGACGTTCGGTGGCACGTAGGCGCCGCTAATGCGTACACGCGGCGTCAGGCGCTTCTTCTGATCCCACCAGCGGCGGCGTTGAACAGGCGAGAGAAACCGCAGATGCTTTCGGTAAGCGAAGATGCTCATGGTGAACTCCCCGAATCGGACTACCGACAGGAACAAACCCAATTCCACGACTGCGACGACGAAACCGAAGCGATGAAAACCATTGTGCTCAGATTGCAGGACAACGGTTCGCGCTGTTGCGAGATAGCCGCACGAGCGTCGTATATGCGCAATGGGCTGGACGTTGCGCCTTACCCGTGCTGGGCCCGGGCTGCGGCGCTTATGCCCGCCCGTCGGCGCTCCAGCAGGAATCGTGCCGCGTAGCTCTGTGCGTCCCGCGAATGCCAGGCACGTCGTCGCGCCCATTACAGCGCCAGTTGTAATCGCGCGGGCGCCACGCTATCGGTACGAAAGCGAACATTTCGCGCGCAGCGCGGTGCATCGACGCAACAGCGTGAGCCGTCTGGACGCACGAAACCGCAATCTGTCGGAAATACTGTAGCTGCTCGCGGAAAAGCCTGACGCGAGCGCAGCCACTTTCCGTGGCTGCCACATCGACGCCCTGATCTGCCACCACGTGCCGGAAGCCAGCGCGGTAGCATGGTTCGCGAATACTGGCGAGGCGTAAGCCGTGGTAATGTGGCGACGGCGCGCGTCGCAACGCGCGTCCACAGGACTCACCGACGAGAACGCACAATGATCAAGGTCAGCATCCTCTATCCGTATCGCGAGAACGGGCGTTTCGACACCGAGTACTACAGCACGCACCACATGCCGCTCGCGGCGAAGCTCTTCGGCAGCGCGCTCAAGGGCTGGTCGGTCGACATCGGCATCAATGCGGGGCGGCCGGGCACGCCGCCGCCCTACGTTGCGGCCGGCCACTTCCTGTTCGAGACGATGGACGCGTTCTATGCGGCGTTCCAGCCGCATGCCGACACACTCCTCGACGACATTCCCAACTACACCGACGGCGGAAATGGCAGGATCCTGATCAGCGAGGTCAAGGTGTCTGTCTGACTGCCTGCGCCCGGCTGAACCGGGCCGGGCTGACCTCGGCCCCCCCTTATCGGCCGCCACACGCCAGACGCGCCGCCACCCAACACAAGAAGGAAACAACACCGATGTTCGGCGATATCGCCCGCTTTCTGCTCAATACGGTCTTCACGCTATTCGGCGCCGCCCTGCTGCTGCGCGCCTGGCTGCAGTATGTGCGTGTGCCTCCGTACAACCCCGTAACCCATGCCATCCAACAGGTCACCAACTGGCTAGTGCTGCCGCTGCGCCATGTCATTCCCGGCGTGCGCGGCATCGACTGGGCGAGCGTCGTCGCGGCGCTGGTCGCGGCCATCGCCTATGTGCTACTCATGGTGTGGATCGCGGGCGTCGACCCGCTCGGTCTCTTGCCGACGCTTCTGATCGTAGCGCTGCTCACGCTCGTGAAATGGGCGCTCAACCTGCTGATCTGGCTGACGATCCTGATGGCGCTGCTCTCGTGGCTCAACCCGCGCTCGGCGGCCATGCCGGTGCTCTTCCAGCTGACGGCGCCGTTCCTCAACCCGCTGCGGCGCATTCTGCCAAACCTGGGCGGACTCGATCTCTCGCCGATCCTGCTCTTCGTGATCGTGCAGGTCCTGCTGATGGTAGTCACCCGCGCGGCCGTTTCGCTCACGCTATTCGGCATCTGAGGGCGCATCCGCACACAGCGACCGCACCCGGCAGCGGGTCTCTCGCGCCGCCGGGTGCGGTCGCATCATTGCGCAACTGGCCTGAAAGCGCGTAAAATGGCGCGCTCTGCGGGCGTCGTATAATGGCTATTACCCCAGCTTCCCAAGCTGGAGACGTGGGTTCGATTCCCATCGCCCGCTCCACATCGGCTTGCCGGCCGCTCTTCGGGGCGTCGAGCGCCCCCTCGCGGGACGCCTTGCCCGCCTCACCGGTACACGCCGGGCAGACCTGAACTCCTCCGTTGCACAATGCAGTCTGGCGCTCGTCGGGTCCGCCCGTACGCGCCGCAAGCAGGTCCGCCGACACGCTTTTCGCACGACTGCTGCATTACGACTTGCCGTGCGCTCCCGGGCGCACCGGTCCCCCGATGGAAGAATTCTTCATACCCCGGCGCAGCGCGATCGCGTTGCTCATGAAATCGCGCAAATCCCTCCTCGCCGACGCAGAAGAGCAGACGCCCGCCGTAGCCGAGCGCCTGCACGCCGCCGCCGAGGATCTCGCGCGCCTGCTGCTCGACGTGCGCGCCGGCCGCGTGCAGGTGTTCGAGCTGAACGAACCCACACGGATGCGAGTCGTCATTTCTGCCGATTGAGGCGCTGATCGACACGCCGACTAACTTCCCGGGTTACGCAGCAGGTATGCACGCCCCAGCCCCCCGCCGGAGCCGTCCAGTCGCGCTGATATAATGCGCCACGGCTTCGGAGCCGCCGGGCTTCGAGCGCGCCGCGCATGCTTCGCTGGCCGAAGGCGGCTTGCGTCTCTGGCGAACGGAAATGGCAGCGCGCAGCCCAATGGGCGGCCTGCCGCGGCAGCGCATCCGGCGCACAGCCCGGCACGCCCAGCGCCGCGGCAATGGCGCAAGCAATGGCGCAACCCTGCCCCAGTTACCGATAGCCGCGAACATCGCCGCTCTCACCACCATCCGCGAAGATGAATCACGATCCCAACGACGCAGTCCGCCCCGACTGCACGCCGTCCGACGCACCGGACGCCGCCTCCGACGCGAACGCGCAATCCGACGCCCCCGCTGGCGACGCCCTGCATCACCGCCGCATCCGCAGCTTCGTGACCCGCGCTGGCCGCGTCTCGACCGGCCAGCGCCGCGCGCTCGACGAGCTCGGCCCGAGCTTCGTCGTGCCATACGCGCCCGAGGCCGCCGACTGGGACGCCGTGTTCGGACGCCACGCGCCGCGCGTGCTGGAGATCGGTTTCGGGATGGGTGCGAGCACGGCCGAGATTGCCGCCTTGCGTCCGCAGGACGATTTCCTCGGCGTGGAGGTGCACGAGCCGGGCGTCGGCGCACTGCTTAAGCTGATCGGCGAGCAGGATCTGCAGAACATCCGCATCATTCAGCACGACGCGGTGGAAGTGCTCGAGCACATGATCGCGCCCGCGAGCCTCGACGGCGTGCACATCTTCTTCCCGGATCCGTGGCACAAGGCGCGCCACCACAAGCGCCGCCTGATCCAGCCGAAGTTCGTCGCCCAGCTCGTCTCGCGCATGAAACCCGGCGCGTACCTACATTGCGCGACCGACTGGCAGAACTACGCGGAGCAGATGCTGGAAGTGCTCGGCGCGGAGCCCGCACTCGAGAATACGGCCGCCGATTACGCGCCGCGCCCCGATTACCGGCCGGTGACGAAGTTCGAGCGCCGCGGCCTGCGCCTCGGCCACGGCGTGTGGGATCTCGTGTTTCGTCGCCGCGCGCACTGATACCGCGCGCCGCAACCCATAACCCGACGGGCGCCGTGATGTCATCCGGCGCCCGCGTCGCTTTTTAGTCGTCCCAGCCGAGGCCGCCGCCGTAGCCGAACAGCAGGATCACGAGACCGAACACGATCCGGTACCAGGCGAAGACCGTGAAATCGTGTGAAGCGACGAAGCGCAGCAGCCAGCGCACGCACGCGAACGCGCTGACGAAGGCGGCCACGAACGCGACGCCGAAGAGCCCGAGCCAGTCCACGGATAGCGCGTGCCAGTTCTTGTGCATCTCATAGACGGTCGCGCCGAAGATCACCGGAATGGCGAGAAAGAACGAGAACTCGGTCGCGACGCGACGCTCGAGCCCGAACAGCATCGCGCCGATGATGGTCGAGCCCGAGCGCGACATGCCCGGAATCAGCGCGAAGCACTGCGCGCAGCCCACCTTGAGGGCGTCGAGTGGCGTGATCTCGTCGAGCGAAGTCACCCGCGCGCTACGCTGGGCAGCGACCGGCAGCGCCCTCGCGCCGCCGCGCAAGCGATTTTCGACCCACAGGATGACGAGGCCACCTCCGACGAGCGCGAATGCGACCGGCACCGGCGAAAAAAGAACTGCCTTGATGGCCTTCTCGAACATCAGACCGAGAACCACCGCCGGCAGCGTAGCGACGATCACGTTGAGCGCGAAGCGCCGCGCATCGGGCCGCGTGGGAAGGCCCACGACGACATCGCCGATCTTGCGCCGAAACTCCCAGCACACCGCGAGGATCGCGCCTAACTGGATCACCACGTCGAAGGTCTTCGCGTACTCGCCCTCGAAATTGAGCACGCTGCCCACGACGATCAAATGCCCCGTACTCGAAACCGGCAAAAACTCCGTCAGCCCTTCGACGATGCCGAGAATCAAGGCCTTGCAGGTCAATATCCAGTCCATCCCTTTATCCCTCTTCTTTATGAGAATGAGCGTCGGGACGGCACGCACGCCGCGCCGCACGACCGACGACGGCCGCGCGCCGGCGTTTCGTCTGTCTATTTCTGGACGATCTGCACGCGTATGCCGTTTGTAAGGATGGAGATTGTACCGGGTTCGTAAGCCACGCCGGCAAATTGCAGCTGTTCCGGCTTGAAGGTGTAGACGGGGTAGTTGTCGAGCAACTGCGTGGCGACGAGCGCCGCGACCGCGCTCACCTGCGGCGCGTAGGCGGCGGCGTTGCCGGTCATGTCGACGCCGTCGACCGAAGGCGACCTGAGCACGACGGCGCGGCTCGCGCTGTCGTAGGCCAGCTCGCTCGACACCGTGAACGCGCCGCTCACGGGTTGCTGCATCAACGGACTCTCGAGGTGCGCATCGAGCCTCACGGCCACGCGGTTGCGCTCGGGCTGGAGCGTCACGACGGGGTTCGTCAGCGCGACGTCGAAGAGCTGCTGCATCGAGCGGTGATAGGGGAACTTGCGCTGCACCGCGTCCTGCACCTGCTGCTGCGAAAACGTGTAGTGATCGGGAATGAACGGGAATATCCCCGTCGCACACGCGCCCAGCGACATCGCCGTACCCGCCGCGGCGCAGGCTGCAAGCAGGAAGGCGCGCCGGGAAACGCGCGTTGCGGTGTGAATCATGCGAAATCTCCTTGATGGGCCAGATGCGTGCGCCTTGCCGGCGCGCCGCGCCGTCATTCTGGCGCAAACCGGCGTGCGCATGTGTCGCGTCCTTGCTCAGCGCTTATTTTGCGGCTACGCCTGGGATGGCGCTTCGACACGCGTGAGCCAGAC
The DNA here is from genome assembly GCF_035501035.1 of Paraburkholderia sp. Taxonomy (GTDB): domain Bacteria; phylum Pseudomonadota; class Gammaproteobacteria; order Burkholderiales; family Burkholderiaceae; genus Paraburkholderia. Next base: position 14,369 of record NZ_DATJWR010000205.1, read on the forward strand.
AAGCGCCTCCTCGCGCGACGCCATGCACATTTCTGCTTGCGGCTGCTACCGCATCGATGGCCGCCCTTAGAACACACCCGATATTCAATGAGTGTTCGGTAACACTCCAGGACAACTCTCCGACTTCTGGACGGAAAGGGCAGGTATGCTGGGTTTCGCTCTGGCGCAGCGCCGGCTTCACTGAGAGGTCAATTCGAATGATAAGCCCGACTAGCCCTTTCCCGGTTCTTCTCGCGTTGCTCCTCGCACTCGCTACAGCCAGGATATTGATTTGGCGATTCGGCGCACCTAAAGCGCAAGGGCGCTTTTCAACGATTGACGGATTGAGAGGATACCTGGCATTTTTCGTCTTTCTGCACCATTCCTGCATTTGGTACTTTTATCTCAAAACCTCTGCGTTTGACTCCCCCCGTCGAACTTCATGGCAAATCTCGGGAGAGTAAGCGTATCCCTGTTTTTTATGATCACTGGCTTTCTTTTCTCCACGAAAATAATCAACGAAAAATATAAAGGCGTTGACTGGACGAAGCTTTATATCTCCCGGATCCTGCGACTTGCGCCATTATATCTGTTTGCCATGCTGTTACTTTTCGCGTCAGTTGCCATCGTGTCGAATTTCACACTGGCGCAGTCCCCGACAACCCTGGTACTCAATGCATTGAGATGGATAGCTTTTTCCAGTTTTGGCGAGCCGGATTTAAACGGAGTAGAGGGAACCAGGCTCATTATGGCGGGAGTACCGTGGACGCTTGCCTATGAATGGGCATTCTATCTTTGCCTTCCTTTGCTGGCAGTCGCGATTGGAACGATTCCGCTGCTTCCAGTTCTGATAATCGGATTCATCGGCGGACTGGATTTCATCCACATTCACGCGGAACCGAGATTCATGGCACCATTTTTCAGCGGGATAATTGCTGCATTCCTCTGCCGCCACGTCTGGTTCCGAAACATTGCACAAAAGAAAATCGCCTCAGTCGTTGTAATCGCAGCAATCGCCATGGCGCTCACATTGTTTCCAACGTCATATTCACGCATCCCACTCGCGCTCCTTTCCCTGAGTTTTATCTTGATCGCCGGCGGAGCCACCTTATTCGGGACGCTAACCAGCCCGCTCTCCCGCACGCTAGGAGAGCTTGCTTACAGCATATATCTCCTGCACGGATTTTTTCTATTCACGCTTTTCAATTTCGCCGTTGGGAAACAAAACTGGAAATCGCTTACCGCTTTGGAGCATTGGTCCTTGATCTTATTGATAACCCCGATCTTGATTATCGCCAGTTATACGACATTCAGATTTATCGAGAAGCCCGCCATGCAGTGCACGGAAGGCGTCAGCAACTGGGTGCGCCAAACTTTGTTTGCAAGGCGCGGCGCGCTGGAAGAGCCCCGCTAAGTGAATCAGAAGTGCTGGAATCTTCAGCTTGGCACCATTGGTGAAGTCAACACTTCGAGCTTTGACAACCACTGGATTGCAGCGTCGCGATTGTCGCCGCACATTTCCGACGAAGGCGCCAGACCGCTACAGACTGCGGGGCGTCGCGGGTCACCGAATAGCTTGCAGCGTTCGTCGTCGCCGAGCTGGATGCAGCGCACGCCGGCGGGCTTCCCGCCGGGCATACCCGGAATCGCGCTCGTAATGGACGGCGCGATGCAACACGCGCCACAACCGGGACGGCAAGCATGGGCTGAGACATCGGGTTGGCGAACGGTATTCAATTTGGCTTCCTGAAACGCTGGCGAAATCTGGCGAAACGTCTACGGCGCGCAGCCTTGGGCATCGCGGCGGACCAACCGCATTGTGCCATCGCCCGCATGCGACCTTTTTACACAATCGCTAGTTCCGACGCGCTCCTACACTTTGTCGGTCTGGTGCTGCAACGCTTGTCGCCTGTGCGCGGCCGTCCGCGGCACCGGGACGCCGCCTGCCAACGCGCCGACTTTCCACGAGACCCCTGCATGAGCGACGCCGACCTGCTCTTTCGCCCCGACCTGCTCGCCAAATACGGCGCCAACGGCCCGCGCTACACGTCCTACCCCACCGCCCTGCAGTTCCGCGACGACTTCGATCCCGCCGACTACTGCCGCGCCGCCACCGATCCCGGCGCCAGCGAAACCGATCTCTCGCTGTACTTCCACGTCCCGTTCTGCGATACCGTCTGCTTCTATTGCGGCTGCAACAAGATCGCGACAAAGAACCGCAACCGCGCGAAGCCGTATGTCGAGCAGATGATCCGCGAGCTGGAACTGCAGGCCACACTGTTCGATACGAAGCGCCCCGTTTCGCAACTGCACTGGGGCGGCGGCACGCCCAGCTTTCTGTCGCTCGACGAAATGAGCGCGCTCATGGCCGCAACGCGCGAACACTTCGCGCTGCTGCCCGGCGACGAAGGCGAATACTCGATCGAAATCGACCCGCGCGAGGCCTCGGCGCAGACCATCGCGCACCTGCGCGCGCTCGGCTTCAACCGGCTGAGCCTCGGCGTACAGGACTTCGATCCGGTCGTGCAACGTGCGGTCAACCGCGTGCAGCCGCTCGAACTGACTGTCGACGTCATGAACGCCGCGCGCGCGAACGGTTTCGAGTCGATCAGCGTCGATCTGATCTACGGCCTGCCGCACCAGAGCGTCAAAAGCTTTCGCCGCACGCTCGACACCATGCTGCTGCTCGCGCCCGATCGCATCTCGGTGTTCGGTTACGCGCACATGCCACATCTGTTCAAGATGCAGCGGCAGATGGACGCAAGCGCGTTGCCCACGCCGGCCACGCGACTCGCGCTGCTTCAGCTCGTGATCGAGCAGCTGACCGACGCGGGTTACGTGTACATCGGCATGGATCATTTCGCGCTGCCCACCGACGAACTCGCGCGCGCCCAGGCGCAACGCACGTTGCATCGCAACTTCCAGGGCTATAGCACGCGCGCTGACTGCGACCTGATCGGCTTCGGCGCCTCGTCGATAGGCAAGGTCGGCGATGTCTACGCGCAAAACGCGAAGGATCTGCCCGGGTACGGTGCGGCCATCGACGCGGGAACGCTCGCGATCACCCGGGGCGTGCGACTCACCGCCGACGACCGCCTGCGCCGCGACATCATCACCGAGCTCATGTGTAACCTGGAGCTGCGTTATGACGAGTTCGAAGCGGCCTATGGCGTGCGCTTCCCGGCGGCCTTTGCCGCCGAACTCGATCGGCTGGGCGAGTTCGAACGCGACGGCCTCGTTGCCCGCAGCACCAACCGGCTCGAGGTGCTGCCCGCCGGACGCATGTTCGTGCGCAACATCGCCATGGTGTTCGACCGCTATCTCGGCGCGCAGCAGCCCATGCGGTTTTCGCGCACGATTTGATGGGCTCCCCGGCTGTGGTTGCCTCCGCGGGCGACTTGCGTCATAATATCCGGCTACTTCGAGCGCCCTGCATGAGGGTGCCTGATGAAAGTAACTGATGGAAGTAGCTGAGCAAGTTCAAAACGCCTCGGTGGTGAAATTGGTAGACGCGCCGGACTCAAAATCCGGTTCCGAAAGGAGTGCCGGTTCGATTCCGGCCCGAGGCACCAAAGAATATTCCGGCAAGGTCCGGTGAAGTACAGAAACCCGCGACAGCACAAGGCTTCGCGGGTTTTTTCGCTTTCAGCGCAAGTTAGTCTGCGCCAGCTCCACCACCTCGTCTCCGCGCCCGCTCAACACGGCGCGCAGCATGTAGAGGCTGAACCCCTTCGCGTGTGCCCATTGCAGCTTCGGTGGCATCGCCAGTTCGTGCTTCGTCGTGACCACGTCGACGAGCGCCGGCCCCGCATGCGCAAACGCCTCACGCAGCGCATCGTCGAGCGCCTCCGATGTCTCCACGCGCACGCCGAAAAGCCCCGCGCCTTTCGCGATATCCGCGAAATTGGTGGGCGCGAGATCGGTGCCCGTTTCGACGTAGCCGGCCGCCTTCATCTCCATCGCGACAAAGCCAAGCGACCCATTGTTCAGGACTACGATCTTGATTGGCAAATCGAGCTGGCGCGTCGTGAGGATGTCGCCGAGCAGCATCGAAAGGCCGCCGTCGCCCGAGAGCGAGATCACCTGGCGCCCCGCGTGCGCCGCCTGCGCGCCGAGCGCCTGCGGCATCGCGTTGGCCATCGAGCCATGGTTGAACGAGCCGTGCAGCCGGCGCCGGCCGTTCATCGTCAGGTAGCGCGCGGCCCAGAGCGTGGGCGTGCCGACGTCGACTGCGAAGATCGCATCGTCCTCGGCGATCGCGTCGAGGCGCGACACCACGTATTGCGGATGCAGCGGCTTGCCCGCGGCCGCCGGAGTCGCAAGATCGTCGAGCCCCTTGCGCGCGTTCGCGTAGTGCTCGCGCGCGCGCTCGATGAAGCGCCGATCGGTCTTGCGCGTGAGCTTCGGCGCAAGCAAACGCAACGTCTCACGCACGTCGCCGATTAGACCGAGCGTGAGCGGCGCGCGCTTGCCGAGCGCGGCCGCGTCGCGGTCGATCTGCACGATGTTCGCGTGCTGCGGATAGAAGTTGCGATACGGGAAGTCCGTGCCGAGCATCACGAGCGTGTCGCACGACATCATCGCGTGATAGCCCGAGCTGAAGCCGATCAGCCCCGTCATGCCCACGTCGTACGGGTTATTCCATTCGACATACTGCTTGCCACGCAGCGCGTGCACGGTCGGCGCGCCGAGCGCATCCGCGAACGCCACCACTTCGTCGTGCGCGCCTTTGCAGCCGCTGCCACACAAGAGCGTCACCGCCTCGGAGCGGTTCAGCAGATCGGCGAGCCGGTCGAGATCGGCAGAGGAAGGCAGCGTCGCCGGCCGGGCCGCCTGCGCCCAGGCCGGCTCCTCGTCGGACGCTTCGAGAAGCGCGACGTCGCCAGGCAGCACGATCACGGCAACGCCCTTCTGGTCGATCGCCGTGCGCAGCGCCGTGTCGAGCACGCGCGGGAACTGCGAGGCGTTCGTCACCAGTTCGACGTAGTGGCTGCACTCGCGAAAGATCTCGGTTGGATGCGTCTCCTGGAAATAGCCGAGGCCGATCTCCGTCGACGGAATGTGCGCCGCGATCGCGAGCACCGGCGAACGGTTGCGATGGCAGTCGTAAAGACCGTTGATGAGATGCAGGTTGCCGGGCCCGCAGCTGCCGGCGCACACGGAGAGCCGGCCGGTTGCCGCGGCTTCGGCGCCCGCGGCGAAAGCCGCAACCTCCTCGTGCCTCGTATGCATCCAGCGGATCGTGCCGAGCTTGCGCAGGCTCGCCGACAGGCCGTTCAGGCTGTCGCCGGTCACCCCCCAGATGCGCTCGACGCCGACTGCCTCGAGCGTTTTCGCCAAATGATCCGCAATCGTCTTCGCCATGGTGTTCTCCAGGTGAGCCGTCGGGCGCAGCGCGTGCGTTGGGGTCGGGGCCTCGGGCCTGGCACTGCGCGAGAGGAAATGGGGATGGGCATCCGCAGGCGGGCCGTGCCTCGCACATCCGGCAATCTGGCCGGAACTGCCGATACTTCGCGCTACGTTACGCCTTCCTCCCGGAATGCGTAGTCGAGGCGTACGCGGCGGATCGGAGCAGGGGCGCACGGGGCGACGTCCGCGAACCGGCCGTCGGGCTGCGCGCCGCCCCCTGGAGGAAGCGTACTCAGCTGCGCGTCCCGGAGCACGCGTTCCTGGCTGCGCGTCCCCGCTACAATACCCCGCTCCACGCTGTTCGCCGTCCGTCATGAATCTCGAAAGCATTCTCTTCACGCAGGGTTTCGGCTCGCGCCGCCAGTGCCGCGCGATCATCACCGACGCGCGCGTCGCCATTGCGGGCGAGCCGTGCACCGACCCGCACGCCACGTTCGACACGGCAGGCCTCGTCTTCAGCGTGGACGGCACGCCGTGGCCGTTTCACGAGCGCGCCTACATTGCGCTCAACAAGCCCGCGGGCTACGAATGCTCGCGCGATCCGCAACATCATCTGAGCGTGTTTCATCTGCTGCCGCCGCAGTTCGCCGAGCGCAACGTGCAATGCGTCGGCCGCCTCGATCAGGATACGACCGGCCTCTTGCTGCTCTCCGACGACGGCCAGTTCGTCCACGCGTTCACGTCGCCCAGGCGCAAGGTGCCGAAGGTCTATGTGGCGACCACGCGCCATCCCCTCGACGACGCCCAATTGAAAGCCTTGCGCGAAGGCGTCCTGCTGCACGGCGAACGTGAGCCGAGCGCCGCTGTCGCGGCGACCGCGCGCGGGGAACACGAGCTCGAACTGACCGTGCTCGAAGGCAAATATCACCAGGTCAAACGGATGGTCGCGGCGGCGGGCAACCGTGTGGAGGCGCTGTATCGCGAGCGTATCGGCGGCTTTGCCCTGCCTGCGGGTCTGGCCCCGGGCGCCTGGCAGTGGCTCGACGCGGCCGCCCTCGACGCGCTGCGCAACAAGGGCTGAATCGCCACGTACGCCGCTCACGCGCATCCCCGCGCGAGCTCACGCTTGCGGCCCCGCAATCACGCGCCTTTTACGCCGCGCTGCAGCATGTCCTTGCTGACGTTCCGCCCTATACTCGTTTAAACAACGATTACAAGCTGCAAGGAGGGGCATCATGATCATCAACGGGACATTCGAATTCTCATTCGTGTTGATGGCATTCGTGGCGCTGGGCGCGGTTCTGATTGGTGGGCTGCTCGCGTCGATGCACAGACGGCATCGGTATCATCCGAACCTGATCGGGGCGCTCATTGGGGCGCTGTTCTGCTTCCTCCTGCTCGAAGCGCTGCCGGCCATCACGTGAACGGCACGCTTTGCGCCGCGCCGCCCACCCGACTTCATGGGTGCGGCGGCAGCGTGCGCAAGAACGCATCCACATCGGGATAACGCAAACGCACGCGCAGTTCGCGCTTGAGCCGCTTGTTCGCGAGCCGGCGCGACTCCCGCATGAACGAGAGCAAGACCGGATCGAGTGCCTGCTCGGCTTGCGCGCGGCTTACGCGCGGCGCGCGCGCGAGACCGAAGGCGTCGGCCACGCGGTCGAAATATTCGCCCATCTTCAGTTCGCTGTCGTCGCACGCGTGTATCGTGCGTGCGGGGCGGCCGTGGGTCGCGAGGCGCAGGAGGATGGTCGCGAGGTCGTCCGCGTGGATGTGGCTCGTGTAGACGTCGTCGCGCTCCACGAGCGCCGGCGTGCGCTTTTCCAGCCGCGCGAGCGGAAGCCGGTTTGCCGCATAGATGCCCGGAATGCGCGCAATCGTGGCGTTCAGCGCGCCGCGCGCCGTCGCGCGGCGCAGTAGCCGTTCGGCGCTGACGCGGCGTACCGCACGGGCGTTGGCGGGCTGCACCGCGCGAGTTTCGTCGATGCGCGCGCCGCCGCAATCGCCGTACACCCCCGTCGTGCTGGCATAGACGAGCGTCAGGTGCTTGCGCTGGGCGCGACGGAGGCGCCTGGTGCGCTCGGGTACAATAGCGCACGGTCCAAAGCATGCAACGCGGCCAGACGCGCGACGATAATTGGGACGCAATGCGGGACGCAAAGCAGGCGATGAGATGCCCGCCAACGCGGGGCGAGCCGCAGCACGCCGGCGCGCCGTGAGCGCCGCGATCAGCCGGCGCGTGCGCAGGTCGTCGTCACCGGACTTCTGTGGCGGAGCGAGATGCAGCACGGTGCTCGCCAGTCCGGCGAGCCGCGCGAGGCTCGCGCGTGCGTCGAGGTCGCCGCGTACCGGCACCGCGCCCGCGGCCCGCAGTGCCTGCTCGCGTTCCGGGCGGCGCATCAGTGCGAAAACGCGCGCGCGGTCCGGCCGCTCGCGCAACTGGGCGACGCAGCGCAGGCCGACGTCGCCGCAACCGACAATCAGGATGCGCGCACGGCGCAAGGTTCGTGTGGCAATCATGGTGGAACCATTTTAGCGGCCCGGGCCTCGCGGCGAAGGCCGGCATTGGAAAACCCGGGAACACGCCGCAGGCAACCGGATTCAACCCTCGGATTACAGACTTACGCTTCCCCGAACATGGCTTTCAACGTAACGCTCAAGCAAAGCGGCCGGCAATTCCAGGTCGAGCCCGACGAACCCATCCTCAACGCGGCGCTGCGCCAAGGCGTCGGCCTGCCGTATGGCTGCAAGAACGGCGCATGCGGCTCGTGCAAGGGCACGGTCTGCAGCGGCGAAGTCGAGCAGCGCGCTCACGCGGCCTCGGCGCTCTCCAACGACGAGAGAACGCGCGGCATGGCCCTCTTCTGCTGTGCGACGGCGCAGAGCGACCTCTCGATCGATATCCGCGAAGTCGCGGGGGTGGGCGACGTGCAGGTGCGCAAGCTGCCTACGCGCATCGCCGCCATCGAACGCAAGGCCGACGACGTCATCGTCCTGAAGCTGCAGTTGCCCGCCAACGAACGCCTGCAATACCTCGCCGGCCAGTACCTCGAATTCATCCTCAAGGACGGCACGCGCCGCTGCTACTCGATGGCAAGCGCGCCGCACGAGGAAGGCCCGCTCGAACTGCACATCCGCCATATGCCGGGCGGCAAGTTCACTGACCACGTCTTCACGCAGATGAAAGAGCGCGACATCCTGCGCTTCGAGGCGCCGCTCGGCACGTTCTTCCTGCGCGAGGATTCCGATAAGCCCATCGTGCTGCTCGCCTCGGGCACCGGCTTCGCGCCGCTCAAGGCGATCGTCGAGCACGCGGTCCACAAGAACCTGAACCGCCCTATGACGCTCTACTGGGGCGCGCGCCAGAAGAAAGACCTGTACCTGATGGATCTCGCCGCGCAATGGGCGAAGGACATTCCGAACTTCCGCTTCGTGCCCGTGCTCTCCGAGCCCGCCGCCGACGACAACTGGACCGGCCGCACGGGCTTCGTGCACCGCGCCGTGATCGAAGACCTGCCCGATCTCTCGGGCTACCAGGTCTACGCGTGCGGCGCGCCGGTGATGGTCGAATCGGCCCAGCGCGACTTCTCACAGCACCACGGCCTGCCCGAAGACGAGTTCTACGCGGACTCGTTCACGAGTGCCGCAGACCTCGCGAACGCCGTCTGAAGCACTCGCGAGCGCTTCGTTGCGCGCGCAATCCATGAACCTTCAGGGCAGCCGTCACGAAAAATTCTTCGGCTGCCCGCGCATTGACGGTTTACATCGCCGCTGCGCTTGTCGTATTCTTGCGCCCATGAACTGCATCTTGTCCGCCCTTCGACGTCGACGCTCGCCCCCCTTGTAGGGCCTGGCCTGGTCGCGGACGCGCGTTGCACACACGGGTTGAACCCGCAACGCACATGTAGTTCGAATCACGAAAGCCACGGCCTGTCCGTGGCTTTTTGTTTTTCCGCCGTGTTTTGCGGCTTCTATCCCACCCTTTTTGCAACCCCAGCGCGGAGCCCGTTGCCATGAATTTTTCCGAGTACCCGATCGAGTCGCTGATGTACATCACCAACCGGCCCGAAATCGTTTTCACGCATGGCAAGGGGTCGTGGCTCTACGACAACGAGGGCAAGCGATATCTGGACTTCATCCAGGGCTGGGCCGTCAACAGCCTCGGGCACTGCAACGAGGGCATGATCGAGGCGCTCGAAAAGCAGGCGCGCCTGCTCATCAACCCGTCGCCGGCCTTCTACAACGAGCCGATGGCGAAGCTCGCGGGTCTGCTCACCGAGCACAGCTGCTTCGACAAGGTGTTCTTCGCCAACAGCGGCGCCGAAGCCAACGAAGGCGCGATCAAGCTCGCGCGCAAGTGGGGCAAGAAGTTCCGCGACGGCGCCTACGAGATCATCACGTTCGACCACAGCTTCCACGGCCGCACGATCGCCACGATGTCGGCGAGCGGCAAAGCCGGCTGGGACACGATCTACGCGCCGCAGGTACCGGGCTTCCCGAAGGCCGACCTCAACGACATCGCCTCGGTTGAAAAGCTCATCAGCGCAAAGACCGTCGCCGTGATGCTCGAGCCGATCCAGGGCGAAGGCGGCGTGATTCCCGCCACACGCGAATTCATGCAGCAACTGCGCGCGCTCACGCAAAAGCACGGCATCCTGCTGATCGTCGACGAAGTGCAGAGCGGCTGCGGCCGCGCAGGCACGCTCTTCGCCTACGAACTCTCGGGCATCGAGCCGGACATCATGACGCTCGGCAAGGGCATCGGCGGCGGCGTGCCGCTCGCAGCGCTGCTCGCGAAAAAGGAGATCGCCGTGTTCGAAGCAGGCGATCAAGGCGGCACGTACAACGGCAATCCGCTGATGACCGCGGTGGGCTATTCGGTGATCTCGCAACTGGTCGCGCCGGGCTTCCTCGAAGGCGTGCGCGCGCGCGGCGAGTATCTGCGCGAAAAGCTGCTCGAGCTCTCGGCCGAGCGCGGCTTCGAGGGCGAACGCGGCGACGGGCTGCTACGCGCGCTGCTGCTCGGCAAGGACATCGGCACGCAGATCGTCGAGAAGGCTCGCCTCATGCAGCCGGACGGCCTGCTGCTCAACGCCGCGCGCCCGAACCTGCTGCGCTTCATGCCGGCGCTCAACGTGACGAACGAAGAGATCGACCAGATGATGGCGATGCTGCGCACCGTGCTCGACTCGCTGTAATCGAACGGAGCGCTCGCGATGTCCATCTCGATCCGTGTCTTCAGCGAAGCCGACACCGAAGCGGTAATCGCGCTCTGGCTGCAAGCGTTTCCCGAGTACAACGATCCGAGCCGGCCGCACCGCAATCCGCGCCTGTCGATCGCGAACAAGCTCGGCACGCAGCCTGAACTCTTCTTCGTCGCCACACGCGACGAAGACGGCGCGCTCGTCGGCACGGCAATGGCGGGTTACGACGGGCATCGCGGCTGGCTCTATTCGGTCGCGGTCATGCCGGATTCGCGGCGCCTTGGCGTCGGCACTCGGCTCGTGCGTCACGCGGAAAGCGCACTGGCTGCGATGGGCTGTCTGAAGCTCAACCTCCAGGTGCTCGCCGACAAGCCCGATGTGCTCGGCTTCTACGAGCGCCTCGGCTATCGAGCCGATGCCGTGGTGAGTCTCGGCAAGCGCCTCACTGCCAGGGAGTCCGAAGCGATCGCCTGACTCGCATAGCGACATGAAAAAAGCCGCATGGGTGCGAGACCCATGCGGCTTTTTTTTGCGCGGTCGCGAGAACCGCGCGAGGCGTGACCCGCCGACTCACTCACCCACTCATTCACCCAGGTACGCCGCGCGCACCTTCGGATCGTCGAGCATCAGTTTCGCCTCGCCTTCCATCGTCACGAGACCCGAGTCCATCACGTAGCCACGGTTGGCCGCCTGCAGCGCGAGACGCGCGTTCTGCTCAACGAGCAGCACCGTGATGCCTTCCGACGAGATCGTGCGCACCACCTCGAAGATCTTCTCGACCATGATCGGCGAGAGCCCCATCGAAGGCTCGTCGAGCAGCAGAAGCTTCGGCTTGCTGATGATCGCGCGCGCCATGGCCAGCATTTGCTGCTCGCCGCCCGAGAGCGTGCCCGCGAGCTGCGTGGCACGCTCCTTCAGGCGCGGGAAGAAGCCGAACATGCGCTCGACGTCCTTCTGGATGCCGTCCTTGTCGTTGCGCAGGTACGCGCCCATCTGCATGTTCTCGAGGATCGACATGCGCGCGAAGATGCCGCGGCCTTCCGGCACCATCGCGAGGCCGCGCTTCAGAAGCTCGAACGCCGGCACGCCCTTGATCGACTTGCCCATGTATTCGATGTCGCCTGCCGAGTACGGCTTCAGACCCGTGATCGCCTTCATGGTGGTCGTCTTGCCGGCGCCGTTCGCGCCGATCAGCGTGACGAGCTCGCCCGCGCGAACCTCCATGTCGACGCCCTTGACCGCCTGGATCCCGCCATAGTTGACCTGCAGGCCCTTGATTTTCAGAACCGGTGTAGACATCAGTGAACCCCCGCACCCAGATACGCCTCGATCACCTTCGGGTCCTTCTGCACGTCATGCGGCAGACCCTCTGCGATCACCTTGCCATAGTCGAGCACTGTCATCCGGTTGCACAGGCCCATCACCAGTTTCACGTCGTGCTCGATCAGCAGGATGGTCTTGCCATCGGCGCGGATCTTGTCGAGCAGGCGCGTGAGTTCCACCTTTTCGGTCGCGTTCATGCCGGCTGCCGGCTCGTCGAGCGCGAGCAGCTTCGGATCGGTCGCGAGCGCGCGCGCGATTTCCAGACGGCGCTGGTGGCCATACGAAAGATTGCGCGACGTGTAGTCCGCGTACTGCGCGATGCCCACGTATTCGAGCAGTTCGAGCGCGCGCTCCTTGATCTCGCGCTCTTCCTTGCGCTCAGCCGGCGTCTGGAACACGGCGCCCAAAAGGCCGTGCTTCGTGCGCACGTGACGGCCCACCATCACGTTCTCGAGCGCGGTCATGCCGCCAAAGAGGCGAATGTTCTGGAATGTGCGCGCAATGCCCGCCTTCGCCACCTGATAGACGGCGGTGGGCGTGTAGGCCTCGCCGTCGAGCTTGAATTCGCCCGAGTCGGGCGTGTAGAGACCGGTAATCACGTTGAAGAACGTGGTCTTGCCGGCGCCGTTCGGGCCGATCAGGCCGTAGATCGTGCCTTCCTCAATCTGCAGACCGACATCGGAGAGCGCCTGCAGGCCGCCGAAGCGTTTATTCACGCCCTTCACGGACAGGCGGATGGGTTTGTTGCTCATATTGGGTTCTCCGTGTCCTTATGCGCGCACCGGCTTCTTGCTGGCACGCTTGGCGATCTTCGCGATCTTGTCTTCGTGCTTCGCCGCGGGCCACAGGCCTTCCGAGCGGTAAAGCATGATGACGACCATTGCGAGGCCGTAGAGCAGCTGGCGAATGACTTCGGTATCGACGATCTCATGGCCGAACAGCGCATGCTGCAGCGGGCCCATCGTCGAGCGCAGGAATTCGGGGAAGATCGCGAGCAGCACCGCGCCGAGGATCACGCCCGGAATGTGGCCCATGCCGCCCAGCACCACGCAGGCGAGCACGACGACCGATTCCCAGAACGTGAACGATTCCGGCGAAACGAAGCCCTGGAACGCGCCGAACATCGCACCCGAAAGACCGCCAAACGAGGCGCCCATCGCGAAAGCGAGCAGCTTCACGTTCCGCGTGTTGATGCCCATGGCCTTCGCCGCGATTTCGTCTTCGCGGATCGCGGCCCAGGCGCGGCCGATGCGCGAGTGCTGCAGGCGCGTACACACCCAGATCACGAGCAGCGCGCAGATCACGAACACGTAGTAATACATATAGACCGACGTGAACGTGAAGCCGAACACCTCGTGCGGCTGCGCGAGGTTGAAGCCCGCGACCTGCAGCGGTGCCACGCCGGTGATGCCCTGCGGCCCGTTGGTGATGTTCAGCGGACGGTCGAGGTTGTTCATGAAGATACGAACGATTTCCCCGAAGCCCAGGGTCACGATCGCGAGGTAGTCGCCGCGCAGACGCAGTGTCGGCGCGCCGAGCAGCACGCCGAACAGCGCGGCGAGCGCCATCGCGCACGGCACCACGATCCAGTACGGCGTATGCATGCCGCCCGGGAACATGTTGGCGATCCACGCGAACTGCGTGGTGAGGTGCGGCGAAGTCAGCAGTGCGGCCGTGTAGGCGCCCACCGCGTAGAACGCGATATAGCCCAAATCCAGCAGGCCGGCGAAGCCCACCACCACATTCAGGCCCAACGCGAGCATCACGTACAGCATCGCGAAGTCGAGCACGCGCACCCAGTAGTTGCCGCCCGTGGCGCCGACCACGAAGGGCAGCGCGGCCACGACGATGGCCGTCACGATGCCCACCGCGAGGGTCTTCGTCGTGTTCTTTTCGGGGATGAGCGTCGTCGACGGCTCGATCGGTTGAATTGAAGTCATGTTGTGCTACTCCCTCTTATGCGCGGTCCGCGACACGTTCGCCCAGAAGCCCCGACGGACGGAACACGAGCACGACGATCAGCACGATGAATGCGAACACGTCCTGATAGTTACTGCCGAACACCCCGCCGGTCAGATTGCCGATGTAGCCCGCGCCGAGCTGCTCGATCAGGCCGAGCACCACGCCGCCGACCATCGCGCCGCCGAGGTTGCCGATACCACCCAGCACCGCAGCCGTGAAGGCCTTCATGCCGGGGATGAAACCCATGTAGAAGTGCGCGTTGCCGTATTCCGAAGCGATCATCACGCCGGCCAGCGCTGCGAGCGCCGAGCCGATCATGAAGGTGGCCGAGATCACGAAGTTCGGGTTCACGCCCATCAGGCTCGCGACGTTCGGGTTCTCGGCGATGGCGCGCATGGCGCGGCCGAGCTTGGTCTTGTGCACGAGGAGGAGCAGCCCCGCCATCACGAGGAACGCCACGACGATGATGACGATTTCGGTCGGCGAGATCACGGCGCCCACGCCGGTGTCAGACGGCTTGATGACGTTGATCGGATCGGTCGAGATGAGCTGGGGGAACGCCAGCGGATTGCGGCCCCAGATGATCATGGCGAGCGTCTGCAGCAGGATCGACACCCCGATCGCGGTGATCAGCGGCGCGAGACGCGGGGCGCGGCGCAGCGGTCGGTACGCGACCTTTTCGATCGTGTACCCGACCAGTGCGCAGACGACTGCGGCGATCACCAGTGCAATGCACAGCGTGGGAACGTGCCCGAGGCCCGGGAAATGATTCTGCAGCACAGTGATCGCGGAGAGCGCGACCATGGCGCCTACCATGAGCACGTCGCCGTGCGCGAAGTTGATGATGCCCAGAATCCCGTACACCATGGTGTAGCCCAGTGCGATGATGGCGTAGATGCTGCCAAGCACCAGCCCATTCAGGATCTGCTGGATGAAAATATCCATTTAATGC
>NZ_DATJWR010000206.1:0-2457 GCF_035501035.1 Paraburkholderia sp.
CGCCGAAAGGTTGCCGATGGTGTCGAGCAGCGACTCGCCCTTGCTCGTCGAGGACGCGTTGATGTTCAGGTTGATCACGTCCGCCGAGAGACGCTTGGCCGCGATCTCGAAGGTCGTGCGCGTGCGCGTGGAATTCTCGAAAAACAGATTGAATACCGACTTGCCGCGCAACAGCGGCACCTTCTTCACGTCGCGCTCGGTCACGCTCACGAACTGTGTGGCCGTGTCGAGGATGTGCGTGAGGATTGCGCGCGGCAGGCCCTCGATCGTCAGCAGATGCTTGAGCTCGCCGTTCTTCGTGAGCTGCGGGTTGCCCTTCAGGAAGCCATAGCGAAACGCGTCTGGCGTGGGCTGTGTATTCATCGCGTGAAATCCTGGATGTGATGGCCGGTTGGAACGGGGTAGACGTTCGCGGGCGGCTTGCTCGGTCGTGCGCCGGCCAGCTTTGCCCGATGCGCGTTATGCGCCCGCTGCACCCGATACGCTCTATGCGTCTCGTCAGGCGCCGCCGCGCGGCTCGGCGTGGAAAGCGAAGCGGCCGTCGTCGCCGCGTGCGAGCACGAGTGTGGCGTCGGCGTCCAACCTCACGTCGCCGCCCACGAAGCGCGCCGCCACCGGCAGCTCGCGGCCGCCGCGGTCGGCGAGCACGGCCAGCTCCACGGCAGCCGGCCGCCCGTAGTCGTACAGCTCGTTCACCGCGGCGCGCACGGTGCGGCCCGTGTAGAGCACGTCGTCGACGAGCAGGATGCGGCGGCCCTCCACCTCGAAGGGCAGCGCGGTCGGGCTCGCCTTGCTGTGCAAGCCCTTCTTCGCATAGTCGTCGCGGTGCAGCGCGACGTTCACCACGCCGTAATCGAGCGCGCCGAGATCGTGCGCGAGCCGCTCGGCCACCCACGCGCCGCCGCTATGAATGCCGACGATCGCCACGCCGCCCGGCACGCCGAACGCATCGACGGGATAAGCCGCGCGGATCTCGTCGAGAACAGCGCAATACAACGTTTCGGCGTCGGGAGTGTTCATGGGTCGATGCGAGGGCAACGGGTGGACAAATCAGGGCGGGAGTTCGTCGAAGTATTGCTGCAGGATCACGCAGGCGGCTTCGGCATCGATAACCACGCCGCGCCCAACGTATTCGCCGCGCTCGCGCAGGCGCGCTTCGGCGTCCACCGAGGAATAGCGCTCGTCCACCCACACCACCGGCAGATTGAAGCGGCCGTTGAGCTGGTTGCCGAAGCGCGTGGCCTGCTGCGTCATTGCGTGCGGCGCGCCGTCCGGATGGCTCGGCAGGCCGACCACGAGCAGATCGGGCTGCCACTCGCGCAGCAACTCGCCGATCGCTTCGAAACGGTAGTCGCGACTTTTGTTCGGGATGACGGTGAGCGCGCGGGCGCTGCGCGTGAGCGCATTGCCGAGCGCCACGCCGATGCGTTTTTCGCCGTAATCAAATGCAAGCAAGGTGGCCTCGCCGGCCACCCGCCCGATCGCCACGCTCATGCGTGACCCGCCTCGCCCGAGAGCATCGATGACGAGATGCCGAGCAGCGCGAGCGCCGCTTCGAAGCGCTCTTCGGCGGGCACGTCGAAGACGATCTTCGGGTCGGCCTCGACCGTGAGCCAGCCGTTGCGCGAGATTTCGTCTTCGAGCTGGCCCGCGCCCCACCCGGCGTGGCCGAGCGTGAGCAGGAAGCGTTCCGGACCGTTGCCGTTCGCGACGGCTTCGAGCACGTCCTTGGAGGTGGTCATTTCGAGGCCGCCCGGCACCGACATCGACGACGTATAGCTCGTGCCCTGCGCGGGCGCGTGCAGCACGAAGCCGCGCTCGGTTTGCACCGGGCCGCCGAAATAGACAGGCACGTGCAGGAGCGGTTCGATTTCGAGCTTGAGGTCGATGCGCGAGAAAAGCGCCTCGAGATCGATGTCCGTAGGACGATTGATAACGAGACCGAGCGCGCCGCGCTCGGAATGATCGCAAAGGTAGACCACCGTTCCTGAAAACGTGGGGTCCGCCATGTTCGGCATGGCGATCAGGAACTGGTTGGTCAGATTGATGCGATCGGTACTCTTGGACATGGTTTGAATTTTAGCAAAGACGATGCGCAATGGCGGTGCGCTGCCAGGCCTCGAGCGGGCGCTTGATGACCGCCTCACGCCGCACCAGCCACAGCGCCGTTGCGCATTGCAGGGAATGGCTCACTCTAACACGCGCACGCCGTGCCCTTGCAGCCAATCAGCAGGCAGGAACCGCAAGCGCAATGCCCGGCGTCCTGCTCGACACGGGCGACGGCGCGAATCCCAAAATCTATTGCGTCGCGCCTTGCGCCGCACCACCGACGATCGCCGCGCCCAGCGCGCGCACGGCGGGCGCCGCGTCGGGCTGCGCGACGCCCGCCGCCACCTTGTGCAGCATGGCGCGCAACGCTTCACTTGCATGCTCGATGGCCTCGGCGCCAGGCGCCGC
>NZ_DATJWR010000207.1:0-12536 GCF_035501035.1 Paraburkholderia sp.
CAGACAGGGGAGTCCCGCACGTATTCGCATCTTCCTCGATGAAAACTGGACTGGACGCCACGTCGCGACGTAGCTTCGCCAATCGAAGCGACCCCCCAGCGCACGCCTGGGCGGTGGATATGGGCTGGGGCTCGCGACGAACGCAACGGATAACGATCCCGGCGGCATCCTGACAGACTACCGTGGCGCCGGTGCTGATCCTGCTCGCGCTACTGAGCCGTCACCGCAAGGCAGTAGGTGAGATGAAGGCACGCTGGGTCACGCGTGCGTTGTGCTGGCTGGCGACGCTTGCCACGGGCGCGGCGCTGACCATTCACACCGTTCTGCAGCTTGCTTGAGGGCGCTTGAAGGGCAGAAGGATTTGCCGATGGGTGGCTCGTGATCGGCGCCGGTGCGCACCCGAGCGCTCATGGCCTTCCATGGCGCGGTGGTGGGGTGACAACTGCTCGCGGGCTGGGTTCGAAGTTTGCGCCCGTGATCCTCGAGTGCTGTCCGGGGGCTGCTTCTCGGGAGAATGGCAATGACAAAGTCTCATACGTTCACGGTCGCCGCACTGGCGGCACGAATTACATCGAACTCACGCAATGCTCTTCACCCCACCCCATTGCACGCTCGCGTGCAAAAGTCAGCGCCTCGTTCACGTCGATGAAATTCTCATCGAGGTATAGATCGTGAACATCATTCTTCGAATGACCCGTCTGACGCCGGAGTGAAGATTCTCGCGTTGGCCACAATTCTGCCGTCTTCTATGCTGACGCTCGCACTGATCCGGCAAGACGGAAAAATGAATTGCATGGCTGGCTCCGGTAGCTCATGGAATGACCCAACTACGCGGCGCAAATACCATGCCGCACGTCGCGCGGCCAGTGGCGGAAGGCGATGAGAAGGGCGCGCCTGGAGTTGACAGTTCAGACGCGATGCTTTAAAAAGTACAGCATGAAAATCCCGCGACCTGGACAACCCGTTCGTGGCTCGACAACCGGGCGGCCAATCATGGTCGTGCTGGACTTACTCGGGCGGCGCACCGCACTGCGGATACTGTGGGAACTGCGCGGCGGCGCATTGACGTTTCGGGCGCTTCAGGAAGCCTGTGAGACCAATGCGCGTCTGCTAAATACGCGGCTGGCCGAATTGAGAGCGTCTGGTCTGGTCGAGCACGGCGATGGCGGCTATCGCATGACGGACGAAGGCAAGCGGCTTGAGGCCGCCTTGCAGCCGCTCCTGGCGTGGGCCCGTCAATGGGCCACGCGCGACCCGGAAGGGTTCGAGGCCGCCGATTGCGATCGTGCTAGCCGGAAAGGGTGACCTGCCGTCTTTTCGCGCAAAGGGTGGGATCACCCCAATGCAAAACCCCTCGGAGTGCACCGATGCCTGTTCGCGCTGTCTTGTTCGATTTCGATTTGACGCTGGCCGATTCGTCTGTCGCCATCGTCGAATGCACCGAACATGCGCTGCGCCAGTTGAACTGTGCGCCCGCGCCGCCCGTGCAAATCCGCTCCGTGATCGGGTTGTCGCTGCCGGCGATGTTTCGCGCGCTCACCGGCGACGAGAGAGAAGGGCGCGCACGCGCGTTCGCGCGTCATTTCGTGGAGCGCGCCGACGAAGTCATGGTGCCCTCAACGCGCATTTATCCTCAGGTTCCCGAACTATTCGCACGCCTTGGCGAACAGGGTCTGGCCATTGGCATCGTATCGAGCAAGTTTCGCTACCGGATCGATGCGATTCTCGCGCTAAGCGGGCTGCGATCCTACGTCGATGTGCTGGTCGGCGGTGAAGATGTCCAGCGCCACAAGCCGGACCCAGAGGGGCTGCTGTTCGCGTTGGCGCGACTTGAGCTGCCGGCGGCCTCGGCGGTCTATGTGGGCGACCATGCCGTGGACGCGCAAGCGGCCGCGCGTGCCGGTGTTGCGTTTATCGGCGCAGTAAGTGGCATGACGTCGTTCGACGCGTGGGCGCAGGCGGGCAAGCAGGCTGTGAGGCAGAATATCGGCGAACTGGCCGATATCGTCCAGCAAATCGAGCCATGGCGGTGAGCGATGTTGCGTAACGTGAACCATCTCCGCTGGAAGATCGTCGCATTGCTGGTTGCGCCGCTCACGTTCGTGATGACCCTCGATCGCGCAGCCATGGCCGTAGCCGCCCCGACAATCCAGAACGAACTGGGTCTGTCGATCGTGGAGATGTCGATGATCCTCACGATCTACTTCTGGGCCTATGCGATCGGCCAACTGCCGGCCGGGCGCGCTGCCGAGCGCTTCGGGTCGCGAAGGGTGCTGTTTGGCACAAGTGCGCTCTGGTCGCTCATGATGATCGTCACGCCGCTCGGCACCTCGTTCGCGTGGCTCTTCGGATGCCGGCTCGTGCTAGGGGGCGCGCAATCGGCGGACTGGTCCAGCAGCGTGGTTGCGCTCAAGCGCTGGTTTCCGACCAGCGAGCGCGCAAAAGCCAGCGCGTTGCTGCTCTCCGGGCTTTATCTCGGTCCGATCATTTCTGCGCCGCTGACCGCCTGGACCATCATTCATTTCGGTTGGCACGCCGTTTTCTATGGATTCGGCACACTCGGGCTGCTGCTCGGCGCGATCTGGTGGCTCGGGTATCGCGATACGCCGGCGGCGCATCCGCTCATCACGCAGACCGAGGCCGAGTACATCGCCACCGGCCAGCCGTCCGAACTCGCAGTGGCCAGGGGAGCGTTCGTACGCTGCCTGCGGCAGTTGCGCTTCTGGGTCTTCGGGGTCCAGTACTTCCTCCTGGTGCTGATTCAGAGCTTCTATACGACGTGGTTGCCGACCTATCTCATGCGTGCGCGCGGGCTCTCGCTCAAGGCGATGGGGCTGTATGCATCATTGCCGTGGGTCGCCGTGTTCCTCGCGGTCTTTGTCGCGGGAGCAGTAAGCGACCGGCTGCTACGGAAAACGGGCTCGATTTATTGGGCACGCACGCCGGTCGCAATGACGGGGTTTGTCGTAGGCGCGCTCGCGTTGATAGCGGCCTCGCGAGCGAGTTCGATTGCCGTCGTCATCGGCCTGCTGTGCCTGTCTTTTGCCGCGGTGGGATTCGTGCAGGTGGTCGTGTGGTCGGCCACGCAGGATCTGGGGCGAGCGTTTGCCGGAGTCATGTCGGGCTGGACGAACGTGTGGGGCGCGCTGTCGAACGTTGTGGGACCCATGACACTTGCTTTCGTCATCAAGGTCACGCATAGCTGGGGAAGCGGCATGTTCGTGATCGGCGCAGCGGCGGCCTGTGGCGCGCTATTGTGGTTACTCGTGCATCCCGAGCGCCCATTGCTCGGCGACGAGGTGAGCGGACCGCCGGGGACCGCAGGACCCGTTGCCAAGCGTGTCGGAGGCGGCGTGGAGTCGTCGTGCAGCGAAAGACGCGAAACCGGTGCGGAAGCTGGCCGGGTCACCGAGCAAAGCAACTGAAACCAGGCGGCAGGCGGTTTCCTCAGGATCGATTGCATGCCGCTCGCAGGCACCACGCTCACGACGCAACCGCTGCGAAATCTGCTGTCGATGCCTTGTCCCGGAGACGCAACCGCGGAGGCCTCAGCACGGATCTGCGCGCCGCCCCCGTTGACGAAGACTTGCCTGCAAGGCGGCGCACTGCCCGCGGTGCGGCACGAGGCGCACCTTTGCGCCGCATGGGTCATTGCACGGGGTTATGAGCGGGCGGAAACACATTCCAGTGACCGTTGTCATGCTGAAAAAAGAACAACGCATGCAAACCGGTCGCCTCCTGCGTCTCCACGCATACGTAGCGCCCTCTGCCCGAACGGGCGTGGCCAAATCGGGTTACATGCACTGGCGTGCGGGGAGCAAGCCATTTTTCGACCTGGTACCGCAGTGACTGCGCTTTCGTGTGCTGCATCTGCTACTCCTATGCGTCGCTCCCGTACCAGCCCGTTCGGCCAAACATTCGCGCATGAACCGGTCCCGGCTGCCGTTTGACGCAGCTTTCCGCGCCGCACGCGGAACCTGACAAACCACTTTAACCATTGCGCCAAAAACGGCCCGTGGCGTAACTTTCAGCGAGATAGCAACGTAACAACAGTAGACCAGAGACGCACGTTCCGCGACCTCAAGCGTCGGCTGTTGGTGCGCTGCGCCACGAAGTTGTTGCGCGTTGCCGTTAGCGGGGCTTGTTCCGGTAGGCAAACGACTCGGTAACCTTGACCATGCCGACTGAGCTTGGCGAGGACGCGCACAAGGGGAATGGCCCGGCGCTGATGATGGTCGATACTTCGTGCAGGATGGCGTTGTCTTGATCGCGTGAGAGCACAAGATTCTGCCGGCGCTGTTTGCGCATGTGCCTCAGGCACCTCTCGACCCGGCGATCGGTTCGACATTGTGTCGATGCTGGAGCGCACTACGCCCGGATGATCATTTGCTCAGCATTCCAAACTTCTTCGTCATGGCGATAGAGCGTTCCGGATCGGCGGCGCGCGATGGCCAGCATCCGCCTTGAAAGGTGAATGACCTCCCCGCATCGCCGCAGCAAGACAATTCCAGATTTGCGAATATATCGAATCGAGTTTCATCTGGTTGACGCCCTCATCGCCGGTCATGACACGTCCACGACCTGCCACGTAGGCGAAAGTAGCAATCACAGTGTTTGATGGACCATTGTCATGGCATCCTCTCGCGACCGAACGCCACTTTCCCGGTATCAAAACAAGCGGGACTTCCTCGTCACTCCCGAACCAGCGCCCCTGGATGCACCCGTATCTGGCGGGCGTCTGCGCTTTGTCGTCCAGAAGCACTGGGCCGGGCGGCTGCACTATGACTTCCGGCTCGAACTCGATGGGGTGCTGTTGTCGTGGGCGGTGCCGAAAGGTCCCTGCTGCGACCCGAAGGAAAAGAGGATGGCGATTCACGTGGAGGATCATCCAGTCGAGTACTCGGCCTTCGAGGGCACGATTCCCCCGGGGCAGTACGGCGCCGGTACCGTGATTGTCTGGGATCGTGGAACGTGGGAGCCCGTTGGCGACCCGCGGGAGGCAATGCAGGCCGGCAAGCTTGTCTTCCGGCTGCACGGCGAAAAACTCGCGGGCCTCTGGGAACTCGTGCGCATAACGAAGCCCGGTGACAGCCAAGACCACTGGATGCTCTTCAAGAAGCGTGACGAGTGGGCGCAGCCGCTCGCGCAATACGATGTCATCAGGGCGCTTCCGGACAGCGTCGTCGCGCACCCGCTGGGGCTCATCGAGGAGCGTGACCCGAGGCCGGCGCGGCCCGTGGGCAGTCATGCGCCGGAAACGGACCTTCGCGCGGCGGTTTCCGCTGCGCTGCCCGCGACGCTTGAGCCGCAACGCGCGACACTCGCGGCCACCTTGCCGACAGGCGGGGAGTGGATGACCGAGGCGAAACTCGATGGTTACCGCATGCTCGCCCGTATCGACAAAGGACGCGCGCGCCTCTTCACCAGCGGGGGACAAGACTGGACGAGGAAGCTCACGGGACTTGCCGCAGAGGTCGAGAAACTGCCGATTTCCAGCGCCTGGCTAGATGGCGAAATCGTCGTACTCAAAAATGGCATTCCCGATTTTGGCGCGCTGCAGGACGCGATAGACGGGGCCGCCAATCAGGAAATCGTCTACTTCCTGTTTGATTTGATGTACCTCGACGGGAAGGACCTGAGGAAGGTCCCGCTGCGGGCGAGGCGGGCGCGTCTCTCAGCGCTCCTCAATAATGCCGGCGACCGGCTTCGCTTCAGCCAGGATTTCGATGCGCCGCCGGCCCAGGTATTCGAGGCCGCCGCCGGGCTGGGTCTCGAGGGGCTGATGCTGAAGCGTCGTGATGCGCCGTATGAATCGGGAAGGACGCGGACATGGCTGAAAGCGAAATGCCGCCTGAGGCAAGAGTTTGTCATCTGCGGCTTCACTGCTCGCGAAGGCAGGTCCGGCGAGATTGGCAGCCTGCTGCTCGGCTATTACGACGCGAGCGACAAACTTCGCGACGCGGGTAGCGTCGGCACCGGTTGGGACGCCCGGACGGCTGCAGACCTATGGACGCGCCTCACGCCGATCGAAGCGGATGCGGCACCATTTGAAGCCACCGTGGTGCGGCAGCGGCGTTGGTCGCGGCGGGCGGCGGGCAATGAGCGCTGGGTTCGCCCGGAACTGGTCACGGAGATCGAGTTCGCGGACTGGACCGCGGATGGCCTCGTGCGGCAGGCATCGTTCAAGGGATTGCGCGCCGACAAGGCGGCCCGCAGTGTCGTGCGCGAGGTGGGGGCAGCGCTCACGCCGGCGCCGCTTTCGCGGGTGAAGGTCACCCATCCGGAGCGAATCGTCGATCCCTCCAGCGGCGTTACGAAGCTTGACGTGGTCCGCTATTACGAGAGCGTCGCCCAGTGGATGCTGCCGCATTTGAAGGACCGCCCGCTGACCCTGGTCCGCGCGCCGGCTGGCATCGCCGGGGAACTGTTTTTCCAGAAGCACGCCGAGAACACCCCCATGCCCGGCCTGAAAACGCACGAGCGCAATCTGTGGCCGAATCACCCGCCCTTGATGAGCGTCGAGACCGTCGAGGCGCTGGTTTCGGCCGCGCAGATGAACGCGGTGGAATTTCACACCTGGAACTCGACGGTAAGACGAATCGGGAAACCGGACAGGGTTATCTTCGACCTGGATCCCGGCGAAGGTGTGAAATGGGGGCAAATTCAGGAGGCCGCGCTTCTCGTACAGACATTGCTCCTGGAACTGGGTCTGCAGGCCTGGTTGAAGACGAGTGGCGGCAAGGGACTTCACATCGTCGTACCGCTGACACCGAGACTCGACTACGACGCAGTGAAGTCGTTCTCGCGGGCCTTCGTCCGGCATCTGGCGAAGACGATTCCCCAACGCTTTTCCGCGACGTCCGGGGCCGCGAACCGGGTTGGCAAGGTCTATGTCGACTACCTGCGCAACGGGAAGGCGCAAACCACGGCGGCGGCGTTTTCCGCGCGGGCGCGCCCCGGTATGGGGGTCTCGATGCCGATTGCCTGGGAGCAGCTATCCGGGCTGAAGAGTGGCGCGCAGTGGACGGTGCAGACTGCGCGCGAATACCTGAGCTTCCAGACTCAGGACCCATGGGCTACGTACTGGTCGGCAGCGCAGTCGTTGGCATCGGCGATAAAGCTCCTACAATGAAATACCCCACGGCCGGCTGCGGCACGCGCTTTGCGCAAGCGGCGTGCCGCACGCGCACATCCGCAAGGAGAAGTCCATGCCCGCCCGCTCAATCGCCTCCTTAACGCTTTCGTTTGGGCTCGTTTCAATCCCGGTGAAGCTCTACACGGCGACGGAGAGTTCATCCGATGTCAGGTTCCACCTGCTTGCCCCCGACGGTTCCCGCGTGAAGCAGCAGTACATCTCGGAGGCAACGGGCGCGGTCGTCGAGCGCTCGAGCATGAACAAGGGCTACGAGTTCGAAAAGGACCGGTTCGTGGTGTTCACTAGCGACGAACTCAGGGCGCTGGAGGATGGAGCCAGCCACGTCGTCGAGATCCTGGCCTTCATACCGGAGAAGGCGGTCAACCCTGTCTTCTACGACAAGGCCTATTACATTGCGCCCGACAAGCGCGGCGGCAAGCCGTACAGTCTGTTGCAGCAGGCACTGGCGGAAAGCGGCCGCTGCGCGCTGGCCAAATGGGCGTTCAAGGGAAAGACGCGAATCGTTCAGGTGCGCCCGGAAGAAGATGGACTCGTTTTCCAGCAGCTGCTCTACGCGGACGAGGTACGTTCCCTGAGCGACCTGCATATCGAACGTGTTCAGGTCTCCCAAACAGAACTGAAACTCGCGCTTCAGATCATCGAGCAGGGGGCCGAAGACAACTACGACGCCGCGGCTTATGAAGACGAAGAGAAGAAGCGCATTCTTGCCGCCATCGACGAGAAGATCGAAGGCAAGCAGGTCGTCACGCATGAGCCAGCAGAGAGCGCCGCAGGTGGAGGACAAGTCATCGATCTGATGGAAGCGTTGCGCGCCAGCCTGAAGGGCGGTGCGAAGGCGAGGCCCGCTCCGGCGCCGAGGCGTAAGAGCGCGGAGCCCGTAGCGGAACTGCCAGAGGCGCCGAAGACACGCAAGCCGGTAACGCGCGCAGCCAAGGTTCCTACCGAAGCACCGGCAAAGGTCCGGGCACGCAAGTGACAGCATACGTCACCGCGCGCGACATGACGATGCGCGAGTTGCAGGCCATGCTCGGGGTCTCGCGCGGCGTGGTGTCCGGCCTGATTACCGCGGGATTCGTATCCCCATTGCGCGGGCCGAGAAACGAGTATCGATTCACGTTCCAGGATGTCGTCCTGTTGCGCACTGCGCTACAGCTGCGCGCTGCGCGTATCCCGCCTCGCAAAATCGTCATGGCCCTCTCTCGACTGAGAAAAGCGTTGCCGGATGAGTTGCCGCTCACGGGCATTCGCGTGTCGGCGGTCGGCAGCGACGTGGCGGTGAGAACGGGACCCTCGCAGTGGGATGCGGTTACGGGGCAACTCCTGCTGGACTTCGAAGTCGCTGAGATCAAGGGCGACGTGGTCTTCCTCGACACAACGCCTGCACAGGAGAACCTCGCAAACCAGGCGCAGGAGTGGTACGACCTGGGGGAGCAGCTCAGAACGTCTGATGTGAATGGCGCGGAACGAGCGTACAGGAAGGCGATTGTGTTATCGCCGAAGCCGTTTTACGCAGCGTACGTTGACCTTGGCGCACTCCTGTGCGAACTCGAAGCGCGATGTGAAGATGCGCTGCATGTGTTCGACGAAGCGCTAACGCATTTCCCGCAAGATGCCGTCCTCCACTTCAATCGGGCCATTGCGTTTGAGGAGCTAGGCCGGTTCGGCGACGCCGAGCAAAGCTACAAGCGCTGCCTGGAGCTCGACCCGTCGTACGCGGACGCCCATCACAATCTCGCGATCCTGCTCGAGAAGCGTGGCGACCCACAAGGCCTCGTGCGTCATCTGAACGCCTATCGCCGTCTGACAACCTGATGCGCTGCCCGCGAGCGCTGCAGGTGTCAGAGCTGCGAATCGAGCAACGCAACAGCGCGTTCCAGCAGCTTTTCGCGAAGAGGGCGGCGGCGCCAGTCATCCAGCGTGATGCGCTTCGCGCAGGCGATGTCGGCTTCAAAAATGGCAGTCTGCTGGCGCGCGAAATCGCGGTCGTAAATGTTTAGATTGGCCTCATCGTTGAGCTTGAATGAGCGGCTGTCGAAATTGGTCGAGCCGACGGACACCAGATACTCGTCGATGACAATCAGTTTGCAGTGGAACATCGTCGGCTGATACTCGTGCATCTCAACGCCCGCCGCGAGCAGATCGCCCCAGCAAGCTCGCGACGCCTCCCGCACCGTGTGGGTGTCGATGCGCTTGCCGGGCGTGATGATGCGGACCTTCACGCCGCGCTTCGCGGCCTCGACGATCGCGTTGATCGTCAGCTTGTCCGGCACGAAGTACGCACTCGAGAGGTCGATGGAGTGCGTCGCGGCGGTGATCGCCATGAGGTACATCAGTTGCATGTCGTCGCTGCCGCCCGAGGGCGAGCTGCTGAACATGTGCGCGAGGCCTTCGCCCGCAGCGTCGATCTCCGGAAAGTATTGCGGGCCGTGCAGCACGTTTCCGGACGCCTTGATCCAGTTGTCCATGAAGACCGCCTGCATCTGCCCGACCGCCGGGCCTTCCACGCGAAAGTGCGTGTCGCGCCAGTGCTTCTCGTCCTGCGCGTGCCCGGCCCATTCGTCGGCAATGCCCACGCCGCCCGTGAAGCCCACGCGCCCGTCGATCACCAGCAGCTTGCGGTGCGTGCGGTCGTTCATGCGGCCCAGGCTCGACCAATGCGGCTTGTGATACTGGATGACTTCTGCACCCGCTTCGCGCAGCATCTGCAGATAGCGCTTGTCCATCTTCGACGAGCCGACCCAGTCCAGCAGCACATGCAAGGCGATACCCGCACGGGCCTTATCGGAAAGCGCATGTGCGAATCTTTCGCCAATCGTGCCGGACCAGTAAATGAAGGTTTCGAAGGTGATGGTGTGCCGTGCCGAGCCGATGCCCTCCAGCAGAGAGGGAAAGATCTCGTCGCCGTTCACGAACACCTCGAAGCGGTTGCCCACGATGACGGGCGGCCCGAGCAGCAGCCCCATCGAGCGAATAAACTGCGGACTGTCGCTTGGATACATCCGTTCGATCTTGTGCTCGATCTTCTTCTCGCCGCTCGTCAGGTTCGCGATCACCAGCACGACGGCGAGCGTTACCACTACCGTCAAGACAATCAGGGCCACTGTCGTCATGCGCGAGCCTCGCTTAGCGAACACGCTTGCGGATCCGTCAGTGTACGAGCGTTCCGGTCGTATGTTGTATTCGGCTGTTGCATTCTGATGTGGAGAACGGGGTCACCTGTGAACGCGATGCGCGTTGTCCACCTCGATGCGGCGCACAAGCATGGGTTTACGCCCTCGGCGGAATGTGCAAGTATCCCTCGCAGCACGTAGCGCCGATACTTTTGGTTTTCTTGCGAGGTGCGCAATGGAGTGGAGATTCTGGAAGACGGAGAAGCACCAGGAGGAGGCACGCAACTGGCCTGCCGACACTCTTGAATCGATACGCCAACTCCTGAGCATGTACCAGGGCGCTGCAACACTGCCGTTCGCGAACTGGGCCGCGCCCGGCATTGCATTCACACCTGAGCTCGAACCGATCGCCCAAAATGGGGTCAAGGGCTACCAGCTCGCCCTCTGGTTTTGGCTGTTCGCCGAGAAGCACGGCACCATCGCGGCAAGGATGGCGCGCGAAACCTTCTGCCTGCTTGCCGATGCGGCGCAGCCGGCGTCGGGAGATGCCATCGATGCGCTCCTCGACCAGGAAAACCGTCTCGCGCATTCTGTCGAGGCGATTTCCGCTGAACAGCGCACTTTCAGACAGGAAGGGCTTTCCGTGGAATTGCCGATGGAATTTTTTCTGGCCACAGGCACCCTCAGGCTCAGGCCCGACTCACCTTATGCAGATCACGCAGACGCCCCCCTGCAAGGCAACGACTACAAATTGGCAGACTGCTTTCGCCATGCCACCGAGGAAGCGTTGTCTCTTTTCCGGCCCATGATACAGGCGGTCGAATTCGACGCGAAATCGTTGCCCAACTGGAAATGGAGCGCCCGGCCGGGCGCGGCTGAACGGCATTTACAGCGGCGCCACCGCAACCCGCTTTTTCCTCTGCATCGGCAGATGGTGACGGCCCGCGACGTTCATGAAGCGCGTCTCGCCGACAACCAGGCGCTTCAGGATGTTCGCAATGAACTCAATGCCGTGAGCCACGCGTTCTACGAAAAGCCCGAGCTACCGTTGAACTGGCTGGCGTACCTCGAAAGCTATCGGGAGCAAGTAGACAGGCTTGATGAGCGTCACCTCGTAGTGGGAGGGCAGAACGCGTCGCTTGGCGAGGCGATAGCGGGGCTGCGTGCAGACATTCTCGCGACATGGCGCGCCGAGATTCAGAAGAACCGGCACAGCCTCGCCACGCTCGACCAGGACGAAGCACGAAAGGCTGAACGACGTGCGCTTCTGTACGGATGCGACTGGACCGCCCAACTGTTGAGTCACGGCTCCTTGATACCGCCGGAGGAAGTGGTTCCCGCTCTGCTGAGCGAATCTCCGCCGGAGTTGGAGAAGGCGGTGACCGGCCTGCAGGCAGAACCACGCTTGCATGACACGCTTGCTCACTGTAGGGCCGTGGCACATCGGATCGTGGGCGAGCTTCGCGCGGCAGGTCATACTTTCCCCGATATGACAGACAAGCTTCGCATCCTGGACGGCACGCCGGGGCAACTGCCAGCTTGATGCTGCCGGTGCTGGATGTCCGGCGCTCAACCTACCCAGAACCCGACATTTCTTATATGGTCGCCTCCCATTTGCAAGATGATTGTGCGTGGCGAGGAGGGTGGTTGCGGACATATACATGGCCTAGTCCCGTTTGCCAAATGATCTGGCTTACAGCGAGCAGGTGCTGGATTGCATATATACATTCGGCCTGTTTCGGCCTGGTACCACGCCAGCACAGCACGGGCGGCCACAGTACCTTGTGCGGAATCAGCGAACGAGGTGACCGGCATCTACGTTATCTGCTCGTCCAGTGTGCCCACGCAGTCATGCATCGCGCGACCCAGCGCACAGACAGGCTCGGCGAATGGATCCGGTCAATGCAGGCCCGGCGCCATCCGAACGTCGTTGCCTGTGCCATCGCCAACAAGCTCGCGCGCATCGCCTGGGCGGTGCTGACGAAACACACTGCGTACGACGCTTCACGCCTGAAGCTCGCGGACTGAGCCATCGTTTCACCCAACAAGGTTTTGCGACTGCTGGAACTTGATGACCCAATGGCACAGCGACCGGACGAAGAACCTGGCAAATCCTACAGCTCGAAACAGCTGCCGACATTTTGAGGATCGTCCGGTGCGGTTTTCATCTCGGAACAGCGATTCCGGAATACGCCGCCATGAAGGCAGGCGCGTACGCATTGGCGTCGGCGACCGTGCTGATGCCGCGCAGCCGCAGCTCCTTCACGAGC
>NZ_DATJWR010000208.1:0-12807 GCF_035501035.1 Paraburkholderia sp.
TCGACTGAACCTGCCCCTTCTTGCGTTGCGCCATGACCGCGCCTCCTGCGCTCGATGCGTGCGTTATTGCATGAACCAGCCGTGGCTCACCACGAAGGACTGGCCCGTGAACGCGGCGCTCGGGAAGGCCGAGAGGAACAATACCGTTTGCGCGACGTCCTCGACGGTCGTGAACACGCCGTCCACTGTGCCGCCCAGCATCACGTGCTTGACGACTTCCTCCTCGCTGATGCCGAGCTCCTTCGCCTGCTCCGGAATCTGCTTGTCGACGAGCGGCGTACGCACGAAACCCGGACACACCACGTGCGAGCGCACGTTGTGCCTGGCGCCTTCCTTGGCGAGCACGCGCGCGAGTCCGAGCAGGCCGTGCTTGGCCGTGACGTAGGCCGACTTGAGCGGCGAGGCCTCGTGCGAGTGCACCGAGCCCATATAGATCACGACGCCGCCGCGATCGTCCTTGTACATGTGCTTGAGCGCGGCCTTGGTGGTGAGGAATGCGCCATCCACGTGAATGGCCTGCATCTTCTTCCAGTCGGAGAACGCGTAGTTCTCGATCGGATTGACGATCTGGATGCCCGCGTTCGAGATGAGGATGTCCACCGAGCCCAGCTCGGCCGCCACGCGGTCGATGCCCTGGTTCACGGCGTCTTCGTTGGTGACGTCCATGGCGACGCCAATCGCCTTGCCGCCCGCGCCCTTGATCTCCTCGGCCACGGCGTCCGCGCCGCTCTGGTTGAGGTCGGCGATGGCGACCGCGGCGCCCGCCTGCGCGAGCGTGAGGGCGATCTGCTTGCCGATGCCGCTGGCTGCACCGGTGACGACTGCAACCTTGCCATCGAGTTTCGTGTTCAGAGAGAGAGACGACATCGTGCACCTCCAGGTAAGTGAACAGGATGAAACCTCGGCACACGCGCTGTCAAACCTGACGAATGGCTTATGCCATCCGGCCGGATGTTGCGTCGCGGCCAACGGCGCTATTGTGCATGAAGCCGCTTGCACAAAGCATCGAGCGAGACAAGCAAAGGCGCATTTCGCCGCGCCGCCGCCGCCCCGCGGGACACCCCGCGCAATGCAAGGCCTCTCTGCGCGAATGCCGAAGTCGTGCTAGTTTTGCGAACTCGGCAGAAATCATCTGGCATGGGATTGGAGACATTCATGAACTATCGGCGACTGGGCCGCTCGGGCCTGCAGGTTAGCGAACTGTCCATCGGCTCGTGGGTCACTTACGGCAATCAGGTCGACAGCAAGCTCGCGCGCGAATCGCTTGCGGCCGCGCGCGACGCGGGCGTCAACTTCTTCGACAACGCCGAAGTCTATGCCTCCGGCAAGTCGGAGGAGCTCATGGGCCAGGCGCTCAAGGAGCTCGCATGGCCGCGCGTGAGCTACGTAATCTCGACCAAGTTCTTCTGGGGCTTGAACGAAGCGCCCAACCAGTACCACACGCTCAACCGCAAGTACCTGATGAACGCCATCGACGGCTCGCTCAAGCGGCTGCAGCTCGACTACGTCGATCTCGTGTTCTGCCACCGCCCCGATCCGAACACGCCGGTCGAGGAAACCGTCTGGGCCATGAGCGACATGATCGCGCGCGGCAAGGCGCTCTACTGGGGCACCTCGGAATGGAGCGCCGAGGAGATCCGCGCGGCATGGGAAATCGCAGAACGCCATCACCTTCACAAGCCGGTCATGGAACAGCCGCAATACAACCTGTTCCACCGCCGACGTGTGGAAGACGAATATCGGCGCCTCTACGAAGACATCGGGCTCGGCCTCACGACGTGGAGCCCGCTCGCCTCGGGGCTGCTCACGGGCAAATACCGCAGTGGCGTGCCGTCCGGCAGCCGTGCGGAACTGCAGGGCTACGACTGGCTGCGCAAGAATGTGACGGATCCGGGCAAGAACGAGATCGTCGCCAAGCTCGCCGAGTTCGCGAAGCAGCTCGACTGCTCGGTGGGGCAGCTGGCGCTGGCGTGGATCCTGAAGAATCCGAACGTGAGCACGGTCATCACTGGCGCCTCGCGCGTGGAGCAGATCGGCGAAAACATGAAGGCGCGCGAAGTAGCCGAGAAGATCACGCCGGACGTGAAGGCGCAGATCGAGGCGATCGTGGGCGACGCTTACGAGTGACGCCCGCGTGCGCTTGAGACCAGCGGCTGGGCTCGCACCAGGTCGTAGCCGCCCGCGGTGACAGACTGCGGCGGAGTACCGGTGGCGTACCTGTGACGTACAATACGCGACCTCGCCGCGCGAGCCGCCCCTTCGGCGAGCGCGCGGCGCCTGCCGCAGGCGGCGCAACTGCACCGCCGCTCCCGTTTTGCCCGTTCTCACCGGACCCCGTGTCCCGCCCATCATGCTGAGCTACCGTCACGCCTTCCACGCCGGCAATCATGCCGATGTCCTCAAACACGCCGTAGTCGTGCAACTGCTGCAATACCTCGGCAACAAGGACAAGGCGTACTGGTACATCGACACGCATGCGGGCGCCGGCGCCTATGCGCTGCGCGAAGGGTACGCCGCGAAGAACGCCGAGTTCGACACGGGCATCGGCAAGCTCTGGGGCCGCGCCGA
Source organism: Paraburkholderia sp. (assembly GCF_035501035.1). GTDB lineage: Bacteria > Pseudomonadota > Gammaproteobacteria > Burkholderiales > Burkholderiaceae > Paraburkholderia. The sequence goes on from NZ_DATJWR010000208.1 coordinate 2,569, forward strand.
CCTGCCCGCGGCGATCGCGGATTACGTGAGCGAAGTGGCGGCGCTGAACCCGGATGGCGAACTGCGCTTCTACCCCGGCTCGCCGTATCTGGCGTGGCGGCTCCTGCGCGAGCAGGACCGCATGCGGCTCTTCGAGCTGCACAGCACGGAAATCGACGTCCTGCGTCACCGCTTTCACGACGCGGGCCGCCGCGTGATGATCTACGCGGGCGACGGCTTCGACGGCATCAAGGCGCTGCTGCCCCCGCCGCCGCGCCGCGCGCTCGTGCTGATCGACCCGTCGTACGAAGACAAGCGCGACTACGCGCGCACGCTCGCGTGCGTCCAGGAAAGCCTCAAGCGCTTCTCGACCGGCACGTATGCGATCTGGTATCCGCAGGTCACGCGCCCCGAGTCGCAGCGCTTCCCGGAGCAGCTCAAGCGCCTGCAGGACAAGAACTGGCTGCACCTCACGCTCTCGGTGAGCAAGCCGCCCGAAGACGGCTTTGGCCTCTACGGAAGCGGTATGTTCATCCTGAATCCGCCCTACACGCTCGAAGCTTCGATGAAAGAGGCGTTGCCGTGGCTCGTGAAAGAACTCGGCCAGGACGCCGGCGCGCAGTTTCGCATCGAGTCGCGCGGCGACTGAGCGGCGCGATCGCCACGATGCGGCGCTACGGCAGAGTCACCGGGGAGCGGGTAGCGGCTGTGGAAGCGGCGGACGATGAGGCGGGCGCGGCGCAGGATTCGGCGACCCGCTGCCGCCGGGCACTTCCACATACGGCGCGACGATCAAGGGTGGCGACGATTCGGGCGCGATGCCAGCCGGTTGTGCCGCCTGGACCATCGGCTCCTGCGAGAGTGGCGCGTTTTGCAGCACCAGGCCCGACTGGCCGTCGCTGATGCCCATCTGCGTATTCAGCACGAGCGGCGGCGCTGCCTGCACGCTGGCGCTTACGCATGCCATGAAAGCGGCGATCAAACCGCCCCGTTCAACAGAAAAACGGCGCAATGCGCGGCGAGACGGGTGGGAAATACGGTCTTGCACCATGAACAGCCCCCGATAGAAAGCGACTCCATTTCTATGACGTCTTGTCGCAAAAAAGACTTTACCTTACCCCAGTGGCAAGGCTCAGACTCTGTTCCATCGACAGCGCAGAAATGACAAAGCCCCGCCAATGCGGGGCTCGAAACTGCTCGGTTGTGAACCGTGAACAGCGCTGCCTTACAGCGATTGGTAGCCGTTCGATTCGATCGAGCGAATACGCTGCTCGAGTTGCACGATGTCAGCCGACGACGCGAGATACGTTTCACGACGGCGACGTTCGGCGGTTTCAAACCAGTTGCTCAGCTTTTCAAGAAGGTACGCAAACATGATGGTGTGCTCCAAGGATTCGGCGATCCCCGGTGAATTCGCATCAGGGATTACCCTAGTTAGGGATAACCCGCATTATAACGGTTGCACCCAACTTTGCCAGTGAATTGCACGAATGCCGTGCATTCCATATTGGAATGATGGGCCTACATGAATCGGCAACATCATGTTTTATCGGCACATTTTCGAGCGAGTTGATGAATCTTCGCTGTCCGCAGGCAACAATCGCACCATTTCGGTGCGAGGACCCGAAGTGGTTGCGTCAATTTGCCCGCGCCGGTTGCACCTGCTTTCAGTGCGTGTGGTTGGCTTCGTGACAGCCCAGCGGCCTGGCGTTGGCGAGCCGCTCGATGATCGGGCAGTCGGGCCGATCGTCGCCGTGACAGTGCGCGGCCAGATGGGCGAGCGTGTCGCGCATCTGGGTCAGTTCGGCAATGCGCAGGTCGAGTTCGGCGACATGCTCGAGCGCGATCGACTTGACCTCCGCGCTCGCACGCGAGCGATCGTGCCACAACGCAAGCAGGCGCCGGATGTCGTCGACCAGAAAGCCGAGCCGGCGCGCCTGGCGGATGAAGCGCAGCGAATGCACCTCCTCCATGCCGTAGACCCGGTAGCCGGAGTCGGTGCGCCCTTTGGGCGCCAGCAATCCGACACTTTCGTAGTAACGAATCATTTTTGCCGTGACGCCCGATTCACGTGCCGCTTCGCCAATGTTCACGCCGCTCTCCCGCTGTTCGATCGATGGCCCGATCGTACACCTTCCCATCATGGCAAGGTCCAGCGCGACGGCGTGGACCGGCTGGCATAATCCGGCGGCGGCCTCATATCCAGTTAGCAACGAGCCTCACTCTCTGAAAAAGGAAGACACGATGATCCAGTTCAACGTCGAAGGCATGAGCTGCCAGCACTGCGTCGGCGCCGTCACGCGCGCGATCCACGAACACGACGCGCAGGCGAAGGTCGAGATCGATCTGGCCGCCGGCCGCGTGAAGGTCGAATCGAACCAGAGCGCCGATGTCCTGAAGTCCGCCATCGACGAAGCCGGCTACACGGTGGTCGGCGCGTCCAGCGTCTGACAGGCCGCGCCATGTTCAAGGTTGCCGTGATCGGCGCGTCCGGCCTGCTCGGGCGCGCCGTGGTTCGCGAGCTGGCCGCCGAAACCGCCTGGCAGGTCGTGCCGACCGCGTTCCGTCACGCTGGCCCGCGGCACAGCGTGCTCGACGTGCGCGACACGCAGGCCGTGAACGCGTTCGTCGAGCGCGAAGCGCCCGACGCGATCGTGCTGGCCGCCGCCGAGCGCCGCCCTGATGTGTGCGAGCACGATCCGGCGGCGGCGCGCGCGCTCAATGTGGAGGCGGTGCGCAGCATCACCGCGGCGGCGCGGCGGCGCGGCGCCTGGGTGCTGTCGATCTCCACCGATTACGTTTTCGACGGCACGCATCCGCCCTACCGCACCGACGACGCACCGAACCCGCTCAACGCCTACGGCCACAGCAAACTCGAAGGCGAGCGCGCGCTGCTCGAAACCAGCGACGACGCCCTCGTGCTGCGCCTGCCCTTGCTGTATGGGCCGATCGTCGGCTGGCACGAGTCGGCGGTTACGAGCCTCGTGCCGGCCGTCGTCGCCTCGGCACAACCCGGCGCAAGCGCGGCGCCAATGGACGCGTGGGCCACGCGCTATCCCACGTTCACGCCCGACGTGGCGTTCGTGATCCGCGAACTGCTGCTGCGCTGCGCGGACGGTGAGCCCGTGCGCGGCGTCGCGCAGTGGTCCGGCGACGAGCCGATGACGAAGTACGAGATCGCCCGGCGGATCGCGCAGGCGCTCGGCGTGGAGGCACGCCTCCTCGCGCAGCCGACGCCCACGGACTCGACACCCCGCCCGCGCGACTGCCACCTCGATTCGAGCCGCCTGGAGGAACTGGGCATGGGTCGCCGCACCGGCTTCGACGTGGCGATTCGCGCGGTGCTCGACGCGTTCAGGAAGAACGGCGAGCCAAACGCGTAACGGCAAGCCGAGCCGCAACGGCGCATAACCTGCCGTTGCGCGCTCGCCCTTCAGCCCCTCAGTGAAAATTCCGGCTCTCCGTCGCGAGCCGCCCGAGCAGCCGGCTATGGTCTTCCAGCCGCTGCGCGACCAGATGCACGACCTCGCCCTCGCGCTGCACCACGCCCGCCACCGCCAGCAGCGAAGCCCCTAGCAACTCCTTGCGCTGCGACTCGACGAGCGCCGCGTGCACGATCACGTTGACGCTGCCGGTCTCGTCCTCGAGCGAAACGAAGATCGTGCCGTTCGCCGTGCCCGGCCGCTGCCGCACGGTCACGATTCCGCATACGCGCGCGAGCATGCCGTGCCGGCAGTGCGCCAGTTGCTTCGCTGTGCGAAAGCGCTGCTTCGCAAGGCCGTGCCGCAGCAGTTCGAGCGGATGGCGGTTCAGCGTGAGGCGCAAACTCGCGTAATCGGCGACGATCTCCGCGCCCTCGGAGGCGCGCGGCAGTGCGAGCGGCGCCTCGGCAACGGGGGCATCGCGCAGCAGCGCGGGCACAGTGTGCTGCGCAGTCACCGCCCACCATGCCTCGCGACGGTGCCCCGCTATGCTCACGAGCGCGTTCGCCGCCGCCAGCGCCTCCAGCTCGCGCCGCGTGAGCGCCGCGCGGCGCGCGAGGTCGTCGACATCGGAGAACGGTGCGCGCGCTCGCGCCTCCATCACACGCCGGGCTGCATCCTCGGAAAAGCCCTTGATGAGACTGAAGCCGAGGCGCACGGCCGGGCCACCACGCCCATAACGCCGTGGCGCAAGCGCAATGCGCGAGCGCACGACGCACCTGAGGCCCTGCATGAACCCGCGACGCCTGCCGCCGCGCTGGCGTTTTCCCCTCTGCGTCAAGATCAAGACGGCCGCGCTCAGTAGCGCGCGATAACGCGCCGCATCGGCGCGACGCGCGCGGGCCGCGTCGGCGTCGAACCGTTGGCCCGGCGCGCGGCGCGCCTCCAGCACCGACTCCCAGTCGCTCAATGCGATATCGGGCGCGCGCACCTGCACACCGTGACGCTTCGCATCCTGCACGAGCTGCGAAGGCGAATAGAAGCCAAGCGGCTGACTGTTAAGCAGTCCTGCCAGAAACGCCGCGGGCTCGTAACGCTTGAGCCACGAGCTCGTGTAGACGAGCAGCGCGAAACTCGCCGCATGGCTCTCCGGAAAGCCGTAGTCGCCGAAACCCTCGATCTGCTTGCAGATGCGATCGGCGAACGCCTGCGTGTAGCCCTTCTCGAGCATGCGCCGCGTGAGATCGGCCTGATACGGCCGCAGATCGCCATCGCGCCGCCATGCGGCCATCGCGCGGCGCAGCTTGTCGGCTTCCTCGCCCGTGTAGTCGGCGGCGACCATCGCGAGATGCATCACCTGCTCCTGGAAGATCGGCACACCGAGCGTGCGTTCGAGCACCGGGCGCAGCTCATCCTTCGCGTACTCCACCGTCTCCTCCCCATGCCTGCGCTTCAGGTAGGGATGCACCATGTCGCCCTGGATCGGCCCGGGGCGCACGATCGCCACCTGGATCACGAGGTCGTAATACTCGCGCGGCCTCAAACGCGGCAGCATGCTCTGCTGCGCACGCGACTCGATCTGGAACACACCGACCGTGTCCGCATGGCAGCACATCTCGTAGACCGCAGGATCCTCGGACGGAATGTCCTGCACGCGGTACTCAGGCAGCCCGCGCCTTAGCGCGACGCATTCGAGCGAACGCCGGATCGCCGAAAGCATGCCGAGTGCGAGCACGTCCACCTTGAGCAGACGCAGCGTGTCGATATCGTCCTTGTCCCACTCGATCACATAGCGGTCCTTCATCGCCGCGTTCTCGATCGGCACGAGCCGCGAGAGCTTGTCGCGCGCGATCACGAAACCGCCCACGTGCTGCGAGAGATGGCGCGGAAAACCGCGCAGCTCGCGTGTGAGGCGAATGAGCTGCTGCGTGACGTGCGAGTCCGGCGAAAAGCCCGCTTCCTCCAGATGGCGCGCGATCGAATCGGGGCCGTCCCACCACTGCTGGGCGCCAGAGAGTTTTTCGACAAGCGCGTTGTCGAGCCCGAGCGCCTTGCCCACGTCGCGCAGCGCGCTGCGCGAGCGATACGTGATGAGCGTCGCCGCAAGCGCGGCGCGGCGCGTGCCGTACTTGCGATAGATGTACTGGATGACTTCCTCGCGGCGCTGATGCTCGAAGTCGACGTCGATGTCGGGCGGCTCGTTGCGCGCGCGCGATAGAAAGCGCGCAACGAGCATGTTCATGCGCACCGGATCGATCTCCGTGATCTTCAGGCAGTAGCAGACCACCGAGTTCGCAGCCGACCCACGCCCCTGGCACAGGATGTTCCGCTCGCGCGCGTAGCGAACGATGTCGTGGACGGTCAGGAAATATTTCTCGTACTTCAGCTCGGCGATCAGCTTGAGTTCCTCTCCGATCTGCTTGCTGCGCTTCTCGTTCAGACCGTCAGGCCAGCGTTCGGCCGCGCCCTGCAACACGAGCTTTTCGAGCCACGAAGCGGGCGTCTCGCCGGGCGGCACCAGTTCCTCGGGGTATTCGTAGGCGAGCTCGCCAAGCGAGAACGTGCAGCGGCGCGCGACTTCCAGCGTCGCGTCGAGCGCCTCGCGTGGATAAATCGCGCCAAGGCGCACGCGCGAGCGCAGATGACGTTCGGCGTTCGGCTCCAGCGCACGCCCGCATGCGGCGAGCGGCTTGCTAACGCGGATCGCACTCAGCGTGTCCTGCAGCGGCTTGCGCGAGCGCGCGTGCATCAGCACGCCGCCCGCCGCGACGAGCGGCAGGCCGCTCTCCTGCGAAACGTGGCGCAGCACCTCGATCTGCGTATCGTCGCCGCCCGTTTGCCACAGCTCGAGCGCAAGCCAGGCGCGTTCCGCCGCGAAGCCCGCGAGCCAGTGCGCGGCGCGCAAGGTCTGCGCGAGCGTGGCCGTGCGCTGCGGCACGAGCAGCAGCACGCAGTCGCGCAGATGCTTCAGATGCTCGAAACCCGGCTCGGGCGCGATGAAATCGCCGGGATGCACGCGATAGCTGCCCTTCTGCGCGCGCGAACGCGCGAGCGTGATCAGCTCGCAAAGATTGCCGTAGCCTTCACGGTTCATCGCGAGCGCGACGAGCGTGCAGAACGGCGCGCCCTTTTCGTCATTCGCGTCGACGAGATTCAGCTCGCTGCCGATCAGCAAATGCAGCGACGGTTCGAACGGGCCCAATGCTGCAGCGGCTGAGTTACCGCCAAGCTCGCGAGCTTCGCGCACGGCTTCGTCGTGCGCCTTCCTGCGTGCCTCGTCGTATTCGTTGAGCGCGCTGTAAGCACGCACGACGCCCGCGAACGAGCATTCGTCGGTGATCGCGAGCGCGCGGTAGCCGTGGCGGATCGCCTGCTCGACCAGCTCGCCCGGGCGCGACGCGCCGCGCAGGAAGGTGAAGTTGGTGAGGCAGTGCAGTTCCGCGTAATCAGGCAACTGCGCAGGAAACTGCGCGGGCAACTGCGTGGATGACTGCGTGGGCGACGGCGCGCCCGTCCCGCTGGTCGACATGATCCGTTTGCCAAAAATTAGCCGAAAAGCCCCTGCAGATACCACTGGCCGCCAATGCGCTCGCGATACAGCCAGAACATGCGGCCCTGGTCGTCGGCGGCGACGTAGTAGTCGCGCCCGACACCCTCGCCGTCCCACCAGCCGGACTCGATGCGCTCGGTGCGCGTGAGCGTCTTGAGCGGACGGCGATAGACCGGCCGGTCACCGCGCATCGCCAGCTTGAGCGGCTTTTCGAGCAGCCACGCCGGACGCGGCTGCGTGGGCAGCGGCACCTCGGGCAGATCGAAGGCGCTCTGCACGGGCGCGTTTGCGCCGGTCTCCTCCTGTCCCTTGCGCGACTTGCGCGTGCGCGAACCTTTCGCGCCCTTCGCGCCGCGCTCACGGTAAGGCCGCGCCGACATCGCCAGCTCGGGCCGGTGATCGTCCTCGACGAAGAGCTGCAGCACGTTCTGCTCGCCAAGGCGCGCGCCGATGCGCTCGAAGAGCTGCCCAAGCGACGCCTCGGCGGCCTCGGCCATCGGAAAGAGCGTGTCGGTGGGCGCCGCGTATTCGCTCACCTGCGAGGCGACGAGCGCGAGGCCGATCACGGGCCCGGCGAGCTCGGTCTGATTCAGGCGCTCGCGCAACAGCCACAGCAGATGCTCGGCGTCGCGCGAGGGCAACGCCCAGGCGATCGTGAGGCTCGAAGTGCGCGGCGCGTGACGCGAGGCCAGCTCGTGCTCGAGACGCAACTCGAAGGCGCTCAGCGCCGCGTGCTGAGCGGCGAGCCAGCCGGCCAGCTGCATCACGAGCCGGCGCGCGGCGAAGAGCAGCGCCTCGGCGCTCTCCACACGCGCCTGCAATTCGAGCGACGCGTGAAACGACGGCGGCGCGGCGAACCAGACGCGCGGATCGGGCGCCTCACCGCGCGCCTGCGCGAGCCAGCCGAGCACGCCGTCGCCGAAGCGCCGCACGATGCCGGCGCGCGGCAGCCGCCGCAAATCGCCGAGCGTCGCGCAGCCTATCTGCGTGAGCGCGTGATCGTGCTGCGCGGCGAACGGCGCGAGCGTGACCGGCAGCGCGTCGAGCACGCGCGAAAGCGTCGTTTCCTTGAGCACGTGCCAGCGGCGCGGCGCTTGCCCGCCAGACCCCACGCCGGCCACGTGGGCCGCACAGGCCATACGGGCCCGTGCGAGCGCCCACGCACCCCACGCGGTGGGCGCACAGGCGATACGCGCGACGTGCGCGCAGCCGGCCACCGTCGCCGCAACCCTCGCGAGCAGCGCGCGCACGCCGCCGAAAAGACGCAGCCCGGAGCCGACTTCGAGCAAGAGCGTGTGCGACTGCGCGAGCGACACCTTGGGTGTATAGGCCAGCAACGCGAGCGCGAGCGCCTCGAGCGCGCGGGTCTCGCGCGCCGGATCGGGGTCGAGCAGCACGAGGCCCGGCGCGAGCGCAAGCGCATGCGAGCGCGTGCTGCCGGGCTGCACGCCGAGGCGCAGCGCGTCGAGATCGGCGATCAGGATGCGCGTGTGGTCGGCGAGCGCGTAGCAGCGCGGCGGGCTCGCCGTATCGGTATCGGCATCGACCTCGCCCGCCTCAAACGGAGGCGACGGGAACGACGGCGACGCCACCGGCGGCCTGACGGCCTCCAACGGCAACAGCGGCAAGGTGACGGCGATCCACAGCATGATTGACCCCGGACCACGGCATGGCGATGGATGCTGCGTCCGGCTGGGGCAGCACCGCGTCCTGCAGCGGCAATGTAATGACGAGTGGTTGAGCGGGCGGTGGCCCGCGGCGCTTGAAAATGTCGACGGACAACGCGGCGAGCTGCATCCATTGCCGGCGGTTCAGATTCGTGTCGGCGGGCGGCGGCACCGGCGAGCAGGTCATGCGCAGCGGCGCCGGCGACGACTGGCTGCGCGCGGCGAGCGGCCGCACGAGAAACGCGAGCGCCTGCGAATCCTGGGCGGCGACCTGCAGGCGGCGCACCGCATCGGCGCGCGCCCTGGCCTGCCAGAGCAGCACGGCGCCGATGCCTTCCTGGCGCAGCGCCTGCTCGGCAACCCAGGCGGCCTCGTCGTCGGCCGCGCGCACCCAGATCACGCGCTCGAGCGCGAGCCCCCACGCCTTGAGCGCGCAGGCGTACGGGCGCCACGGCGGCGCGACGAGCAGCACGTGCCGGCCCGCCTGTGCTGTGAGCGCGCGCAACGCCGGCGCGACAAGCCGCATCTCGCCTACGCCGCCCTGCTCGACAAGCAGCTCGGTCAGACTGCCCGCGGGCCAGCCAGCGCCGGGGAGCTGGGCGTCGAGCGTGGCGTGACCGCTCGGCACCGTGCGCTCGCTGGCGTGGGCGAGCTGGTCGCCTTGCCACACGCGGCTTTGCAGCCGGGGCGGCAGGTGCGCGGCGAGTTGCGCGGTGGACTGGAGTGCTGCTGCCATGATTCGGGGCCTGGTTGATGGGAATGCTCCGCCCTGCCCGACGGGAAATGGGGCATGGGAAGAAAAGAGGCCGGCGCGCCTCAACCTGTATATTTATACAGTATTTTATGGGATTGCAGGAAGGTGGGATTTGCCGAAGCGGAAATCGTCGTGGGCATGCGCCGTCATGTGAGGAGATGCCCACAGCGTTGCAGGCTATCGCGACGCTGCCGAGGCGCAGCGGCGGCACGACGAGCAGAAGCCGCTAGCCGTGGCTGGTACACAGCCGGATCACACAGTGTCGGCACAGGAGCGGGCTTAACGTGCGTCACAGGGCCATCGCAGGAAACGTTAAGTGATATTTAAATTAACCGGGGAGGCTTGCCAGCCAAGAAGTCGAGCGAGATAGCGGTCGTCTGCACAGGCGAGCATGCGCCGGATTTTCAAGCCGCCTTTGGCTTTCTTGTCCGGTCGCAGGAGGTTCATCACGATACGCCGCAGGATCGCGAAGTTCTGGGCGGCGTTGTTCACGCGCTCGCGACACTGATCCTCACCAAACGAGGCATCCAACACAATGACGCGTCTCGATGCGGCCATGGCCCTTCTCAACTTCACGGCATTCGCTCGCCCTGAACCGCAGCAGTTCGCGTAAGCAGATCTCGCGTGGCTCGCGCATGTTCGCCAGCAGCGTCGGCTGGTTTTCCTTGGCCGACAGCACGTAGTCGCCCCTGCAAATTTCACCAGCCCACTGGGAACGCGCGGATAGGCGCGTAGCGCACTCGCGCAAGGGTTTGCCTTCCAGAAAATGAAACCCAAAGCGTCAGCAACATTGGACGTAACAAAACGGCCTTCAGCCCCAGCCGAACCATTGCCCGCAACAGCCAGCGCAAGTTATAGCCGGCGGCA
>NZ_DATJWR010000209.1:0-11581 GCF_035501035.1 Paraburkholderia sp.
GCGCAGGCGCAATTGCGGGAATTGCAGCGTCAGGTGGACTCACTCCAGCGCGCAACGGAGGCGGGCCTGCCCGGGGCGCGGCGCTGAGCAGTGGGGGCGGCTTCGCCCTGCTGGCGGCGTGCGCTTTGCGTGGCCTGCGACGAGAGATAAAAGCCCGGCAATTGCCGGGCTTTTATCTTTTGTCGCTTCTGAGGGGGCGGCGCGCTACTTCGCGAACTGGTCCGGTACTTCGGTCACGCGACGTTGAGATACGTGATTAACCCAATCTGTACTGTCGACCGGCACGGCTGGCCGGTTCGACGTGCGCTCAGCGGTGTAAGTCTTCGCGTAGGCGATGAGGGAGGCGTAGTCGTCGGCAGAATTCGCGCGAGTGTGCCGGGGCGCATAGCGGTCTGCCTCGAGGTCGGACTCACGCGAGCGATGCGCCATGACCGGCGGCCCTTCGCGATACGGCTCGAGCTTGACCGCCCGGACATTGTGGCGCGCCTCGCGCTGAACCAGCCGCGCGGGCGCCGCCGCCTTCGCCCGCACGCCGAAATCGGGTTGCGCGCGCGCAGGCACGTTCGCCCGTAGCGCTTCGATCTCATTGACGGCTGTCATCACGGGAGCCTGCGCAGGGGCCTGAGCGGTCCTATTCGCCAGGCCAGGTGCGACGGCTTCGTTAGCCGGTGCGTGCTCAATGGGCTGCGAAGCGGGTGCAACTGGGCGGGTTGACGGCTGCTGCACGGCATCCACAGTCGCGTGCTCATGTTCGGCGCGTGCGTTAGCGGTACGTTGCGATGCGTCCTGCCTCTCGATCGTATTGGAGCGCGAGACTGCCTTGGTGGCCGCGGTTATCGAGTCGCTTGGCGCGTGACTCGCGACAATCCAGGCGAGCAGCGCTGCACAGCCAATCGCGACTGCGAGCTTGGTTCTCTTGTACGGGGGTGAACGCCGCGACAACACAACCGGTTTGCGCAGTTTCCGCGGCGACGTGGCGCGCGCGGCCGTTGCATCGGCGGGCGTTTTTGGCGTGATGGGCGCGGCGACGGGCGCAGGAGGCAGCGGAAAGGGGCTGCGATCGCGGTCCCAGCGTGCGACCGCGAGGAATGCTTCGGCGCTCAGGCACATCGTACGCATGATGGCTGCATACAGTGCGTGTAGTTCGCTACGCCAACTGAGGTGAGAGGGTGTCAGCGCCCATTCCCGGCCGAATGTCGCCGGCAGCATGCCAAGCGGCCGAATGTACGGCAATGCGAACACACCTTCGACCTGAATGAACGGAGTTGTGGACATGGATCTTTTGCAGCCGCGGCTTGGCGCCGGCGCCGGGTGGCAAGGCTATCGACGACACGCGCTGATGGGTCGCCCGCGGTGCGCCGCATAAAAGTGAAGAGGTGTTGCGCATGATGGCAGCTGTAATGGCGTCGCTCTATCGGATATGTCCTAAAAAGTGGGCGCCTTTGCGCTGCGCGCAGCGGTGGTGCGGGGGCAGGGCAACTCGACTGGGCGTCACACGCCGTCGAGCCGGTACACGTAGCGCAGCGCCGTGATGTCGATGCCGCCCATGCGGTCGGGCTCCGAGCCCGAGTAGGTCCAGCCCTGACGCTCATAGAACTCGATAGCAGGTGAGTTGCCGGCGAGCACATACAAGTAGAGCCGGGTTTCGCCCTGGGCGCGCGCCCAATCCTGCGCTGCGCGCATGAGGCACTTGCCAACGCCAATGCCCTGATGCGCGGGCAGCGCATGCAGATTGTCGAGCAGCACACCCCACGGCGAGCCGGGCTGGCGTTCTACGCAGACGAACCCCGCAGCGGTGCCCGACTCGAGTTCGGCGATCAGGACGAGGCGGCGTTCGCTGCCGGGCGCTTCCATGCGCGCGCGCCAGTAGGCGGCGCGCTCGGCGCCGACTTCGCGTTCGAGGAATGCGGCAGGCAACAGCGCGCGATAGGTGGCCTGCCAGCTTGCGGCGTGCATGGCGGCGAGCAATGGGGCATCGGCGACGGTGGCCGGGCGCAGCGTCAGGGCGGGGGCTTGGGTCATGCGCATTGATGGCGTTTGGGCCGACAGAATCAGGGCGCGCGTCGGGGGCCGCGCGCCGAGCCCTACCGCGTCCTATTGTGCCCCATCCGGGAACGCACGCGGCGGGTTCATGGCCGCAGAAAGCAATTCGAATGCTAATGGAATTAAGATGAAAGAAATGCGCGACGTTAGCGCCTTTTGGCCGCGGCTTGTAGGGGGTTGCCCGGATATCTGGCCCCTTGTTCACGCCTCATAATAACCGCCCGCCCGGGCGCGCCCCCGCTATGCTCGCCTTCACGCGAGCTTTTGTTTTCACTGTCCCGCTAGCCGCATCAAGGCTCCTGGGCAGTTTCTTCTGAGAATGTCATGTCCACCGCGTCCCACGCATCTTCTAACGAATCCAGATTCCGGACGGTTTTTCGCGTTGTTAGCGGCAACTTTCTGGAAATGTACGATTTCATGGTCTACGGCTATTATGCTTCGGCGATCGCCCGGACCTTCTTCCCGAGCGACAATCCTTTCGCTTCGCTGATGCTGACGCTGTCCGTATTCGGCGCGGGCTTTCTGGTGCGTCCGATCGGCGCCATCATCCTCGGCGCGTATATCGACCGTCACGGCCGCCGCAAGGGCCTGATCCTCACGCTCGGCCTGATGGCAATCGGTACGCTCACGGTCGCGCTGGTGCCGGGCTACGCGACGATCGGCATACTCGCGCCGGCTCTCGTGCTGCTGGGCCGCCTGTTGCAGGGCTTTTCGGCAGGCGTGGAACTGGGTGGCGTTTCGGTTTATCTCTCCGAAATCGCGACCCGGGGCAACAAGGGTTTCTACGTTTCGTGGCAGTCGGGCAGCCAGCAGGTCGCCGTCGTGTTCGCGGCGCTGCTTGGCGTGCTGCTACACCGTCTGCTGCCCGTCGAGCAGATGACGAACTGGGGTTGGCGCGTCCCGTTCATCATCGGGTGCCTGATCGTGCCGTTCCTGTTCCTGATCCGCCGTTCGCTGCAGGAAACCGAAGAGTTCGCGAAGAGGAAGCACCGCCCGTCGATCAAGGAGATCACGGCCTCGATGATGCAGAACTGGGGCATCGTGATCGCCGGCATGGGCATGGTCATCATGACCACCGTTTCGTTCTACATGATCACGGCCTACACGCCGACCTTCGGCAAGGAAGTGCTCAGGATGAACGAGCTCGACACGCTGATCGTGACCGTCTGCATCGGCTTGTCGAACCTGTTCTGGCTGCCGGTTTCGGGCGCGATTTCCGACCGCGTCGGCCGCCGCCCGGTGCTGATCGTCTTCACCGTGCTCACGATCCTCACCGCCTACCCGGCCGTGCAGTGGCTCGTGGCGGAGCCGTCGTTCGGTCGCCTGCTGTCGGTTGAACTGTGGCTGTCGTTCCTCTACGCCTGCTACAACGGCGCAATGGTCGTGGCGCTCACCGAAGTGATGCCCGCCGACGTGCGCACCGCCGGCTTCTCGCTTGCCTATAGCCTCGCGACGACGGTTGGCGGCTTCACGCCGGCGATCTCGACCTACCTCATCCACGTGAGCGGCAACAAGGCTGCGCCCGGTGCGGTGATGGGCGTGGCGGCGGTGTGCGGCCTTATCGCCACGCTTGTGCTATATCGCACGCGCGAAGCGCGCAATCAGTACAAGGCAGCTTGATGCGCGGTGCGCCCTTCCTGGCGCACCTGCCATTTGCACAATTTCGCTTTCGCTTTCGCAACGAAAGGGAAGCAGGCGCGGCGCCTCTTTGGCCGCGCCTCATGGCCTGAGTGCCCGATGCTCCGCCGCTCAGGCGTCGCGCAATTCGCGCGCGACCGTTTCCACGACTTCCGCCCACGCATGCGGCCGCGGCTGGCGCACGAGCCGCGCGCGCGGGTACCAGGGACTTTCGTCGGTATTCGTGAACCAGCGCCAGTCCGCTGCGAACGGCAGCATGAGCCAGAGCTTCGCGCCAAGCGCGCCCGCGAGGTGGGCGATCGAGGTGTCGATCGAAACCACGCCGTCGAGGCGTTCGATCACGGCTGCGGTATCCGCGAAATCTCCGAGCTTGCCGCCGAGGCGATGGATCGAGCGCGCACGCGGATGCGCGTCGAGCGCCGCGTGCTCAGCGGCGCTCACATCCGGCTGCAGCACGATCCAGTCGATGCCGTCGAGTGCGAAGAGCGGTTCGAGCGCGGATAGGGCAATCGCGCGGTTCTCATGCTTCAGGATCCGGCCTGACCACGCGAGTCCGATCTTGCGCCGCGCCTGGCCCCCGAGCGACCCGCGCCACTTGCGCCGGTAGGCGGCGCTTGCCTGGAGGTAGGGCGTGCGCGCGGGCAGCGTGTCGATGCTCGTGCCGAGCGCGAGCGGCAGGGAGAGCAGGGGGCAGTGGAGGTCGGCCGCAGGGCGCGGCGCGCCCTGCTCGACGAGCGTGACGCGCCAGGCTTCAGCTGCAGGCGCGATGAGCGGCATGAGCGCGCGCTGCACTTCGAGCACGATGCGCGCGTTGCCTTCCTGTGCCGCCGCGACGAGCGGCACGAAGCGCACGAACTGGAGCGTGTCGCCGAAACCCTGTTCGGCTTCGATGAAGAGCGTGCGGCCATCGAGGGGTTCGCCGTGCCAGCGCGGCAGCGCGCCGGGTGTGGCGCCCGGCGCCGCCGCAGTCCTGGCGGGCGCATAGCCTGCGCCATTCGGCGCGTTGGCGTGCGCCTCCTCGCGCGCGGCCGGATCGAGCCGCCATTCGTACTCGGGCAGCCCGCGCCGGAAGTCGCCGAGCGTGAGCCACGTGATCGCGCGATTGAGGTGCGCGGCGGCGAGATTGGGGCGTACGCGCAGCGCTTCGTCGAAGGCGCGCAGCGCTGCCGCATGACGGCCGAGCGCATGGTGCGCCGTGCCGAGCGCAAGCCAGGCGAGCGCGAATTTCGGGTCGAAGCCGATTGCGCGCTCGTAGGGCCCGATCGCTTCGTCGTGGCGGCCGAGCGCGGCGAGCGCCGTGCCGAGCCCGAAGAGGGCCGGCACGAAGCGCGGCTGTAGCGCGAGTGCCGCTTCGAAGGTGGTCACGGCCTCGTGGTGATGGCCGATCGCATCGAGCGTGTTCGCGAGATTGAAGTGCGCGGCCACGAAGCGCGGCTGCACGCGCAGCGCCATGCGGAACTGCTCGAGCGCGCCCGTGCTGTCGCCGAGCGCGTTCAGCGACATGCCGAGGTTATTGTGTGCGCCTGCGTGGCCGGGGCGAATCTTGAGCGCGCGGCGAAACGCGTCGGCGGCTTCATCGTGGCGGCCGAGTGCGTGCAGCGCGTTGCCGAGATTGTTGTGCGATGACGCGTCGCCGGGCTGCAGGCGCACGGCGTGGCCGAATGCGTACATCGCGTCTTCGTGGCGGCCGATCGCCGCATAGGCGTTGCCGAGGTTGTAATGAGCGAGCGCAAAGGCGGGCGCCAGCGTGAGCGCGTTGCGAAAGCGCTCGATCGCGCCGTCGAGCTCGCCGAGCGCCTTCAGCGCGTTGCCGAGGTTCAGCTGGAGCGCAGCGTCGTCGGGACGCAGCGCGACCGCGCGGCGCACGAGGTCCGCGGCTTCCGCGTGCTGGCCCTGTTGGTGCCGCAGCACGCCGAGCAGATGCAGCGCATCGACGTGCACGGGATCGGCGTCGAGCGTCGCGCGGTAGCCGCGCTCGGCGTCGTCGAGCCGGCCGTCGCGATGTGCGGCGTAAGCGCGGACAAAAAGCTGTTCCATTGACTGAAGAAGCAAAACGTTCGGGACGCAAAGCCGGCATTTTCCCACACTCGCGGACCCGCTCCCGAAGGTTGACGGGATTCCGTTACTCAACTAACATATGAACACATATTCACATGTTGGTATTGGTAGCCATGACTCCGGTTTCCGACGACGAGCGCGTGGTGCCGCTCGCTGACCTTTTTCGTCTGCTTGGCGACGCTACGCGGTTGCGCATCGTGCTCGCCTGCGTGCAGGAGCGGCGCGCCGTCGGGGCGATCGCCGAGGCGCTCGGTCTGTCGCCCTCGCTCGTGAGCCATCATCTGCGCCTGTTGCGCGCGGCGCGCATCGTGCGCGCGGAACGCGCGGGCAAGCAGGTGTTCTATGACGCCGCGGACTCGCATATCAGTGCGATGCTCGCGGAGATGCTGGAACACGTGGCCGAACCCTCGACGCACTGGCAGGAGGGCGCATGACGGCCGCCGATCGCGAGCGCGCCAACGGCGCCGAGCAGCGCGAGGACGAACACGCGCCCGTGTGGTTCGACGAGGCGGCCGGCCAGGCGCCGCAGGGCACGCATGAGCACGCACACGCCGAAGCGTGCGCGCACCGTCACGGCGATGAGTCGCCCCACGAGCGTGACGGGCACGACCGCGAGCACGACCATGGGCACGAGCATGAGGATGGGCACGACCACGACGAAGGCGGCATGCACGACAGCCACGCGTCGCACGGGCATGGCCACGCGCACGGCCACCATCACCATCATCACGCGCCAGTCGCAGGACACGGCCGCGCCTTTGCGATCGCCGTCGCGCTGAACGTCTTCATCGTCATCCTCCAGACGGTATATGGCGTGCTCGCGCAATCCACCGCGCTGCTCGCCGACGCAGGCCATAATTTCTCCGACGTGCTCGGCCTGCTGCTCGCCTGGGGCGCCGCCTGGCTCGCGGCGCGCCGTCCCTCGGCGCGTTTCACGTTCGGCTTTGGCAGCTCCTCGATTCTCGCTTCGCTCGCCAACGCCGCCTTGCTGCTCATCGCATGCGGCGCGATCCTCGCACAGGCGATCGGACGGTTGCTCCATCCGGCTCCTGTCGCGGGTTTCGACGTGTTCGTCGTCGCGAGCGTGGGCATCGTCGTCAACGGCTTTTCGGCGTGGCTTTTCATGCGCGGGCAAAAAGACGACCTCAATATTCGCGGCGCGTTCCTGCACATGGCCGCCGACGCAGGCGTCTCGGCAGCCGTCGCCATAAGCGGTCTCCTGATCCTCGCGACTGGTCGGAGCTGGATCGACCCGCTCATGTCCATCGCGGTCGTGGTCGTGATCGTGTATGGCACGTGGGGCCTGTTGCGCGAGTCGGTGCGGCTTGCGCTCGCGGCGGTGCCTGCGAACGTCGACATGGTGTGCGTGCGCGCTTTTCTTGCCGGGCAGGAGGGCGTCGTGGATGTGCACGACCTGCACGTGTGGGCGCTTTCGACCACGGGCTGCGCGCTCACCGCGCATCTCGTGATGCCGGCCGGGCACCCCGGCGATGCCGCGCTCGATGGCATCGTCGAGTCGCTCAACGTGCGCTTCGGCGTGCGGCACGTGACGCTGCAGGTAGACCTCGGCACGAGCGAGCACCGCTGCGCGCTCGACGTGCCGGCCGACGTCAATCGGCACACGTCAACGCACCCGGCTTCGCATGCCCATTCGCCCCCACGGCTGAAGCGCCGCAGTTTGTACGGTACGTTGCGCGGTAGTTTGCACAGCAATCAGGGCAGCATTTGATGCGCTGCCGCGCGACCCGCTCGGGCGCGGGCGATACACTACGTATCGTGTCGAGCGCATGGAGGTCTGCATGGCCGTGGCTTCTTCTCTTGCGCCCGTGCTCATCGTGGGCGCGGGACCCACCGGGCTTGCTGCCGCGATGGGTCTTGCGCGCGCGCACATTCCGGTCCGCCTGATCGATCGCGCACCGCAGCCGGGGCGCCATTCGCGGGCGATCGGCATCCAGGCGCGCACGCTCGAACTCTTCGAGCAACATCGCATCGTCGAGCCGTTTCTCGAACTCGGCCACCGCGCGCACGTCGCGAATCTCTACTCGAACGGCCAGCGCCGCGCGCGGCTCGACTTCGATCCGCTCTTCACGCGGTATCCCTATCTGCTCTTCATCGATCAGACCGTTACCGAGCGCATTCTCACCGGGCATCTCGCCACGCTGGGCGTCGAGATCGAGCGCGGCTGCGAGCTGCTCGAATTCACCCAGGGTTCGGCGGGCGCGAGTGCGGAAGTGCGCCGCCCCGACGGACGTGTCGAGTCGCTGCGCTGCGCATACGTGATCGCCGCCGACGGCGCGCACAGCACCGTGCGCCATCGCCTCGACATGAAATTCGACGGCGAGACCATGCCGCAGTCGTTTCTGCTTGCCGACCTGAGTGCCACGACGCCCTGGTCCGACGACGAGTTCCACGTGTTCGCTTCTGGCGACGGCCTCGCCGCGCTCTTTCCGCTCGGTCACGGCCGTTACCGGCTGATCGCCGATCACAAGGCGATGCTGCCCGCCGCGCCCGAAGGCACGATCGCCGTGCCCACGCTCGACGAATGCCGGGGGATCATCCTGCAGCGCGTGCACCATCCGGTCTCCGTCTCGGAGATGCACTGGGCTTCGTACTTCAGCGTGAACAGCCGCATGGTGCGCCAGCTACGCGTCGAGCGCACCTTCTTTGCCGGCGATGCGGCCCACGTGCACAGCCCCGCGGGCGCACAGGGCATGAACACGGGCATCCAGGAGGCCTTGAATCTGGGCTGGAAGATTGCACGCGTGCATGCGGGCGGCGCGCCCGAGCGCCTGCTCGACACCTATCACGCCGAGCGCTACCCGATCGAGCGCCTCGTGCTGCAACAAACCAGCTTCATGACGCAACTGGTCGAAGCCGATCACGGCCCGCTCAAGCTGCTGCGCGAGCGCGTGATGCCGGCGCTCGTCGCGCTCGGGCCGCTGCGCGACGCGGCCCGCCAGGCGGTGAGCGAGCTGTCGATCCAGTACCGGCGCAGTCCGCTCACGCTCGAGCGCGTGCTCGACGGCGGACCGCGCGCGGGGGAACGTGCCCCGGATGCGCTGGTGGGCGTGGTGGACGGTCCGCTTGGCAAGGCGCCCGACAAGGGGCGCATCTTCGACCTGCACGATCCGGCGTGCTTTTCGCTGTTTCTGCTGGTGGAAGGCGAGGGCGAAAGCGCGGGAGCGAAAAATAACGGCGCGGGTGCGCACGCGGCACTCGCGCGCTTCGTGGAGGCCGTCGAGCGGCTGTTCCCGCAGGCGCTGCGGGTCTGGTGGATCTCCGATCTCGCGAATGGAGAAACGCCACTGGCGGGCGAGGGGGCGCCTGCGCTCGGCGAATCGTACGGGCGCACGCGGCCCGCGTTCTATCTCGTGCGGCCCGACGGCTACATCGGTGCGCGGGGCCGCCCCGGGTCGGACCTCAACGCGCTGCTGCGCCACTGCGAGACGTGGTATGCGGCGACGGGCTTCGCACAGGCGCCGCAGGGCTGAGCCGTGCGGCGCCGTGTACGTGTGACCGTCATGCGACGGGTCGTAGGGGGCGTGTCAGGCCGCCACGGGCGTCAACGTCTCGCGATACTTCGTGAGGGCCGCGAGCACGATCTCCGTGAAGCCCGCCTTCTCGCCCTCGACATCGAGCGCCGCGAGCAGCCTGCGGCGCATGCGCGGCTCCCAGAACTTGCGGATGTGCTCCGCGATGCCCGTGAGCGCCTCTTCGCGATCGGGCAGCGATTCGAAGAACATGCCGATCTGGTTCGCCATTTCGATCAGGTGGTCTGCTTGCATCGCCTTATTTCCCCGATGTTGTGAGTGGTTCGCGCTGGCGGTGCAGGTCGAGCTGCGTCGCGTTGAAGCGCGAGTACTCGCGCTGCCACTCCGAGGGCTGCTGCACGTGGCTCACCTGCACGGCCGTTACCTTGTACTCGGGGCAGTTCGTGGCCCAGTCGGAAGAGTCGGTGGTGATGACGTTCGCGCCCGATTCGGGGAAATGGAACGTCGTGTAGACCACCCCCGGCTGCATGCGCGTGCTGACCTGCGCGCGCAGCACCGTTTGCCCCGCGCGCGACTGGATGCCGACCCAGTCGCCGTCGCGAATGCCGCGATCGTCGGCATCGACGGGATGAATCTCGAGCCGGTCTTCTTCGTGCCAGCGCGAGTTCTCGGTGCGGCGGGTTTGCGCGCCGACGTTGTACTGCGAGAGGATGCGGCCCGTCGTGAGCAAGAGCGGGAAGCGGCGCGTGACCTTCTCCTGCGAGGCGATGAACTTCGTGATGACGAACTTGCCCTTGCCGCGCACGAACTCGTCGATGTGCATGATCGGCGTGCCATCGGGCGCGGCTTCGTTGCACGGCCACTGGATGCTCCCCAACTCGTCGAGCTTCCGGTAGGAAACGCCGTGGAATGTGGGCGTGAGACGCGCGATCTCGTCCATGATCTGCGACGGATGCGTGTAGTCCATCTCGTAACCGAGCGCGCGTGCGAGCAGGATCGTCACCTCCCAGTCCGCGTAGCCGGCGACGGGTGGCATGACCTTGCGCACGCGCGAGATGCGGCGCTCCGCGTTCGTGAACGTACCGTCCTTTTCGAGGAACGACGAACCCGGCAGCAGCACATGCGCGTACTTCGCCGTCTCGTTCAGGAAGATGTCCTGCACGACGATGCATTCCATCGACGAAAGCGCGGCCGCCACGTGCTGCGTGTTCGGATCGGACTGGACGATGTCCTCGCCCTGGCAATAGAGGCCCATGAACGTGCCGTCGAGCGCCGCCTCGAACATGTTCGGAATGCGCAGGCCCGGCTCGCTTTGCAGCGCGACGTGCCATGCGCTTTCGAATTCGGCGCGCACGGCCGCGTCGCCGACGTGCCGGTAGCCTGGCAGTTCGTGCGGGAACGAGCCCATGTCGCACGAGCCCTGCACGTTGTTCTGGCCGCGCAGCGGATTCACGCCCACGCCTTCGCGGCCGATGTTGCCGGTGGCCATCGCGAGATTGGCGATGCCCATCACCATGGTCGAGCCTTGCGCGTGCTCGGTCACGCCGAGGCCGTAGTAGATCGCGGAGTTGCCGCGCTGCGCGTAGAGGCGCGCGGCGGCGCGTACCTGTTCGGCCGGCACGCCGGTCACGTCGGCCATGGCTTCCGGTGAATTTTCCGGCAGCGCGACGAAATCGCGCCATTGCTCGAACGCGCGCGTCTCGCAGCGCTCGGCCACGAACGCCTCGTTCACGAGCCCCTCGGTCACGATCACGTGCGCGAGCGCGTTGACGATCGCGACGTTGGTGCCCGGACGCAGTTGCAGATGATGCTCGGCCTTCACGTGCGCGGTGTCGACGATGTCGATGCGGCGCGGGTCGACGACGATCAGCTTCGCGCCCTGGCGCACGCGGCGCTTCAGGCGCGAGCCGAACACCGGATGGCCGTCGGTGGGGTTCGCGCCGATCACCATGATCACATCGGAGTGATCGACCGAGGCGAAGGTCTGCGTGCCCGCCGATTCGCCGAGCGTCGTCTTCAGGCCGTAGCCCGTGGGCGAGTGGCACACGCGTGCGCACGTGTCGACGTTGTTGTTGCCGAACGCGGCGCGCACGAGCTTTTGCACGAGATACGTTTCTTCATTCGTGCAGCGCGAGGACGTGATGCCACCGATCGAATCGCGGCCGTGCCTCGCCTGAATGCGGCGGAACTCGCCCGCGGCGTAATTGATCGCCTCTTCCCAGCTCACTTCGCGCCACGGATCGGTGATCTTCGCGCGGATCATCGGCTTCTTGATGCGGTCCTTGTGCGTGGCATAGCCCCACGCGAAGCGGCCCTTCACGCAGGCATGACCTTCGTTCGCCTGGCCGTTC
>NZ_DATJWR010000210.1:0-18830 GCF_035501035.1 Paraburkholderia sp.
GCATCCGGCCTCGGTCGATTCGCTGCCGACTTCGGCGAACCAGGAAGACCACGTTTCGATGGCGACGTTCGCGGCGCGCAAGCTCGCCGACATCGCGGAGAACACGGCCAACATCCTCGCGATCGAGCTGCTCGCCGCGGCGCAGGGCGTGGACCTGCGCGCGCCGCACCAGACGAGCCCGGCGCTCGCGCACGTCATGCAGACGGTGCGCGCCGAGGTGCCGCACTACGACCTCGACCGCTACTTCGCGCCGGACATCGCCGCGATCGCGCGCCTCGTGCAGAACGGCGTGATCGCCGCGCACAGCCCGCTCGTGTTCGAGTCCGAGGCGCGCTGAGGCGCACTGAGTCACGCCAAGGCGCACTGAGGTGCGCTGAGGTGCGAACCGCCGCACACGTTGACGCACAGGCCGAAGCGATGAACGCACCCGCGTATCAGGGCATCAAGGACTTCATCCTCGCGCGCATCCACGCAGGCGAGTGGAGCGAGGGCGACCAGGTGCCTTCGGAGAACGAACTGGCGCGCGAGTTCAAGGTCGCGCGCATGACCGTGAACCGCGCGCTGCGCGAACTGACCGCCGAGCAGGTGCTCACGCGTGTGCAGGGCGCGGGCACCTTCGTCGCGCGGCCCAAGTACGAGTCGACGCTGGTGGCGATCCGCAGCATCTCCGACGAAATCCTCGCGCGCGGGCACCGCTATCGCGCCGAGGTGCTCGAGATCGGCGTGCTCTGCGCCGATGAGCCGCTCGCCATCGAAATGGGACTCGCCGCCGCGGACAACGTGTTCTACTCGCGCGTGCTGCACTTCGAGAACGACGAGCCCGTGCAGCTCGAAGAGCGCTGGGTCAACCCCTCCATCGCGCCCGATTACGCGCAGCAGGACTTCACGCATATCACGCCGAATCAGTACCTCGTGCGCGTCGCGCCGCTGCAGGGCGTGGAGTACCGCATCGAGGCGCTCGCGCCCGAGGCCGACACGCGCGCGCGGCTCGACATGGGCGAGGCCGAGCCCTGCCTCGTGCTGCACCGACGCACCCGCTCGCGCGGACGCGTGGCTTCGGTGGCCAATCTCTGGCATCCGGGCAGCCGCTACCGCTTCACCGGGCATTTTTAGCGCGCGCGTTTGGACGCGGTTAGGCACACGGGCGCGCTTCGCCGTGATTTCCTCTGTCTTTTCCCTGCATGCTCCGCGGCCGCTGCCAGGCGGTGACCGGCATGCGTCTTGCTGGACTCCTTCACGTTAGCCGCAGCGCCACTCCGCCGAGGCGATCCGTGCGCCAAACAGGATGCGAAATGCGACGCGTTGGGACGCCAAACGGCGCAAGGCCTGCGGCTGCCCGTATCATGGCAGGTGATGCGAACGAAGGAGGAGCTCCGCCATGGACGATTCCAACGCCACGCTCATGCCGGTGTGGCGGGCCAATCTGGTGCTGCTCACGCGCGAGGTCGGCGCCGCCACGCGACTCGCGCGCATGATGACGTTCTCCGCGAGTTACATGAAGCTGATCGTCTCCGGCGAGCGTGATTTCAGCGAGGAGTTCGTGCGCGGTGTGGAGGCCGTCACGGGCCTGCCCGAAGGCTGGATGGACGCAAAGCATGTGAGTGCCGACGTGCCCGACGAAACGCGCGAGGCGATCGCGAGCGAGACGCCCCGCGCGCGCTTTCGCGGCACTGCGCACCCCGTTCGCAAGCCGCCGGTGCTGCGCGTCGAGCCGATCTTCGGCCAGGGTGCGGGGGCGAAACGCGAGGAAGTGTCGCCCACGCCCGAGGCGAACCGGCGCCTTGCGGGCACGCGCAAGATCCGCGATCTCGCGGCGCAGGACGTGCGCAAGCTCGAACGCTACCTGAGCGTGCCGCCGGTCGAGCCGGCGGTGCTGCGTGCTCACATCGAGGACGTGATCGCCTACGCCGACCCGGACGAGCGCGTGCGTGCCGATATCGAAGGCCGGCTCGAGCAGATCGAGAAGCACCGGGAACTGCTGCTGCGGCATGTCACGCGGCTGCATGCGCTGCTTTCGCGCCTCGGCGACGATTGAGGCATCGAGCGGGGCGTTACGTGGCGCATCGAGCGGCGCGTCAACCGGCGCGTCATTCAACCGGCGCGTCAATTCGCACATCTAACAGGCCCCAACCGGCGCATCGAATGAGCCGCCGCCTCGGCCACCTCCTGAGTCAGCGCTCCTGCACGCGCAGCTCGGCGAGGATCTGCTCGGCAAGAAAGTCACACGGCGGCCGGTTCGAGCGCGCGCTGCGCGCCAGCACCACTTCGAGCTCGGGCAGCGCGGGAAGCCCATGCGCGCGGCCCAGCGTGACGAAGGTCTCGGGCACGGCGCAGCGCGCGAGCGGCGCGATGGCGAGACCCGCGGCCACCATGCTGCACAGCCCCATCAGGCTCGGGCTTTCATAGGATGTGCGATAGGCGATCTTCGCGCGCTCCAGCGCCTGGATCGCGTTCGTGTGCGCGACGCTGCCACCGCCGAAGAGGGCGACCGGCAGCGGCCGCTCGCGCCAGATCTCGCGCCCGCTCGCCGCGCTCACAGCCGCGGGCGGCGCTGCCCAAACCATCGGCTCGAAGCGGATGAATTCGCCGGCGAGGCCGCGCGTGCGCGTGATGCACGCGAGGTCGATCTTGTTGTCCTTCAGGAGCGGCATGAGCGCGCTGCTCGGCAGCCCGATCACCTGGATTTCCACCTTCGGCCAGTTCGCCGAGAACTTGCGCAGCACGGGCGGCATCAGCGACGACGCGTAGTCGTCGGGCACGCCGATCGAGACACGCCCCGTCACCTCCGGATGGGCGAGCGAGGCCCACGCCTCGTCGCGCAGCGCGAGCATGCGCCGCGCGTAGGCGATGAGCGTCTGGCCGTCGGGCGTGGGCGTGACGTTGCGCGGCGCGCGGATGAAGAGCGGCTTGCCGATGGATTCCTCGAGCGCGCGGATCTGCATGCTGAGCGCCGCCTGCGAGCGGTGCACGAGCGCCGCCCCGCGCACGAAGCTGCCGGCGTCGGCCACGGCCACGACCATGGCGAGGACGTCGAGATCGAGGGTCTTCATCGGTATAAGAAAAATTGATCGAAAGGTTCAATATAACGCGTTTGTCTGAATATGACGATGCGCTGATACTGGGGGCGTTCCGTCCCTTCGTCTCTCATTCGCTCAAGCGCCTCGCTTCGGAGAACGCCATGTTGATGTCGCTGCCCGTTGATTTGACCTACGAACGATTCCAGCAACTGCAATTGCGGCTCGACATGTCGCGCGGCAAGCCTTCACCCGAACAACTCGATCTCTCCCAGGCGCTCATCGACGAAGCGGGGGAGGCCGGGCATCTCGCGCGTGACGGCTTCGACTGCCGCAACTATGGCCTCGCGAGCGGGTTGCCCGAGGCGCGCGAACTGGGCGCGCAGTTGCTCGGCGTGCCGTCGGCACAGGTGATTGCGGCCGGCAATTCGAGCCTCGAACTCATGCACGATGCGCTTACGTTCGCACTCCTGCATGGTGTGCCCGTGTGCGAGGCGGGAGAGCGCGTGAACTGCGGTGCGCCGTGGCGCGCGCAGGGCGAGATCGCATTCCTGTGCCCGACGCCCGGCTACGATCGCCACTTCGCGATCTGCGAGGCGCTCGGCGTGCGCATGATTGCCGTGCCCATGCGCGAGGACGGTCCCGACATGGACCGCGTGGAAGCGCTCGTGCGCGACGACCCGTCGATCAAGGGCATGTGGTGCGTGCCGCTCTACAGCAATCCCACGGGCGCGATCTGGTCCGACGAGGTGGTGCGGCGCCTGGCCGCGATGCCCGCCGCGCCCGACTTCCGCCTCTTCTGGGACGACGCCTACCGCTTCCACCATCTCACCGACGAGGCGTTCGCGACGCTCGACGTGGTCGAGGCGTGCGCGGCGGCGGGTCATGCGGAGCGCGTGCTGATGTTCGCCTCGCTCTCGAAAGTGACGTTCGCGGGCGGGGCGCTGGCGTGGCTGGCCGCTGCGCCGCACAACGTGACCTGGTGGCAGAAGCACGCGGCGGTGCGCACGATCGGGCCGGACAAACTCAACCAGTTGCGCCATGTGCGCTTGCTGCACGAGCGCGCGACGCTCACGGCGCTGATGGCGCGCCATCGTGCGTTGCTCAAGCCGAAATTCGACGCCGTCGACGCGGTATTTCGCGCGCGGCTCGCGGGCGTGCCCGGCGTGAGTTGGAACGTGCCGCGCGGCGGGTATTTCATCAGCCTTTATGCACCCGAGGGCTGCGCGCGCCGCACGGTCGAACTCGCGGCAGCGGCAGGCCTGATCCTGACGCCGGCGGGCGCAGCGTTTCCGTATGGCGTCGATCCTCGCGACAGCCATCTGCGGATTGCGCCGTCGTTTCCGGCGCTCGACGAGGTGCGGCTCGCAGCCGAAGGCATTGCGCTCGCGCTGCTGCGCGCGATCGACGAGCGGCGCGCATAGCGCAGAGAGAACAGGTGGAGGGCGCGCCGGGTGTCGCTGCGCTCCCAGGGCCCGGCGGCCCACGCGCCGATGTGCTACAACGGCAGACGTAACCCACTTCACGCGAGGTTGCCGTGCACGCTCTCGCCGCCTCCCTGCAACGCGCGCTCGCGCAGCGCGAGCGCGAAGGCCGTGCCGGTGCGGGCCGCTCGGCTACCGCTCGTTCCATCGCGGTGGGCCCGGGCTGGTCGGTCGCCGACGTCATCTGCACGCTTGGCCCCGGCGACCGGCCCTACGAAGAGCAGCACGCGAGCGCGTGCCTCGCCGTCGTCGCGGCGGGCGCATTCGGCTACCGTAGCGGCAACGCGCGGGCGCTGATGACGCCGGGCGCGCTGATGCTCGGCGAACCGGGTGCCTGCTTCGAATGTGGCCACCGTCACGCGGCGGGCGACCGCTGCATCGCATTCCATTACGACGCCGCCTGGCTCGACGAGCAGGCCGCCGCCGCGGGTCTCGCGCCTGCCGCGAGGCGCTGGCGGGCTGCGCGAGTGCCGCCCGTGCGCGCGCTCGCGCCGCTCGTGGCGCGAGCCTGTGCCGATGCGCTCGCCGAGGAGGGCGGCCACCCGAGCCACCCGAGCCACGCGGACGGGACGGCTGGCGCGGCGTGGGACGAGCTCGCACTGGAACTGGCGCTCACCACCTTACGCGAGATGGCGAGCGGCAAGGATGCGCTCACGCCAGCCGTGCCGGGCGCCGCCGCGGCGGCGCGCGCGGTGGCGACCCTGCGGCTCATCGACGAGACGCCCGACGCGGCGCACTCGCTCGCGAGCCTCGCGGCGGCGGCGGGCGTGAGCGAGTTCTACTTCCTGCGGACCTTTTCGGCCGTTGCTGGCGTGACGCCGCACCAGTACCTGCTGCGCGCGCGGCTACGCACCGCGGCGCTGCGTCTTGCCGCCGACGACGAAGCGAAGATCGTCGATATCGCGCTCGCGAGCGGTTTCAACGACCTGTCGAACTTCAACGCGGCGTTTCGCGCGGAGTTTGGCGCGAGCCCGCGTGCCTGGCGTGCCGCGCAGCGCGCGCGCCGCCTCGCACAGACCTCGTGGCCGCACGCCGCGCGAGCGGCACGCACCTGAGCCGCCCATGACGCGAGGCAAGCGCCAGAAGCGCGCCGCCCTGTGTTTCGCGTCGAGTCTCGTGGCGTGCCTTGCGGCGGTTCTCACATCAGGTTTCGCATCATGTCTAGCGCTGACGAGCACCAGCGCCGTTGCGCAAACGAGCGCACCCGACCCCGAAAGCGCCGCGCGCGCCGACATCGCCACGCAAAACGACATGCCACCCGCCACGCTCGAACGCGACGAACACCTGTTCGTCGTGCAGCAGGACGGTTCGGTCGAAGAAGACGACGACACGGTGCTGCGCGCCAACACGACCGCTGGCGTCGACCAGATCGCGCAGCGCTACGTCTGGTTCAATAAGGATATCGAAACGATTACGCGGCTCTCGGCCGAGACCATCGACCCCGACGGCACGCCGCACCCGGTCGGCCCGAGCGGCATTCGCGACGTGCAGGAGCCGCGCTCGGCGGGCGCGCCCACGTTCGAGGACGGCGTGCTGCGCACGGTGATTTTTCCCGGCGTGCAGGTCGGCTCGCGTGTGCATCTGCATTTCGCGAAGCGCCGCGCGAAGGCGCTCGAAGCGGGCACGTTCTCGTACTTCGTCGAGCCGACCGGCGAGCCCGTCGAGTTCCAGCGCCTCATCTTCGATCTGCCGGCCAGCCTGCCGCTGCACGCCGACGCGCGCGGCTACACGGCGCTCGCGCCCGTCACCGCGAACGCTCGCACCCGCTACGCGTTCGACTACCGGCACGGCCCGTACCCGCCGCTCGAAGCGGGCGCGGTGGCCTACGTGAACTGGGGCGACCGGCTGATGGTCTCGACGGTGCCCGATTTCGCGACCTTCGCCGCGCGCTACCGCGAGGCCGCCGCCGATCCCACCGCGACCGACCCGGCCATCGCGGCCCTTGCGCAATCGCTCACGGCGGGTGTGAGCGATCCGCGCGAGAAGGCGCGCCGCATCTACGACTGGATGCGCTTCAATATCCGCTACGTCGCGCTCTTTCTCGGCGAGACCGCGGCCGTGCCGCATCGCGCGATCGACATCCTGCGCAACCGCTACGGCGACTGCAAGGACCACGTCGCGCTCTTTACCGCATTGCTGGCGGCGGCGGGCATACGTGCCGAGGCCGTGATGCTGGATCTCGGCCCCGTATACACGCTGCCCGACGTGCCGGGCTACGGCGTGCACGCGATCAACCATCTGATTGCCTGGCTGCCCGACCTTGGCGTGTTCGCGGACACTTCCTCGGGCGGCTACGCGTTCGGCTACCTGCCGCCGGGCGCGATGGACCGGCCGGCGCTGCTCGTCGACGACGGCGTGCTCACGCGCACGCCCGCCACTGAGCGGCGCGAGCGCACCGCGCGCCTTGCGCTCGCCGTCGATGCATCCGGCGACGCCGCCTACAGCTACTACGTGGAAGACGAGGGCGCGGGCGCGGAGCCCGAGCGCAACTCGTTTCGCCGCGCGACGCACGCGGGCGCGCAGGAACTCGCGGCGCAGCGCCTGCGGCTCACCGGGCTCGCCGGCACCGTGCGCGTGAGCACGAGCCCGACCGCGGCGACCGACGGTCCGTTCTCGGTGACGATGGCGGGCACGCTCGATCACGTGGTCTGGCGCGATGGCACGACCGCGATCGGTGCCGCGAGTAGCTTCGCGGGCGGCATCGCCACGCAGATCGACAGCTGGCTGGCGCAGCCGCGCCGCACGCAGCCGTGGGCCTGCATCGGCGGGGAGTTCGAGGAGAGTGCGCAGATCGTGCTGCCCGCGTTCGCGCGCGTGACCGACGTGCCGCAGGACACGCGCGTGAGCGACGCATTTCTCTCGTACGCGTCGCACTATGTGTTCGATGCGCGCTCGCGCACGCTGCAGATCGAGCGGCGCCTTTCAGCGCGCTTTGGCCACCAGATGTGCTCGGCCGAGGAATTCGCGCAGATGCGCGATGCGCTCGTGCGCATCGAGCGCGACACGCGCGCGCAGGTCGTCGTGCGGGCGCGCGGCGAGCCGGGGTGACGCGAGCCCGCTCGACGCAGGCGAATCGGAAGCTCAGCCGCCGCGCGTCATCACCGGCACCCACACGCCTTTTTTCACCTGCCAGAGCGTGGAGGCGCCGTTCTTGAGCGAGCCGTCCTGCTCGAAGGCGATGTGGCCCGTCACGCCGTCGAAAGAGATGGCCTTGAGCGCGCTGCGGTACATCTCGGGTTTCGCCGATTTCGCAGTGACCATGGCGTGTATCGCGGCCCAGGCCGCGTCATAGCCGAACGGCGCGTAGGCCAGCACGCTGGTGCCGAAGCGGCTCTTGTAGGCCTGTTCGAAGCGCGGGCCATCGGGCAGTTGCGCAAGCGGGCGGCCGTATTCCCAGGCCATTGCGCCTTCGCCGGCCGCGCCGGCCGCCTCGGTGAAGTCGGGGTTCGCCACGCCGCCGCCGCCGAGGAACTGGGCGCTCACGCTGCGCTCCTTCATCTGCTTCACGAGCGCCGCGCTCTGGCGCGCGAGGCCGCCGAAGTAGAGCAGGTCGGCATTGGCGGCCTTGATCTTCGCGAGCTGCGGGCCGAAGTCGTCGGTGGCGCCTTGCGTGAACTCGCGCGCGACCACGTTGCCGCCGTGCGCGCGCACGGTGCGCTCGAAGACGTCGGCCTCGCCCTGGCCGAAGGCGCTGCGGTCGTCGACGATGGCGATGCGCTTCGCCTTCATGTCGTCCACGGCCCACGCGCCGGCGATGCCCGCGTTTTGCGCGTCGTTCGCGATCACCATGAACGTGTTGGCGAAGCCCTGCGACGTGATGACGGGATTGGTGGCGGCGGGGCTGATCATCGGAATGCCGGCGCTCTCGTAGACGCGCGAGGCCGGGATGGCCGAGCCCGAGTTGAAGTGGCCGACCACGGCGGAGACACCCTGGTTCGCCAGCGTCGCGGCGGCCTGCACGCCGAGACGCGGGTCGCTGCGGTCGTCGATGGGCACGAGCTCGAAGTGCGCCGTTTGATCGCCGATCTTCAGGTTTTGCGCATTCGCTTCGTCGATTGCGAGCTGCACGCCGTTTTCGAGGTCGCGGCCATAGTTCGCGTCTTCGCCCGTGAGCGGGGAAACGAAACCGATGCGCACGTCGAGCGGCCCGGCCGCCTGTGCGCTGCCGCTCGCGCCGAACGCAAGCGCGGCCGCGACGGCGAGCACGCGAGGGCCCCAGAGCTTGGCCAGGCGTGCGGCGAAGGCGTTGACGGCGGCGGTTCTCAGCGTGGCTGCGAGACTCATCGTGACTCCTTGCGCGACAGCGGCGCGGTGTTCTTGTGGTAATACGCCGGACCGCGCGCCGGCCGGGGCGGCTTACGCGGTGCGTTTCGTCTTCAGGGGCTTGCCGGGGTGTTGCTCGGTTTTTGCTCGGGTCTTGCAGGGGTCTTGCTCAAGTCTTGCTCGGGTCTTGCTCGGATCTTGCCGATTGTGCCTGTGGTTTGCCGGGGGGGCTTGCTGCGCGGGCCGGCCGCACTGGTGGGCAGGGGGCTCCGGCCGGCGGCGCGCTGCGGCGGCTCGTCCCGCGTGCCCTGCGAGGAGGCGGCTCGCGAGCAATATAACAGGCTGGCGGGCCGGCCCGGCCTGACGCGGGCGCGCGGCGCACTTGCGCGGGCGCGCCATCAAGCGTGGTGCGGCGGGTAGCGCTAGTTGCCCGACTGCATCGCAAAGAGCGCGTCGCGCAGGCGCACGAGCGGCGCCATCGTATCGGCGCTCGCCCAGCCTTCGAGGTCGTCGAGCGCGCGGTTGCAGCCGTCGAGCACCACGTCGAGATCGACAGGGACGCCGTTGGCGAGCGCAAAGCGGATCGTGGCTTCGAAGCGTTCGCATTCGTCGTCGCCGTACGAGATGTCAAGCGTGTCGGCGATCGTCTGGGCGATCTCGCTGCGTTCGCGCTCGCTCTCGTCGACGAAATCGATGATGCCGCGCGCCACCTCGGGCGCGTGGTAAAGCGCGATGTCGAGCCACACGGCGGCGTCGAAGCCGCTTTCGTGGCTCTGCTCCTCGAAGTACTCGATGGCTTCCTGCTCGTGGGTCTCGCCGGCGTCGACGGCAAGGCAAAGCTGCTCGAAATACTCTTCCTGTTCGCTACGGATTGAATCGGACATCGGTCATTCTCTTAAGACGGTGGGCGCCGCGGCAAGCGCCGCGGGTCATGCGGTCCGCATTATAGGCCGCTCGCGCCCTGCCTCGCCCCGCGCAACGCCCGCGTACCCGCCCGTCTTCAGTCTAGGCCGCGTCCACGGCCCAGGCGTCGAACCATTCGCGCGGCCGCGCGATCTGGTCCTGCGCCGCGACGATTTCCAGCTCGTAGCGCCCCGCGTCCCAGGTTGCCTTCACGACCGCGTTCACGGCGGCCAGCGTGTGCTCGAACGCGCGGCGCAGCGAGTCGCCGAGCATCAGGCGCGCGACCAGCACCGCGCTCGTCACGTCGCCCACGCCTACGGGCTGGCGCGCAAACGGGTAGAGCGGGCGCTGGGCGAGCCACGCCTCTTGCTCGGTCACGATCAGCATGTTGAAACGGTCGGCAGGGCTGTTGCGATCGAGCAGGTGCTTCACGAGGATCAGCTTCGGGCCGCGGCGCAGCACCTCGCGGCACGCGAGCACGGCTTCCTCAGCGGTTTCGAGCTCGCGGCCGACTAGCCGCTGCAGCTCGCTGTGATTGGGCATCATCGCGTCGGCGACCTCGGGCATGTGGCGCACGAGAAACTCCTGGATGCCCGGCTCGACGCGGTAGCCTTCCGTGACGCCCATCACCGGGTCGCAGAAGTAGCGTGCGTGGGGATTGGCGGCCTTCACGGCGCGCACCACGTCGATCACGGCCTGGGCCTGATCGGGCGTGCCGAGAAAGCCGGAGAGCACGGCGTCGCAGCGCGGCAGCACGCCGATTGTGCCGATACCCTCGACGAGATCCACGATCTCGCCCGCGCCGATGGCGGTGCCGCTCCAGTGGCCGTATTGCGTATGGTTCGAGAACTGCACGGTGTTGAGCGGCCAGACGTTCACGCCGAGCCGGCGCATGGGAAACACCGCGGCGCTGTTGCCCGCGTGACCGAACACGACATGAGACTGGATGCTCAAAACGTTTTTCATGGCTGAACCGGGATTGCGTTGGGGCTTGCGGCGCGCTTCGTGTGGCGCGCCTTGCGCAGGTGCAGCAAAGATAACCGAATTCGGCGCGCCCAGTCGATGGATGCGCGCGGGCGGTGTTGCGCGCGCGCAGGCTCAATGCGCAGGGTTCTGGCCGGTCAGCTCGCGATAGAGCGTCATGTAGCGTTGTGCCGAAGCGGCCCAGCCGAAGTCCTGCTGCATCGCACGCGTGCGCGTCGCGCGCCAGTCGCGGTTGCGCTCGTAGAGCGCGAAGGCGCGGCGGATCGCGGCCGTGAGCGCGTCGGGCTCGAAGCGCTCGAACACGAAGCCGGTGGCGAGGCCGTCGGCGAGATTCTCGAGCGAGGCGTCCACGACCGTGTCGGCGAGGCCGCCCACGCGGTGCACGAGCGGCAGCGCGCCGTAGGCGAGCGCGTAGAGCTGCGTGAGCCCGCACGGCTCGAAGCGCGAGGGCACCGCCATCACGTCGGCGCCCGCGACGATCTCGTGCGCGAGCGTTTCGTCGAAGCCGAGCTCCACCGCCACCGACTCGGGATGCTGGCGTGCGGCGCGCGCGTAGCCCTGTTCGAGGCTCGCGTCGCCCGTGCCGAGCACGACGAGCTGGCCGCCGCGCGCGACGATCTCCGGCAGCGCCGCGAGCAGCAGGTCGAGGCCCTTTTGCTCGGTAAGCCGGCTCACCACGCCGAACACTGGGGCGTCGTGTTTCTGCGCGAGCTTCAGGCGCGTCTGCAGCGCCGCCTTGCAGCGCAGCTTGCCGCTCATGCGCGTGGCCGAGTAGCGCGCGGCGATGGCCGCATCGCTCGACGGATTCCACACCGCGTAGTCGACGCCGTTCAGGATGCCCACGAGATCGTGCGCGCGTCCGCGCAGCAGCGCCTCGAGCCCGCCGCCCTGGGCGACCGTCTGGATCTCGCGCGCGTAGGTCGGGCTCACCGTCGTGATCTTGTCGGCGAAGTAGAGTCCGGCCTTCAGGAACGAAAGCTGACCGTAGAACTCCACGCCATGCATGCTGAAGAAGTCGTCGGGCAGGCCGAGCGCATCGAATTGCTGTGCGGGAAAGATGCCCTGGTAGGCGAGGTTGTGAATCGTGAAGATCGAGCGCGCGCCGCCCGGTACCGTGCTCATGCCGCGCTCGCGCGCGGCCGCGCGCAGATAGGCCGGCGCGAGCCCTGCGTGCCAGTCGTGCGCCTGCACGATGGCGGGCGCCCAGTCGGGATCGAGATGCAGCGCGAGCTGCGCGCCGGTCCAGCCGAGCAGCGCGAAACGCTGCGCGTTGTCGCCATAGGGCACGTGCTCGTCGTCGAGGTAGGGGTTGCCCGCGCGGGAGTAGAACGCGTCGGCGCGGATCATGTAGACGGCCAGCTCGCTGCCGGGCAGGCGGCCGAGCTCCAGCGTCGCCTCTGGCGCGCCGAACGTACGCGCGAGGCGCGCGACGGGGCGCAGGTCGGCGAGACCGGCCGCCACGGGCGCAAAGCCCGGCAGCAGGAGGCGCGCATCGGCGCCCTGTTCGATCAGCGCGGCGGGCAGGGCGGCGGTGACGTCGGCGAGGCCGCCGGTCTTCAGGAGCGGGAACAGCTCGCTCGCTACGTGCAGGACGCGGATGGTCATCGGGCGTGGATCCTTTCGGTGCTCGGGGTGTCGTGGGTTCGGCGGGAGCACGCGCCGCGCCCGGCTGGCGAGGCGCGGCCCCCGTGATGCGCTGGCAAGGTGAGGGCGATGAGGCCGACGAGGCCGCCCGAGGCGAGGCCGTCGCGGCCGCGGCCGCCCTCAGCCGGGCAGCTTCGCGAGCGCCTCGCGCGTCACCAGCACGACGCCGCTTTCGGTGCGATAGAAGCGCTCGCCGTCGCGCGCGGGGTCTTCGCCGATCACGGTGCCGTCGGGAATCGTGCAGCCGCGGTCCACCACGACCTTGCGCAGCCGGCTGCTCGCGCCCACCGTCACCTGCGGCAACAAGACTGCCTCGGCAATGTTGCAGAACGACTGCACGACGACATTCGACGAGAGCACCGAGCGCGAGATCTGCGAGCCCGAGATCACGCTGCCGCCGCACACGATCAGGTTGGTGCCCGAGCCCTGCAGGCCGTTGAGGTCGCGCACGAACTTGGCCGGCGGCAATTGCTCCTGGTACGTCCAGATCGGCCAGTCGCGGTCGTAGAGGTCGAGCGAGGGGATCGTCGAGGCGAGATCGAGGTTGGCGGACCAGTAGGCGTCGACCGTGCCCACGTCGCGCCAGTACGGCTCGGCGCTCGGGTCGGACGAGACGCACGACATGCTGAACGGATGCGCGATCGCGTGGCCGTCGCTCACCACGCGCGGAATGATGTCCTTGCCGAAATCGTGGTCGGTGGCCGAACTCGCGATGTTGTCGTCGAGCAGGCGGAAAAGGTAGGCCGTGTCGAACACATAGATGCCCATGCTCGCGAGCGCGATATCGGGGTGGCCGGGCATGGCGGGCGGGTCGTCGGGCTTTTCGACGAAGCCGGTCACGCGGCGCGTTTCGTCGACGGCCATCACGCCGAACGCGCGCGCTTCGAGGCGCGGCACCTCGATGCAGCCCACCGTGCAGTCGGCGCCGCTCGCGGCGTGGTCGGCCACCATGCGCGTGTAGTCCATCTTGTAGATGTGGTCGCCGGCCAGCACGATCACGTACTTCGGCTTGATGGAGCGGATGATGTCGATGTTCTGGTAGACGGCGTCGGCGGTGCCGCGGTACCAGTGCGCGCCTTCCACGCGCTGCTGCGCGGGCCACAGGTCGAGGAACTCGTTGAATTCGCCGCGCAGGAAGCCCCAGCCGCGCTGCAGGTGGCGCAGCAGCGAGTGCGCCTTGTACTGCGTGACGACGGCAATGCGGCGGATGCCCGAATTCAGGCAGTTCGAGAGTGCGAAATCGATGATGCGGTACTTGCCGCCGAAGTAGACGGCCGGCTTCACGCGCTTGTTGGTGAGCGGCCCGAGCCGCGTGCCGCGGCCGCCCGCAAGCACGATGGCGAGCGTGGTGCGTTGCAGATCGTTGAGGCTTGCCGGAGTTTCCATGGTCGTCTCCTTGTTGTGCCCCCGGTGCGCCGCCGCGGCCCGCCTTGTGTTAGCCGGGCCCGTACGGTTTTTCTCTGGTGTGCCTGTCGCTTGCCTGCAGCGGCTCGAGTGCGGTGCAACATCGCGCACGGCAAATGCACCCGGCTCGCGTCGCGGACGTCTTGCGCGTCTTGCATTGACTGTTCTAGCACCGAATGGGCCACAGCGCGAATTGCCTTTGAGGGGTGCCGCGCGTGGGCGCCTTAATTCATGTGAGACGCATGCCAGAAGCCAATGCCGAAGCAAACGGCGTGCCGCCCGAGATTGCCCTCAGCGCGATATGACCAGCGCAACAACGGGCAAGCGCTGAGCAGGGCCGCTAGAATCGCTGGCTACGCAGGCGGGATGACGCGCTCGCTCACGTTCGAGCCGGTGTGCAACCTGCGGGTCAGACGCTCGTTGCCGTGTGCCGTGCCCCGCGATGCGCTGCGCGCCCTGGCTTGCCGGCCGCCTGGCCGACCAGTTTGCAGCACGATCCTTCGCCAGATCCAGAATCGATGAGAACCTTCCTGACCCGCACGCTTGCCCCCTTCGCCGCCGCGCTTGCCACACTCACCGCTGCCGCGCTTTGCCACGCCGCCTTCGCCGCCGATTCCGGCGCGAGCGCGGTGCAGCCGTCCAACCCGCTCGCGCCGTCGAGCTCGTCGCCGGTGTATGCCGCGGTCGACACGCCCGACGGGCCGGCCTACGGCCCCGAACTGCAGGGCTTCCAATATCCGCACCCGGTGCACGACTTCGTGTTCGTCTCGCAGGGGCAGACGCTGCACATGGCCTATATGGATGTGCAGCCGGCAAAGCCGAACGGGCGCACCGCCGTGCTGCTGCACGGCAAGAACTTTTGCGCGGCGACGTGGGACGCGAGCATCCGCGAACTGCACGCCGCAGGCTATCGCGTGATCGCGCCGGACCAGATCGGCTTTTGCAAGTCGAGCAAACCGGGGGCGTACCAGTTCAGCTTCCAGCAGCTCGCGCGCAACACCCACGCGCTGCTCGAGGCGCTCGGCGTTACCCGCGCAACGATCATCGGCCATTCGACGGGCGGCATGCTGGGCGTTCGCTATGCGCTCATGTATCCGCACGAGACCGAGCAGCTGGTGCTCGTGAATCCGATCGGGCTCGAGGACTGGAAGGCGAAGGGCGTGCCGTCGATCTCCGTGGACGACTGGTACGCGCGCGAACTCAAGACGAACGCCGACGGCATTCGCCGCTACGAGCAGGCGACCTATTACGCCGGGCAGTGGCGTCCGGCTTACGAGCCGTGGGTGCAGATGCTGGCCGGGATGTACCGCGGGCCGGGCAAGGCGCAGGTGGCGTGGGATTCGGCGCTGCTGTACGACATGATCTACACGCAGCCGGTGATCTACGAGCTCGGGCAGTTGCAGACGCCGACGCTGCTGCTGATCGGCGACAAGGACACGACCGCCGTCGGCAAGGACCTCGCGCCGCCCGAAGTTCGCGCGCAGCTCGGACACTATCCGGCGCTCGCGAAGGCCGCGCAGCGGGCGATCCCGCACGCGACGCTCGTCGAGTTCGCCGATCTCGGCCACGCGCCGCAAATGCAGGATCCGCAGGCATTTCATGCCGCGCTGCTCAAGGGGCTCGATGGCTTGAACGCCTCGCACTGATCGCGCGGTTGAAAGCGGGCGCGGGCGCAACGCCGCGCGCCTTTTCTCGCTCGACACGGCCGCACGAGGCGGCGGCGCTCGCAGATTGTCTGCGCTGCCTCGTACGCGCCCGTTGTTGCGCATGCTGTTACGACTACTGTAACGCCCGTTGTTGCGCCCGCTGTTACGCCAGTCGTTGCGATCCTTGTCGCGCCTGTCGTTGCCCCTGTTTTTGCGGTGAGCGTCCCGTTTATCGTCCCGCGGCCATTTCCTTCAATTCGTCGCGTGCAAGCGCCGTCATTTCGAACGAGCGCAGGCGCGCCGCGTGGTCATGGATCTGCGCGGTGACGATGAGTTCGTCCGCGCCGGTCTGCTCGATCACCGAGGCGAGGCCCGCCCGCACGCTGTCCTGGTCGCCCACCACGGAGCAGGCGAGCGAGTGCGCCACGCCCGCCAGTTCGAACTCGTTCGCCTCGATCTGCGCAACCGGCGGCGGCAATTGCCCAGGCGTGCCGCGGCGCAAGTTGACGAACTGCTGCTGCAGCGAGGTGAAAAGAAAGCGGGCTTCCTCGGTCGTGGGCGCGGCGAATACGTTCACTCCCACCATCGCGTGCGGCTTCGCGAGCACCGCCGACGCCCGGAACTGCGAGCGATAAAGGCGCAGCGCCGTGAGCAGCTGGTCGGGCGCGAAATGCGAAGCGAACGCGAACGGCAGGCCCATCGCCGCCGCGAGCTGCGCGCCGTAGAGGCTCGAGCCGAGGATATAGAGCGGCACGTTCAGGCCCGCGCCGGGCACGGCGCGCACGCGCTGGCCCTCGACGGGCGCCGCGAAATAGCGCTGCAACTCGGCCACGTCGTCGGGAAAGCTGTCGGCGCTGCCCTGCAGGTCGCGGCGCAGCGCGCGCGCCGTTGTCTGGTCGGTGCCGGGGGCGCGCCCGAGGCCGAGGTCGATGCGCCCAGGGTAGAGCGCTTCGAGCGTGCCGAACTGCTCGGCGATCACGAGCGGCGCGTGGTTCGGCAGCATGATGCCGCCCGAGCCCACGCGAATGGTTTGCGTGCCGCCCGCCACGTAGCCGATCACCACCGAGGTCGCCGCGCTGGCGATGCCTGTCATGTTGTGATGCTCGGCGAGCCAATAGCGTCGGTAGCCCCAGCGTTCGGCGTGCTGGGCGAGATCGAGCGTGTTGCGCAGGGCGGCGCCGGCATGCGAGCCGGCAGGACTGGGCGAGAGGTCGAGTACGGAAAAGGGGATCATGGGTTTGCGCGGAACCTGATGTGAGGACAGCGACGTGCGTGCGGGATTCCGGCCGGGCTGCGATCGGATCGGGCCGCAAGGTAGTCGCAAGGTGCGGCCATTGTGCCAAAGCGCTTTCGTTCGTGCTGGCGCCCCGCGGGAACCCATGCAGCCGGCGTGGGTTCAGCCACCGCGGATGTCCATTAATCCCTTGGAGGCGAGTCGATTATTCAATATCTTCGCGATGGCAATTCGAATTTGTTTACGAATGGTTTCTGTATGCTTACTGAATTATTTCGGGGCGGGAAAATACTGGAAGCCGAAAACTTATTCATTGAAAGCGATGGTTTTTTTGCGAGTATTGAAACGCATTTTCCCGGGGGTGTCGAAAGCAGCCCATGAGCGTTGCTGCTACAATTTTTCGCGTTGAATCAGGGAGCGACCAGCTTGGGTGGTCCCGTGCGATCAGGCAATGGCTTGATCTTTCCTTTTCAACTTGCGTTGCATCATGCAAACCAGCATCGATTCCTCGGTTTCTAGCCACTAGTCAATGCTACGGCTACGATGCGCGTTTTATTTTTTTGAATATTC
This sequence comes from Paraburkholderia sp., assembly GCF_035501035.1. GTDB lineage: Bacteria > Pseudomonadota > Gammaproteobacteria > Burkholderiales > Burkholderiaceae > Paraburkholderia. Next base: position 17,147 of record NZ_DATJWR010000210.1, read on the forward strand.
AGGGCAGGGAAATGGTAAGTGGCGATACGCTCGACCCGGTCGGCGCAGCGCAGAGGGCTCAAGGGTTGTGCGCAGCCGGCGGCCATCGCGCCCGTGCCAGTTTGCTTGACGGCGGTATTGGTGGCAGCGGCAGGAAGGTCGGGTCTGCGAATATGAATCCGCAAGGCGGGATGGCATGACGGGACCGCTCGTTTCCGCTCTGACGACGCCTTGGCCCGAGCTCGTCTGGCTGCTGGTCGCGCTGTGCAGCGCAGCCGCTTTCTACGGTCTCGTCGCCGCGTTCACGATGCCGCGCCTCGGCACGGCGTCGCTCGTGCGCGAGGCTGCCCGCCGTGCGCGCCGCGCGCAGCCGGTGCCAGTGAGCGTGCTCAAGCCCCTGTGCGGCGCGGAGCCGCGCCTCTACGAAAATCTCGCCACGTTCTGCGAGCAGCGGCATCCGCGCTTTCAGTTGCTGTTCGGCGTCTCGTCGCCGGTCGATCCGGCCATCGCCGTGGTGCGGCGCCTCAAGGCGGCGTATCCGGGCCATGACATCGAGCTCGTGGTCGACCCGAGCGTGCACGGCAGCAATCTCAAGGTGAGCAATCTCATCAACCTGGCTGCGCGCGCGCGTTATGACGCCATCGTCGTCGCCGACAGCGATATCGCCGTGGAACCCGACTATCTCGAGATCGTCACCGCGCCGCTCGCCGACCCGGAAGTGGGCGTCGTGACGTGTCTCTACAGTGCGCGCAGTATCGGCGGCTTCTGGCCGCGCGTCGGCGCGCTCTTCATCAACGAATGGTTCGCGCCCTCGGTGCGGGTGGCGCATTCCACGGGCTCGCGCGCTTTCGGCTTCGGCGCGACGCTCGCGCTTTCGCGCGCCACGCTCGAGCGTATCGGTGGCTTCGCCGCGCTCAAGGACTGCCTCGCCGACGACTATCTGCTCGCCCGCTACGCGCGCGATCACGGCCTCGCCACGGTGCTCGCTCCGGTGGTCGTCGCCACCGACGTGATCGAGCCCACCTTCGGCGCACTCTGGCTGCGCGAGACCCGCTGGCTGCGCACGATCCGCTCGGTGAATCCGGCGGGGTTCGCGTCGCTGTTCATCACCTTCACGACGCCGTGGCTCGTGCTGGGCGTTCTGGGCTACGCGCTGCTCGCCGCCAGCGGGGGCATGGGTACGTGCGCGGCGACGCGTACGGCGCTCGCCGCTCTCGCCACTGCCACGACGGGCGGTATCATTGCGCGTTTGGTGTTGCACGTGCGTGCCAGCGGAAGCTGGGGTACGTTCTGGCGCGATTTACCGCTGGTGCCGCTGCGCGACGTGCTGCTGGCCCTGCAGTGGCTCGCCGCCGCGTTCGGCTCGCACGTGATCTGGCGCGGCGTGCGCGTGAGCGTCGCCAACCCCGAGGCCGGCGAGACTTCCGCCATGGCGAGGCCCGCGAACTCGCGGCGGCCCGCCGTGGAGGGTCCGGACGGGCGCTGAACGCGCCGCTTTGCGCCGACTTTTTATCGAATTTCACATTAATTACCACCCGAAAAAACAACGGGTAGCCGGAGCACTCATCTTGATGAAAACGCTGTTTCTACAAGCCCCGTCCTATGACGGCTTCGATGGTGGCGCTGGCTCGCGCTATCAGGCGAAGCGCGAGATCCGCTCGTTCTGGTATCCCACCTGGCTCGCGCAGCCCGCGGCCCTCGTGCC
>NZ_DATJWR010000211.1:0-3084 GCF_035501035.1 Paraburkholderia sp.
GTTCGCCGCCTGCTTCGTCGACGACGAGCCCGCGCCCGACGCGCCGGCGTCGCACTGAGAGGCTGAGAGGCAATCCGACATGGCCGCTCCGACCCCGCAAACGGCCCCACTCTGCGTCGCAAATGCTCGCCATGGCCCGAGCGATGGCGACCGGGCTGGCCGGGTCGGCGCCGGCCCCCCGGACGAGCGCACAATGTGCTTCACGCCAGCCGTCCTGGCTGCAGCGACCGCATTGCTTGCCAACTGGACCATGTCAGCCTGCAGTGGAGTTGACCCGCTTCCGTGGACACCTTGTATCTTGAAGTACGGTTTTGAAGCTGTTCTTTTTCATTCGTAGTTGAAGGCTGTGGAGCTTGTGGGCGAAGGAGAGCGCGGTGGGCAACGCGCAGCGTTATCCACGGTAAGCTCTCCGGTGCGCCGCAGGCGCATCGTCCACAAATCCACAGCCTTGGTTTTGTGTCGGTTTGGCAAGGCTCGTGCAGCCTGATGACACCTTGGGTTTGCAGCCCGCAGGATAGCGAATGGCGCACGAGCTGAGCCGCTCATCAACAGCCCGAACAGTTGTTTGAAAAAAGTTCGCATGTACAAGGAGGGGTAGTGACGAGCTTGCCAGATCCGAAACCGATTACCGTTGGCATTGACGTTTCCAAGGCTACGCTGGATATAGCGATTGGCGTTAAGGCAACGCCGCTGAGTGTCTCCAACAAGACGGATGGCTTCGACATTTTGCTTGATGAGCTCGCGCGCCACCAGGTTGCGCTGATCGTCCTCGAAGCCACAGGTGGGCTGGAAATGGCAGTAGCTTGCGTATTGCAGGCCGCCGGATATGCCGTGGCAGTGATCAATCCACGGCAGGCGCGAGACTTTGCTCGTGCGATGGGGAAACTTGCGAAGACTGATCGCATAGATGCGCGCATTCTCGCCCAGCTCGGCGAAGTGATCGAACGTCATCCCGAGCGCGAGAAATTCGTCAAGACCTTGCCGACCATCGAACAGCAAGCGCTGGCGGCAATCGTTGCGCGGCGCCGGCAGTTGATCACGATGCTTGTCTCCGAGCGCAACCGGCTGGCGCTGGCGCATGCCCAAACCCGCAAAAGCGTCGAAACCATTATCGAGGCGCTGAAGGATGAAATAGCCCGTATCGAAAGCGATATGGGCGGGCATATTCATTCGCACTTTGCTGACCTGTCGGCGTTGCTTCGTACCGTTAAAGGGGTGGGCGATGCAACGATTTCGGTTGTGATTGCCGAAGTCCCTGAGCTGGGGAGACTGACGCGGCGGGAAATCAGTTCGCTCATTGGCGTCGCGCCAATCAATCGCGATTCAGGCACGATGCGCGGCAAGCGCACGATCTTTGGGGGCCGAGGCAGCGTGCGACGTGTCCTGTATATGGCTGCCCTGGTGGCGACCCGTCACAATCCGGCGATCAGGCTGTTTTATCGTCGCCTCGTCGAAGCCGGAAAGCCAAAGAAGGTCGCGCTCGTCGCCTGCATGCGCAAACTGCTGACCATTCTGAACGCGATGGTCAAAGCCGGCAGGCCGTGGGACGCTTCGTTTCATGAGACGGACCTCAAAAATGCTTGACCTCCAAGACAGTTGCTATCCTTTTGATCAGGAGGTGCCGAAATGGGCAAGCATCGTACCCCGTACCCGGCGGAATTCCGGGCGCAAATGGTCGAGCTGGTGAAGGCCGGGCGTACGCCGGAGGAACTGGAAAAGGAGTTCGAGCCGACCGCACAGACCATCTACAACTGGGTGGCGCAGGCCGGTCGCGACGCGGGCGTGCGCCACGACGGGCTGACCACCGCCGAGCGGCAGGAGCTTTCGCGGCTGCGTCGTGAGAACCGGCAACTGAAGATGGAAAGAGACATTCTCTCTCAGGCGGCCGCCTGGTTCGCACGCGAGACTGGAGCCGTACCGCCGAAGGGTACGGATTCATGAAGGCGAACCAGGCCCGCTGGCCCATTGCCACGATGGCGCGGCTGCTGCAGGTCTCCACCAGCGGCTACTACGCGTGGCGGGTGCGTGAAGCATCGAAGCAGGCATGCAGTGATGCGCAACTGCTCGCGCGCATCCGTACCGTGCACGCGAGCTCGCGTGGCACCTACGGGGCGCCGCGCATTCATGTGCAGCTCGCGCGCGAGGGCGTGCATGTGGGACGCAAGCGCGTGGCGCGCCTGATGCGCATGGCCGGTCTGTGTGGCGCAAGCCGGCGGCACTGGAAGCTCACTACGCGCCAACGTGCGGGAGCGCGGCGCGCGCCCGATCTGGTGCGCCGGCACTTCAGTGCCGAAGCGTGCAACGTACTGTGGGTGGCGGACGCCACCTACGTGCCGACCGGTGAAGGGTTCCTGTATCTGGCCGTGGTGCTCGATGTGTTCAGCCGGCGCATTGTCGGCTGGGCCATGTCGGATCACCTGTACACGGAACTGATGCTGCGCGCGCTGGATATGGCGCTGCAACAGCGTCGGGCTGAAGGGGTGATTCACCATTCGGATCAGGGATGTCAATACACTTCCATTGCCTTCGGCCGGCGCTGTCGCGAGGCGGGCGTACAGCCGTCGATGGGGACGGCCGGCGACGCCTATGACAACGCGATGTGCGAGTCGTTCTTCGGCACGCTGGAGGCGGAACTGCTGATGCGCGAGCGCTTCGGTACGCGTGCGCAGGCGCGGTGTGCGATCTTCCGCTTCATCGAGGGCTGGTACAACATCCGTCGCCTGCACAGCAGCCTGGGCTACTGCTCGCCGATGGAATTTGAGCAGCAATACGAAAAAACACAAAATCCGCCGCGGCGCGGGTTGCCCACCGCCGGGCAGCGTCGTGGTCGTGATATCCGACCCGCCGCCCGCCCGTGGACAACCCGCGAGGCAACACCGAATGGAGGACACATTCCGCTGTAAAACTCAACTGCAGATCTATCCGTCGAAGCGGGTCAATCTCACACAACCGTATGCCAGACCGCTGCAAAGGCCGATCTCGCATGTGCGCATCCGCCGACGAAATGACGCCGATTTCAAGTCCATCCAGAACAAGACATCCGGCTTGACGACGGAACTCGAAACTGCTGGTCGCTTGCAAATT
>NZ_DATJWR010000212.1:0-90750 GCF_035501035.1 Paraburkholderia sp.
TTGTAGACCGAGCGCCACGCATCGAACGCCTGCTGGGCGCTGGGCAGGTCCCTGAAATGGCGCCCGGCGATCACCTCGGCCTTCAGCGTGCGGTGAAACCGCTCCTCCTTGCCGTTGGTCTGCGGATGCGCCACGCGGCTGTGCGACAGTCGCACGCCCAGCCGGATGAGCCAGATGGCCAGTTCGGTCAACTGGCCCGGCTGGCTGGGGCTGCCCCACGGTGAACCATTGTCCGCGTTGATGCGCAGCGGCAGCCCGTAGCGGCGGAACGTGCGCTCCAGATGATGCTGCACGATGCCTGTGTCGGTGCAGATGCAGGCATCGAGTGTCACGTTGTAGCGCGAATGATCGTCCAGCATGGTCAGCGGTGAGCAGTGCCGTCCGTCCTGCAGGTCGAACCAGCCCTTGAAATCCATCTGCCAGAGATCGTTGGGCTGCGCGTGCTCGAAGCGCTGCCAGGCCGTGGCGGCGGCGGAAGCGGCCGGGTCGATCAGCCCGTGGCGATGCAGGATATCGGTCACCGTGCTGGGGGCGGGCACGTCCGTGTGACCCAGATCGCACAGACGCCGGCTGATCTTGCGTCCACCCCAGGCCGGATGTGCCCGCCGCAGTTCGACCACCCGCTGCTCGACCGACGGGGTCGTGCGTGCCGGACTCTGCTGGGGCCGTCGCGAATGATCCGTCAGCGCGGTGTCGCCGCCCTGCGCGTGGCGATCGAGCCACTTGTAGCCGGTCTTCGGGCTGATGCCAAAACGCCGACACAACTCACGACGGTTGGCGCCCTCCTGCGAGGCCAGTTGAACGAATTCCAGACGCAGATCCATGGTGTCTCTCGGGGTCCAGGGCATAACCGGCTCCAGGCGATTCGCTCGCCCAGAGTGTTACCCATGTCTCCGCACACCTGTTACCCATGTCCCCGGTCCATACACCTCGGCAAAGAAAAGTAGGTGCCGCCCCGCACAGGGGCAACCCCGGCACACCCACACGAAAACAAGAAAAACCCAAACCGCCAGGACTTGCGACAACCCCCTCCAAACCCGCACAAGCAACGATCAGGCACAGACGACGAATCACCCCAGCAGCAGCGCATCATCGTCGAGCTTCTCGTGGCGATTCTGCTCGAACATGCGCAGCAGATCCGGCACATCGAGTCCGCGGCGCGCTTCGCCGGATACGTCGAGCACCACCTGCCCCTGGTGCAGCATCACCGTGCGCTGCCCGTAGTCGAGCGCCTGGCGCATGCTGTGCGTGACCATCATCGTGGTGAGCTTCGATTCCTCCACGATGCGCGCGGTCAGCTCCAGCACGAACGCGGCCGTTTTCGGATCGAGCGCCGCCGTATGCTCGTCGAGCAGCAGGATGCGCGAGGGCTGCAGCGATGCCATCAAGAGGCTCACCGCCTGGCGCTGGCCGCCCGAAAGCAGGCCGATGCGATCAGTCAGGCGATTCTCGAGACCCAGATTCAACAAGCGCAGCTTCGCGCGAAACAGTTCGCGGTCCTGTCTTTTCAGTGCGGGGCCGAATCCGCGGCGCTTGCCGCGCGCCATCGCGAGCGCCATGTTCTCTTCGATGGTGAGCGCTTCGCAGGTGCCGGCCATCGGGTCCTGAAACACGCGTGCGACGAGGTGGGCGCGGTCCCATGCCTGCTTCTTCGTCACATCCTGGCCGTCGATCACGATCGTGCCGCTATCCACCATCTGGTCGCCGCTGATCGCGTTGAGGAACGTGGACTTGCCCGCGCCGTTTGAGCCGATCACGGCGACGAACTGCCCACTGGGAATCTCGAGGCTCAGGCCGCGCAGCGCGCGCGTTTCGATCGGCGTGCCCGGGTTGAAGGTCAGTTTGAGGTCTTTGGCGCTGAGCATCTCATGCCCTCCCGTTCTTGCGGCCAAACAGCTTCTTGCGCGTTGCAGGCAGCACGAGCGCGATCGTCACGAGCACAGCGGTGACGAGGTTGAGGTCCTGCGCCTTCAGGCCGATGAAGTCGCTGTTGAGCGCGAGCGCGATGAAGAAGCGATAGAGAATCGCACCGAGCACGGCAGCGAGCGTCGTGAGCACGAGCCGTCGCGCGGGCAGGATGCTTTCGCCGATGATCACGGCGGCAAGACCGATCACGATCGTGCCGATGCCCATCGAAATGTCCGAGCCGCCCTGGGTCTGCGCGAAGAGGGCGCCGGCCAGCGCGACGAGCGCGTTCGAGAGCGCCATGCCGGCGAGCGTCGCGCGGCCCGTGGCGATGCCCTGGGCGCGCGCCATGCGCGGATTCGCGCCAGTCGCCCGCAGTGCGAGACCGTACTGCGACGAGAAGAACCAGTCCACGCCGAACTTCGCGACGAGCACGACGACGATGAGCGCGAGCGGGCGCAGCACGTAGTCGGGCAGCCAGGCGGGCTGGATGAGCGTGAACACGGTCGCCTCGGAAATGAGCGGCACGTTCGGCGCGCCCATCACGCGCAGGTTGATCGAGTAGAGCGCGATCATCATCAGGATGCTCGCGAGCAGATCCATGATCTTCAGGCGGACATTGAGCCAGCCGGTGATGAAGCCGGCGATTGCGCCCGCAACGATCGCGCAGGCGGTGGCGAGGAAGGGATCATGCCCGGCCGCGATCAGCGTGGCCGCCACGGCGCCGCCCAGCGGAAAGCTGCCGTCGACGGTGAGATCGGGGAAATTGAGGATGCGAAACGAAATCAGCACCCCGAGGGCCACGAGGCTGAAGATCAGGCCGATCTCCAGGGCGCCCAGAAGCGAGTAAAGAGACATGGGGAAGAATCCTGTTGCGGGTCTCCGGCCGACGTACGCCGGAGCTGTCGACGAGCGGCGCGCCCGGGTCGGGCGCGCCGTTGCGCACGGAGTGGCCTTTATCGGGCCTTGCGTATCGCTGCGGGAGTTGCGCGCAATGCGGCTTCGCGCGCACCCGCTTCATGGGCGGGCACACGCGCAAGCGGCTTACTTAACGACCGTGGTCGCGTCCTTGAGCAGATCGGCCGAGAGCGTCACGCCTTGCTTCTGCGCGGCAGCCGGGTTCACGAACAGTTGCAGCTTGTTGCTGGTTTCCGAAGCGATCGTGCCGGGCTTCTCGCCCTTGAGGATGCGCACGACGACCTTGCCGGTCTGGTGGCCGAGATCGCTGTAGTCGACGCCGAGAGCCGCGATCGCGCCACGCTTCACGCTGTCCGTATCGGAGGCGACGAGCGGGATCTTCGCGTCGTTGGCGACCTTGACGAGCGCTTCGTACGCCGAGACCACGTTGTTGTCGGTGTTCGTGTAGATCACGTCGACCTTGCCGATCAGGCTCTTCGCGGCCGCGCCGATGTCCACGGTGCGCGGCGCGGCGGCTGTCTTGAGCGTCATGCCCTGCTGCGCGAGCAGGTCCTTGAGCGCCTTCACGACCACGACCGAATTCGCTTCGCCCGGGTTGTAGACCATGCCGACGGTCTTCGCGTTGGGCACGATGCGCTTGATCAGCGCGACCTGCTTGTCGAGCGGTAGCTTGTCGGAGACGCCCGTGACGTTCGTGCCGCTCGGCGACCAGGTCTTGACGAGCTGCGCGGCTACCGGATCGGTCACGCCCGAGTACACCACGGGCACGGTCTTCGTTGCGGCGACGACGGCCTGTGCGGAAGGTGTTGCGATCGCAACGATCGCGCTCGGGTTGTCGCCCACGAACTTGCGCGCGATCTGGGCAGCGGTGCCGATGTTGCCCTGCGCGCTCTGATACTCCCACTTGAGGTTCTTGCCGGCGTCGTAGCCGGCGGCCTGCAGTTCTTCGCGCACGCCGTCACGGATCGCGTCGAGCGCGGGGTGCTCGACGATCGACAGCACTTCGACGGTCGCGGTTTCGGCGGCGCGCGCGGCGCCCGAACTCAGCGCGAGCGCGGCGGCGCTGGCGAACAGGGAAAGGGTGGCGGCCCTGGCGGCTTGCTTGAAGGTCTTCATGCTGTTCGATCTCCCCGAATGTTCGGTTCTGGACGGTGTGGCCGCGCTGCGGCGTTGCCGCCGGCTTTTCGCACGGCGCGAGCGCGCGTGGCATGCGCCGAACTGGTGCATGCGGGCGGCTGCGAGGCAGCGAGGATACCACCGACCCTCGCGCATCTGGAACGCTGCGCCGGGCCGGTGAGGCGGGCGCGCGACGGTATTGCCGGTATGAATTCAAGATTGCACGGACGGATTATGGGAAAAATCCGGGATTCGGCGGAAATTCTTCCTGGTTTCAAGCTGGAAATCCGGGGCGACGAAAACTTGCCGATTATAAGGCCGGCAAGCTCGGGTCGGGACGTCCAATTTAAGGGTTTTGTAATGATTCTTCTTTGGGATCAATGGCTTGGCGCATTTTGCATATAGGGTTATCCCGATGATGCCTGGCAAGAACTGACAGAATTTTTTGAAATGTCTATTTGGCGATTTTTGGGAAATGATCTCATGATCGAATGAATCGATGGCGATCGATATCTCGAATGCCAATTAACTCATTTGATAATCTAAAAAACACATTTCCGCCGATCCGCGCCAGTCGGGCCGCACAGACCGTCAAGCCGCCTTTGCCAGCCTGTGACCCCATTTTTCTGAGTATTTTCAATGTGTTTTCGAGCATTGCCCTACATTGATCAATATCAACACTCACATCGATATCAGAAAAAACCCGTGATTGCGTCAGAAAAGGATTATTGATAGTATCCGCCGGTCGCTGATTCAGGCCGGGCCACCTTTCCGGTACGAAATGCAGCGAACGGGGCAGGCGGATCGCTTGCGCAACAGAGTCTGTAACTCAGCAGTCTCTCCGAACTCAGTTGCCTACCAGGGCGCTGATACTCGCCGGGCCCCGTCACGTCTTTTCTGGTGCCCGTCGTGGTTGTTCCCCAAGGCAGATTCATTTGGGGTGCTGTTCGTTTGCGCAGGTCACGCCGTCTGACCGGTTGACCCGAAAACAATCGAGGAGCTCCTGATGACGCTGTTCAGCCTTAACCGCCTTACCTCTGTTTCCATTGCCGCCGCGCTGCTCGCATTTGGTGCAAGCGCCAAAGCCGACACCGTGAAGATCGCCATTGCCGGCCCGTTCAGTGGCGCGGTCGCCCAGTACGGCGACATGGTCAAGGCGGGCGCGCTGACCGCGATCGACCAGATCAACGCCGCCGGTGGCGTGAACGGCAACAAGCTCGAAGCCGTCCTGATGGACGACGCATGCGAGCCGAAGCAGGCCGTCGCCGTCGCCAACAAGATCGTTTCGCAGCACATCCAGTACGTGGTTGGCCACGTCTGCTCGGGCTCGACGATTCCCGCTTCGGACATCTACGAAAACGAAGGCGTCGTGATGGTCACGCCGTCGGCCACCGCGCCGCAACTGACCGAAGGCAAGAAGCGCCAGTTCATCTTCCGCACCATCGGCCGCGACGACCAGCAAGGTCCGGCTGCCGCTGCCTACATCATCAACAAGGTCAAGCCGAAGAAGGTTGCGATCCTGCACGACAAGCAGTCGTACGGCCAGGGCATCGCCACCTCGGTGAAGGCCGCGCTCGACAAGGCGCACATTCCCGTCGTCGTGTTCGAAGGCATCAACGCCGGCGATTCGGACTACTCAGCAGTCGTCACGAAGCTCAAGTCGCAGGGCGTGGACTTCGTCTACTTCGGCGGCTACCACCCGGAAATGGGCCTCCTCATGCGCCAGTCGCGTGAGCAGGGCGTGAAGGCCACGTTCATGGGACCGGAAGGCGTGGGCAACAAGGACGTGACGGCGATCGCCGGCCCGGCCTCGGAAGGCATGCTGGTCACGCTGCCCGCGGATTTCGCGGCGGACCCCGCCAACGCGAAGCTCGTGAAGGCGTTCGCCGACGCGAAGCGCGACCCGAACGGTCCGTTCCAGATGCCGGCTTACGCCGCGGTCCAGGTGATCGCCGACGGCATTGCAGGCGCGAAGAGCACCGACCCGACCAAGGTCGCGGCCTACCTGCACAAGAACGCGTTCAACACGCCGATCGGCAAGGTCGAGTACGACGCGCAGGGCGACCTGAAGTCGTTCCGCTTCGTCGTCTACACGTGGCACAAGGACGCGACCAAGACTGCCGCGAACTGATTCCGGCGGATCCCGGCGCGCTGCGCACACGCTCCCCCGCTCAATGCGGGCGGAGCGTTTTTTCAGCGCACCTGCGCACCGCTGAACGGATCGACTCGTTTTCAAGGGTCTCTTCACAGCTCTCTCATCGGCTTTGCGGCCGTGGAGCTTACGCATGAATGATTTTCTTCCGCAGTTCACCCAGCAGCTCGTCAACGGGCTCACGCTGGGTGCGATCTATGCGCTGATCGCCATCGGCTACACGATGGTCTACGGCATCATCGGCATGATCAACTTCGCCCACGGCGAGATCTACATGATCGGCGCCTATGTGGGCCTCGCCACGCTCACGGCCATCGGCACCTCGGCGGGTTATCCGCTGCCGCTCGTGCTGGGCGCGGCGCTCATCGTCTCGGTGCTCGTAACCGGGCTCTACGGTTTCGCGGTCGAGCGCGTGGCGTATCGGCCGCTACGCGGCGGGCCGCGCCTCGTGCCGCTCATTTCCGCCATCGGGATGTCCATCTTTCTGCAGAACTACGTGCAGATCGGGCAGGGCGCGCGCGACGTGTCCGTGCCGCAGCTGATCTCCGGCGCGCTGGAATTCAACATGGGCGGCAACTTCGATGTGACGATTCCCTACGCGCGCATGCTGATCGTCGGCGTGACGCTCGTGCTAATGGTCGCGCTCACGCTGTTCATTTCGCGCTCGCGCATGGGCCGCGCCTGCCGCGCCTGCGCCGAGGACATGAAGATGGCCAACCTGCTCGGCATCGACACGAACCGCGTGATCTCGTTCACGTTCGTGCTCGGCGCGATGCTGGCGGCGGTGGGCGGCGTGCTGATCGGACTCACGATCGGCAAGCTCAACCCGTATATCGGCTTCATCGCGGGCATCAAGGCGTTCACCGCGGCGGTGCTGGGTGGCATCGGCAGCATTCCGGGCGCGATGCTCGGCGGCGTGCTGCTCGGTCTTGCCGAAACGCTCGCGTCGGGCTACATGCCGGCCGAGTACAAGGACGTCGTGGCGTTCGGCCTGCTCGTGCTCGTGCTGCTGTTCCGTCCCACCGGCCTGCTCGGCAAGCCGGACGTCGAAAAGGTGTGAGGGCGATCCCATGAGTCAGACTGTTTCTGTCAACGCCGCCTCGCATGGCGCGTCGTCTTCCCAAACGCTGAAAGGCGCATTCGCCGCCGCCGTTGCGACGATCATCCTCACCGCGCCGATCCTCGGCCTGCAGCTCACGCTCGATGGCTATCAGGTCGTGCTGCAGCAGCACTGGCGTCCGGTGTGGATCGCGGCCGCCGTGGTGTTCGTATTCCAGCTCGTCAAGCCGATGTTTGTGCGCGCAACGAGTGGAGTGAAGCTGCCGAAGGCCCCCGCGCTCGGCGCGCGCCAGCAGCGCGTGGCGATCTGGGTGCTGCTCGCGTTCGGCGCGGTGTTTCCGTTCATGGGTTCGCGAGGGTCGATCGACGTTGCGACACTTGCACTCATCTATGTGATTCTCGGGCTCGGCCTGAATATCGTGGTGGGCTTTGCCGGCCTGCTCGACCTCGGCTACGTGGGCTTCTACGCGGTGGGCGGCTATACGTATGCGCTGCTCAACCAGTATTTTGGCTTCACGTTCTGGGAATGTCTGCCGCTCGCGGCGCTCGCCGCGGCCACGTTCGGCTTCGTGCTCGGCTTTCCGGTGCTGCGTTTGCGCGGCGACTATCTCGCCATCGTCACGCTCGGCTTCGGTGAAATCATTCGCCTGCTGCTCAACAACCTGACGAGCATCACGGGCGGCCCGGACGGCATTTCCAGCATTCCAAAGCCCACCGTGTTCGGCTTCGAACTGGCTCGCCGCGCGAGCGTGGAAGGCGCGAAGACGTTCAATGACCTGATAGGCATCGAGTACAACGGCCAGCACATGGTCATCTTCCTGTACCTGCTCGCGCTCGTGCTGGTCGCGTTCACGCTGTTCGTCACGAGCCGCCTTCTGCGCATGCCGATGGGCCGCGCATGGGAAGCGCTGCGCGAAGACGAGATCGCGTGCCGCTCGCTCGGCCTGAACCCCACGCGCATCAAGCTCTCGGCGTTCACGCTGGGCGCTTCGTTCGCGGGCCTCGCGGGCGCGTTCTTCGCGGCGCGCCAGGGGCTCGTCACGCCCGAGTCGTTCACCTTCATCGAATCGGCGCTGATTCTCGCCGTGGTGGTGCTGGGGGGCATGGGCTCGCAGTTGGGCGTCGTGCTCGCCGCGATCCTGCTCACGGTGCTGCCCGAAGTGGCGCGCGGCTTTGCCGAGTACCGCATGCTGATCTTCGGTCTGGTGATGGTGCTGATGATGATGTGGCGTCCGCAGGGCCTTTTGCCCGCAAGCCGCCCGCATGTGGAGTTGCCGCAATGAGCGCACAAGCGTTGTTGAAAGTAGCGGGCCTGCAGATGCGCTTCGGCGGTTTGCTGGCCGTGGACGGCATCGACTTCGACGTGCGTCCCAACGAAGTATTCGCGATCATCGGTCCGAACGGCGCGGGCAAGACCACGGTGTTCAACTGCGTGGGCGGCTTCTACAAGCCCACGGCAGGCGACATCGTGCTCGAAGGCCACGCCATCACCGGCCAGCCGAGCCATCAGGTCGCGCGTCGCGGCCTCGTGCGCACGTTCCAGAATATTCGCCTCTTCAAGCAGCTGACGGTGCTGGAAAACCTGATGGTCGCCCAGCACCTGAAGGTGAACCGCAACATGCTGAGCGGCCTGTTCGCGACGCCCGCGTATCGCCGCGCCGAGCGCGCGGCGCTCGAGCGCGCCGCGTACTGGCTCGATCGCGTCGGCCTGAAGGCGGTGGCGAACCGCGAGGCGGGCACGCTTTCGTACGGCCACCAGCGCCGGCTCGAAATCGCGCGCTGCATGATCACCGACCCGCGCCTGTTGATGCTCGACGAACCCGCGGCCGGTTTGAACCCGCAGGAGAAGATCGAGCTGCAGCAGATGGTGGACGGTTTGCGCAACGAGTTCGGAATCTCCGTACTCCTGATCGAACACGACATGAGCCTCGTGATGGGCGTGTCGGACCGCATTCTCGTGATGGAGCACGGCAAGCCGATCATGATTGGCAAGCCCGACGACGTGCGCAACGACCCGCGCGTGATCAAGGCGTATCTCGGAGAGGACTGATGCTGAAGCTGGAACAGGTCCATACCCACTATGGCGCGGTTCAAGCGCTGGCGGGCGTGTCGATCGAAGTGAACAAGGGTGAGATCGTCACGCTGATCGGCAGCAACGGCGCCGGCAAGACCACGCTCATGATGACGGTGTGCGGCACGCCGCGCGCCTCCTCGGGCCGCGTGACGTTCGAAGGAGAGGACATCACGCGCATGCCCACGCACGAGATCATGCGTCTGGGCATGGCGATCTCGCCGGAAGGCCGCCGCGTGTTTCCAGGCCTCACGGTGCTCGAAAATCTGCAGATGGGCGGCTTCTTCGCCTCGCAGCACGAGATCGAAGCGGGCATCGAGCATGTGTTCAAGCTGTTTCCGCGCCTGAACCAGCGCGCGAAGCAGCGCGCGGGCACGATGTCGGGCGGCGAGCAGCAGATGCTGGCGATCGGCCGCGCGCTGATGAGCAAGCCGCGTCTGCTGCTGCTCGACGAACCCACGCTCGGCCTCGCGCCGCTCGTGATCGCGCAGATCTTCGACATCATTCGCACGATCCGCGAGGAAGGCGTGACGGTGTTTCTCGTCGAGCAGAATGCGAACAAGGCGCTGCACGTGGCCGATCGCGGCTACGTGCTCGAGACCGGGCGCGTCGTGCTGGCCGACACCGCCGACAATCTGCTCGCCAACGACAACATCAAGCGCGCCTACCTGGGCGGTTGATCGTCTGGGGCGGTCATCGCGGCGCTGCATGCGGCCCGCGCAATCTGCGTTCATCGAACGCGGGTTGTGCGGGCCGTTTCTATTCGTGTGCGTGCGAGAGGTTGCAAGAGGCCGCAAGCGGTTGCGAGCGGTCGCAAGAGGTCGCAAGAGGTCGCGAGAGGCGCTTGCGCGAGCGTCAATCGCCACGTGCGATGGCGAGTTGCGCGATCAGCCGCATCAACTCGGCCTGGCGGCGCGTGGTCGTCTTGGCGAACACGTGATGCAGATGCGTGCGCACGGTAGAGGGCAGCACCTGTAGTGCCTCGGCGACGTCTTTCGGGTTCAGGCCTTTGCCGACCTCGCAGGCCACGCGCGCTTCCGCGGGCGTGAGGCCGAACAGCGCGATCAGACGCGTTTCCACGCCGCGCCGCAACGACTGCGGGTCGATCACGATGAGCATGGCGGTGCCGGTGCGCGCGACGTGCGCGAGATCGGTGTGGCGTTGCGCGCCGAGCGGCGAGATCAGCGCCTGCAGCGGCTCGTCGGGCGGCGGCCGGCTGATCAGCATCGCGCCGCCCGTGCGCGTGCGCTCGTCCGGGCCAGCCGCGCGCGCGATCAGATCTCGCAGCTGATGTGTGGCGGCCGCAGAGCACGCGCCGAGCGTGTTGTGTTCGCAGCGTAGCCCGTTCGCGCGCGCGAGCAGCGCCGTGGCGGCGCGATTCGCGACAACGATGCGAGCTTCGGCATCGACGATCAGCACGCCATGAGCCAGCGCATCGAGTGCGTCGGCGCTCGCGCGCCCGGTTTCGTCGCGCAGGCATGAGGCGGTGTGCCGATGCACGCGCAGCGCATTGCGCAGATGCGGAAGCAGGGCGCGCAACGCGTCCAGTTCGTCGTCGCTGTAGAAGCGCGTTTCGTGCCGCAGCGCGCCCAGCACGCCGCCCATGCCGCCTTCGTGCAGCACGTTCGCGAACGCCACGGTATAGATGCGTTGCGGGCGCACCCACTCTTGCACGAAGGCGCTGCGTTCGTGTTGCGCCAGCGGGCGAAGCATCGTGTCGGTGACGAGCGTGCCGGCGGGCCAGCGGCGCGCTTGCGGCACGAGCGGATCGAAGCGGCCGTAGTGCTGCGCATACGAACGGGCGAATGCGTCGTCTATGCCGTCCCACTCGTCGAGCGTGAATTCGCTTTCCGGTGGCAGCACGGTGAGATTCACGTATTGCGCACCGATGCGCCGCGCGATACGCGCACAGACGCCGGGCCAGCGCTGCGCATCGAAGCCTGCTTCGTAGATCGCCTCGATCAGGCTGCCCGGGTCATTCAGGTCGCCGCTCCCTGGGCGCAAATTACCGGCTGCAGCGGAGTCTGCGGCCGTAGTGGGCCCCATGATGGTCTCCAGACGAGATTGATCACTGCGGAGGGCTGAAGCGCACGCCTCGCGAAGTTGCATACAGTGCCATGTGGCACTGCAACGACGCGCACTGCTATCAGGTTGCAAATCCACGTTTGCAAACGGCAGGCGGGAGGGGATGCGCTGCAACATTCCGGGGCGCCTGTTTTCAATTGATAGACGATATAACCTACGTTTTGCTTTCGTGTAAGGTCATTTCGATTCTCGTTACATCCGATGCATCGCGGGCACTGGACAAGCGCGCCGCGCTCACGATAATTGAGCGTCCGATAGCGGGGCCTGTTCCAATCCAGGGCAGGCGCAGACCCGCACGCGCCGCGCGGGGCAACGCGGCGCGCGCCGGCCGCTTCGTCTTCGATGCGGGAGCGCAGCGCGGCATGGCGACGAGTCAGTGAAACCGGAGAGTCTTTGGATGTCTGAAGAATACGAAGTGCATGGGCCGCACGACCACGCGGTCGAACACGCGGCGGCGGGCCATGGCGCGCACGGGGAGAGCGATCCGTTTCCGGGCCGCATGGCGGTGATGACCGCGATTCTCGCTTCGATCGGGGCGATTTTTGCGTACCAGAGCGGCAACAGCGAGAACCTCGCGCTCTATTACAAGAACGCAGCGGCGATCGACAAGACCGAAGCCGCGAATCAGTGGGCCTACTACCAGGCGAAAGGCGAGAAGCAGAATCTCGCGGAACTGGGCGCGGCGCTCTCGGCGCTCGCGCCGAATTCGGACGCTGCGCAGCACCGCTTCGCAAGCGATGCGGACCGCTATCGTCAGCAGAAAGACCCGATCCGCGCAAAGGCCGAGGCGCTCGAAAAAGCGGTCGAGCAGGACGATGCCCTGAGCGAGAAGCAACTCCACGACCATCATCGCTGGGCGCAGGCCACCACGCTCGTCCAGATCTCGATCGCGCTCACGGCGATTACGCTGCTCACGCGTCGCCGCTGGCTTCTGAATACTTCCGTGGGGGTGGCCGTTGCCGGCGTGGCGCTGGGCGCGTGGGCGTTCTTCGGCGGCTGAACTAACGAGGGCGGCAGAGCGGCGCCCGAGCCGCAACTATCCGCCGCACACGATGGCCGTGAGCAGCAGCGGCACCACCGACTTCACGACGGCGTCGCTATTGGCGTCGCGCACGCGCGAGCGCACGGTGTCCGCGGGCGCGGACACCACGACGCCATAAAGCGGCGAGTCGATCTCCTTGCCGGTGCCGTGCCTGAACAGCGTGTCGTCGGGCTCATAGCCGAGCACCACGTAAATCGGAAAGCCGAACGCGCTCAAGCGTGTGCCTTGCACGGGGCGGAACGCGTTGACCGAATTGGCCTCGACGCGGCTCGGCTGGGGATCGATTGATTTTTCGTCGATGAGCGACGAGATGAACGTGTGGGGATCGGACTTGCAGTCGAACTGCTCGTCGTGCGTAGCCGCTTGCGCGTGCGCGAACAGCGGGACCAGCAGGGCCGCAAGTGCGGCGAAAGCGGCCCACAATGTTGTGGCCGGAAACGCGAATACCGCGGAGATTTGGCGCTTGGTCATGGTTACAGGCAGCAATGCCGCAAAAAGACCGCTTGACTCCATTCGACACCCAGTCGGGGTTTGCGTTCAAGGGGCACGGCACAAAAATTGCGCGGTTTTGCGTTGGCGCATATCGGCATGTGGGCGCGGTGCGGTTAGAGCATCGACTTCGCCTGGCTGAGGATCTTGTCGCAAACCTGCTTCGTGGCCTGCTCCTTGAGGCCGCTGCCCGAGAGGTCGAGCTTCTGGCCGTTGCCGGCGGTGAGGATGCCATTGGTGCCCTGCGTGTAGCCGCTATCGGTCGTGTTCGCGCCGCCGGGCAGCTTGCTGAGCAGCGAATCCTTGACGTTGCTCGCGGCGTCTGCGTTCAGGTAGTTGTTCTTGATGCAGTATTGCAGCACGCCCGTGACGTTGCCGAGACTGCTCGACGTAACCGACGAACCCGAAAGCGAACTGCCAAGTCCGCCCAGGTTGCCGAGCGCGCCCTGTGCCGAACCGCTGTTGCCGCCGCCTTGATTGAGCAGATTGCCGAGCTGGGCCTGTGCGGCGCCCCAGGGCGTGAGTAATGCGAGGGTCAGCGTGGCCATCAGCGCGGCGGTGATGCGTGGTGCAGACGTTTGCATACACGGTCTCCGTGGTGATCGGGTGCCTCCATACTATAGACGGATTCGTCAATGCGGCTTCGCTGTGTGAGCGTGCCGGGGTGGCGGCAAAGCGGGGCGGCGCACGAACGTAGCATTCACTGCCCGCTCAATGGTATTTCATCGTCGTGTCATTTGTTGCAGGCACAACGTTCATCAGCATGGCGAACGAGGAGGCTCGCCGACGGCAGCTTGCATGCAACTGGTATGCGTCCAGGCGGACCAGCGCTGGCGTGCGGGGCTGGCATGGACTGCACAACGAGTGACGTTGCTACATGGGTTTGGACGCCATAAAAAGCCGTACTTGCAGGCCTTTCCGGCGATATTCACGCAGATTCAAGGTGGAGATTGTTTCTAACCGTAACACTTATTACTGCCCTCCTCATCGGCTGGTTTCAGGTGGTATGCTTCCTGCACAAATTCTCCTTTGCACGAGTGAGACCACGTCCATTGCGTCAATACCGTGAAAAAGCGCACTGCCAGAGTGCACGCGGTGACGTAAATGAACACGTCATATAAGCATATGGTGCAACCGAGCTGGCGAACGCGGACAGCCAGATCCGCGAGCAAGTGCTCCGTACTGCAGCCCCGGTCCGGCTGCGTGGAGAACAGCATGAATTTCGAAGAACTGAGCGATGACGAGTGGATGCAGGTGTCCTCGCTCGTATCCGATGAACCCCCCATCAGACTCAATCGACGCGGCCGCCCGCGTGCCGAGCCACGAGTCGTAGCCAACGCCGTACTGTGGATCTTGACGACCGGTGAGTCGTGGTCGCGTTTGCCCGCGCGCTATCCGTCCGGGCCGACTTGCCGCCGCCGTTTCGACGACTGGCACATGAGCGGCACGCTGATCGAACTGGTCGAGCTGCTATCGCAGCGCGGGCGCAAGTTCGTCTACGTGCCCCAGCCGGCGCAGGCCGATGCGCAACCCGTTGTGGCTGCAATCGAGGAAGTCGCCGAAGACGACGGCCAGCCAGCTGTGTACTGGAAGAGTCCGGAAGCCTGGCAGGTGCCCGCCGCGCTCACCGACGCACCCGTAGCCGATGCGATCGAAAGCATGACGCGGCAGCTAGCCGGCGGCGCACCGGCATCGCCCGCTTCGTTTGAATCGCCTGTCACGACCGCAACACGTTCCCAACCCGACACGCCGTTCGCGCCGGCTCGCATGAGCAAGCTGGCCGGTGCGCGCGTGAGCCCGCGCGAAGGGCGCGCCACGGGCCATCGCAGCGTACACGCGCCGGGTGGCGCAGCACAGGTCGCGGAATGGCGCGGCTACACGATGAACCTGTTCGTGCAGCCCGTGCGCAATCGCATGTTTCGCGCCGCCGTCGAGATTCTCGTCGATGGCAAGCGCGTAGAACGCTCGGGCCTGATCGGTCCGCCGTTCCAGGATCGCGAAGCCGCGAGTAACTTCGCTTTCGACTGGGCGCGCGAATGGATCGAGCGCGAAGGCCCGGCTGCGCCCGAAGCCGGTGCTTTGCATGCCGTTTCGAAATCCGCATCGCAAGATGCTTCGCGCAGTGGCCCGCAAAACGGCTCGCCGAACTCGTTGCCGGGCAAAGCGCCGCTCACGCCCACGCAAGGTGCGAGCGGCGTGACGCGTGGCGAACCGTCGAGCGCAGCCGTCATGCGTTCGCTGCCCACGGCCGTGCCCGGCAGCGTGCGGCTCGCGCCCGTGCAGCGCTACAGCGCGACGGGTACGCTGCACACGGGCAGCGAAGCCCACGACGCCAATACGGCGCCATCCGGCTCCGCCGAACGCCATCCTGTCGGCCTGCGCTATCGCACGCTGGCGCGCTGACACCGCGCGGCCGCGCGCACGGGGCGCGCAGCCATCGCTCTTCGCCTTGCTCACTGCCTGCCGTACTGATCGTCGAGACGCACGATATCGTCCTCGCCGAGATACGAGCCCGACTGCACCTCGATGATCTCGAGCGGCATCTTGCCCGGGTTTTCCAGTCGATGTGCCACGCCTGGCGGGATGTACGCTGATTCGTTTTCCGAAACGATGAAGCGTTCCTCCCCGCGCGTGACGAGCGCCGTGCCGCGCACGACGACCCAATGTTCGGCACGGTGGTGATGCATCTGCAGTGACAGGCGTGCGCCCGGTTCGACCACGATGCGTTTGACCTGGAAGCGCTCGCCGCTGTCGACGCTGTCGTAGTAGCCCCACGGACGATGAACGAGGCGGTGCGCAACGGCTTCCGTGCCGCGCTGCTCCTTGAGGCGCTGCACGACCTTCTTGACGTCCTGTGCGCGAGAGCGGTCCGCAACGAGCACGGCGTCGGCGGTTTCGACGATCACGAGGTTCTGCGTGCCGAGGCAGGCAACGAGGCGGCCGTCCGAGTGCGCGAAGGTGTCGTTTGCGTCTTCGAGTATTACGCGCCCCTGCGCGACGTTGCCGTCGTCGTCCTTTGGCGAGACTTCCCATACGGTGTCCCACGAGCCGAGGTCGGTCCAGCCGGCCGTGAGCGGCACCACCACGCCGCTTGCGACCGCCGGGTCGGCGGCGAGCGGCTCCATCACCGCGTAGTCGATCGAGTTCGACGGCGAGCTTGCGAATGCATCACCGTCGACGCGGAAGAAGTCGCCGTCCGCCTTGCCGTGCTCGAGCGCTTGCGCGCAAGCCGCATGAATGGCGGGCTGGAATTGGCGGATCGCCTTGAGCCACGTCGAGGCACGCACGATGAAGATGCCGCTGTTCCACCAGTAACGCTGCGACCCGACATATTGCTGGGCGAGTTCGAAATAGGGCTTTTCGACGAAACCGTTGAGGCGCCGTGCGCCGTTGGGCTCCGCGTTCGCGAGCGGCTCGCCCACGTGTATGTAGCCGTAGCCCACCTCCGGGTGCGTGGGCACGATGCCCATCGTAACGATCTGGCCGTTAGCCGCATGACGCACGCCTTCGGCCACCGCGCTCTGGAATGCTTCGAGATCGGCGATCGCATGGTCGGCCGGCATCACAACGAGCATGCCGTCTTCCTGCGCGGCGACCACCGACATCGCCGCGATCGTGAGCGCCGGCGCCGTATCGCGGCCCACCGGCTCGAGAATCAGACACGCACGCTTGCCCGCCGCGCGAACCTGATCGGCGGTCGTGAAGCGATGGTCTTCATTGCAGACAATGAGCAACTGCTCCGCTAGCGTCACGCGCTCCGCGAGCGCGTCGAGGCGGGCGGCCGTGTTGGCGAGCAGCGACTGCTCGCCCACGAGGTTGATCATCTGCTTCGGATATTGCTCGCGCGACAGTGGCCATAACCGCGAGCCCGCGCCACCCGCGAGCACGACAGGGCACACCTGCAATGCAGTGCGTGCTTCGGCGCGCGTCTGGGACGCTTTCGCCGATGCCGTTGCGGAACCCGTATCCGTCATCTCGCTCTCCTGAAAAAAGGTATCGGTGCTGAGATTTGTAAGACCATTTCGACAAGTCCTACGAGATCGAAAGCGAGCTCGAGGCCCGCAACAAGCAGAAGCTGCTCGACCTCGTTCGTAGCATCAAGCCGAGCAACGTGGACTGCTTCTGCGTGCGCCAGGCCGAGGCGCCGGGTCTTGGCCATGCGGTGCTGTGCGCGGAAAAGCTCGTCGGCGAAGGACCTTTCGCCGTGATTCTCGCGGACGATCTGCTCTATAGCCCTACGCCCGTCATGAAGCAGCTCGTGAACGTCTTCAATCACTATCACAGCTCGGTGGTGGGCGTGGAAGCGATCGCGCGTGAAAACAGCGCGTCGTATGGCGTGGTGGATGGCCGCGAGTGGGAAGAGGACATATTCAAGCTTTCGGGCATCGTCGAAAAGCCGGCGCCGGAAGTCGCACCGTCGAATCTAGGCGTGGTTGGCCGCTACGTGCTGATGCCCACGATCTTCAATCATCTGCGCGCGCTGAAGCCGGGCGCGGGCGGCGAACTGCAACTCACCGACGCATTGCAGTCGCTGCTGACCGAAGAACAGGTGCTGGGCGTATCGCTATATGGGCACGCGTTTCGACTGCGGCAGCAAGCTCGGCTATCTCAAGGCCACGGCGGAGTTCGCACTTCGCCACCCGGAGGTGAAGGACGAGTTCGAGGCTTATTTGCAAACGCATCTGCCGGCTGCGTTGGCGGCGGCGGCATGAAACGCCGCCGCAACGGAGCCGAGGTGCTCCTGTAGCCTGACTTGAAGCGCTCAGGCGCGCGGGTTCTGCGCCCGCTCGCCTGAGCGCCTGCGTGAACGAGCCGTTGTGCATTTCGTGTGGGGCCGCGACAATGCCGCACAGGGTTCATGCGTTACCGAACTGGTTTAGCTATGTTAATTCGCTATCCAAAACAAATTCCCGCCCGGCCACACCCATTCAGCCAGTTTCGATCTGCCTCGACACAAACGCGTCCAGGGCACCAGCTCTCACCAGGACAGTGAGGAGGCGGCGCGCCCAACGAGAGCGAGAAGCGTGCGTGGGCAGCCTACGGCCCAAATATTAGGGAAACATTTGCCGTCGCTTCCAGGTGTATAACGAAACAGATACATAAGCCGCGTCCGCTGAGTCATTCCCTTTGCATCGCAATGGATGAGGGAACGAGACAGAGCAGGCACGCCATATGCGCACCGTACTCCGTTTGAACCTACGCCAGGCTAGCGCCCGGCCGTGCGGCGGCGATGCGCGGTGAATCAAAGGCCTTGAATGGCATGCCAGACGCTTTCGGTGCGCGGAACTCGGGTAATCCACCGCATGTCCGAGCGCCATCGTTCAGCCAGAGTCCAAACAGAGTCCAAACGCAGTCCAAACGCAGGCACGCGCTTCATCGAGGAGAACAAGCCATGACCAGGCACCTTCCCGTGGCAGGCAGCGAACATCCGGCGCCCGCGGGTGCGCAGTGCGTTGGCGCATGCGACCCCGCAGAGCATTTCAGCATCGTAATGATCCTGCGGCGCCAGGCGTCAGCCGAATTTCACGAGCTCGTGGATCGGCTCACCGCGAACGACCCCGCCGCGCAGCCGCTTTCGCGCGAGGACTACGAGCGGCGATTCGGCGCCTCCGCCGACGACATCAAACGTATCGAGCAGTTCGCGAGCACACACGGGCTCATCGTTGTCCATGCCGACGCCGCCGCGCGCCGCGTCGTGCTCTCGGGCACGGTGCAGCAATACAACGCCGCGTTCGGCATCGATCTGCAACGCTTCGAGCACCAGGTCGGGAACGCCACGATGCACTTTCGCCAGCCGAGCGGACCCGTGCATCTGCCACAAGACATGCACGAAGTCGTCACGGCCGTGGTGGGGCTCGACAATCGCGCGAAGGTGCAGCCTCACTTTCGCATCAGTCCCACGATCCCGGCGGCGGAGGCGAGCGGTGCGCCCATCCGGCCGCCCATTCGCGCCGCGCGCGCCGTGAGCACGTCGTTCACGCCTTTGCAGCTTGCGCAGCTTTACGGCTTTCCAGCGGGCGACGGCGGCGGCCAATGCATCGCGCTGCTGGAGATGGGGGGCGGCTACGAGACGGCGGACTTGACTGCCTATTTCAACGAACTCGGCCTGAGCGCACCGCGCGTGGAGGCGGTGTCCGTCGATGGGGCGACGAACGAGCCGACGGGCGACCCGAACGGCCCGGACGCCGAGGTCACGCTCGACGTCGAGATCGCGGGCGCGCTCGCCCCG
This sequence comes from Paraburkholderia sp., assembly GCF_035501035.1. GTDB lineage: Bacteria > Pseudomonadota > Gammaproteobacteria > Burkholderiales > Burkholderiaceae > Paraburkholderia. Next base: position 19,067 of record NZ_DATJWR010000212.1, read on the forward strand.
GCCGCGCTCATCGCGGTGTATTTCGCGCCCAATAGCGAGGCCGGCTTCGTGGATGCGGTGAGCGCCGCGCTGCACGACAGCCAGCGCAAGCCTTCGGTCATCTCGATCAGCTGGGGCGCGCCCGAATCGGCGTGGTCGCAGCAAACGCTCGGCGCGCTGAACGACGCGATGCAGACCGCCGTCGCGCTCGGCGTGACCGTATGCGCGGCCTCTGGCGACAGCGGCTCCGCCGACGGCCTCGACGATGGCGCCGATCATGTCGACTTCCCCGCGTCGAGCCCTTACGCGCTCGGCTGTGGCGGCACGCGCATCACGGCATCGAGCGGGCGGATCACGCGCGAGACCGTGTGGGACGACGGTGCAAACGGCGCAACGGGCGGCGGCGTGAGCGCGACCTTCGCGCTGCCGGCCTGGCAAAAGGGCCTCAGCGTCGTGCGCAGCAACGGCGGAGCCGGTGCGCTGGTGCGTCGGGGGGTGCCCGACGTGGCCGCCGACGCCGATCCATCCACGGGCTATGTGGTGCGCGTGGCGGGCGCCGAGACGGTGGTGGGCGGCACGAGCGCCGTCGCGCCGCTGTGGGCTGCACTGATCGCGCGTGTCAACGCGACCCGCGGCACGCCAGTGGGGTTCGCGAACGCGAAGCTCTACGCGCAGCCCGCCGCCTTCAATGACGTGACGAGCGGCGGCAACGGCGACTTCTCCGCAGCGCCTGGATGGGACGCCTGCACGGGGCTCGGCACGCCGGTGGGCAGCAAGGTGGCAGCGGTGCTCGGCTCGGCGTAGGATGAGCCGGCGCGCCGCACTCGCGAGCGCCATGCAGGGTCCATTCGAAGTCGCAGTCGAAGTCCCACTCGCGGTAAAAAACCTCCAGGGAGACGACATGAACGACGAGGCGCAGTCCACCAACGGCAAGGCTCGCGGGGCGGCCCCGGCGAGCGGCAATGGAAAGCACCGCACGCCGGCCGACCAGCCGTGCTTCGATCCCACCGCTTACGGCAACGGTCCCGACGACTTCGTCACCGACATGACCGAGAACGCCGCGATCACGCATCACGCCATTCAGATCGGCAAGGAAGGCATCGCTTATACGGCGACGGCCGGGCATCTTGTGACCGTCGATCCGAGCAGCTCGCAGCCCAACGCCAGGATCTTCTACGTGGCGTTCACGCAAGACGGCGTGCAGGCGCAGGAGCGCCCCGTCACGTTCTTCTATAACGGCGGGCCGGGTTCTTCGTCGGTGTTCGTGCTGCTCGGCTCGTTCGCGCCAAAACGCATCAAGACGTCGATGCCGGGCTTCACGCCGCCCGCCCCCTATGCGCTCGAAGACAACCCCGACAGCCTGCTCGACAAGAGCGACCTCGTCTAATCCGGTGGGAACGGGCTATTCGGCGGCGATCGCGCCGCATCACAACCGCGATTTCTGGGGCGTCGATCAGGATGCGGACTCGCTCAAGCAGTTCATCAAGCGCTACCTCACCGCGAACGACCGCTGGAATTCGCCCAAGTTTCTTTACGGCGAATCGTATGGCACGGCGCGCAGCTGCGTGCTCGCCTACCGGCTGCACGAGGACGGCGTGGATCTGAACGGCATCACGCTGCAGTCGTCGATACTCGATTACACGCAGAGCGGCAACTCCGTGGGTGCGCTGCCCACGGCGGCGGCCGATGCGTGGTACCACAAGCGGCTTGGCGTCACGCCCGCGCCGAAGGACCTGCAGGCGTTCGCCGCACAGGTTGCGCAGTTCTCCCGCACCGACTACCTGCAGGCGCTCGCGAAATTTCCCGATCCGAAAGACAAGGCCATCGCCGCCACGCTCAAGACGCTCTCGCAATACACGGGCATCGATACGCAGACGCTCGAGTCGTGGAATCTCGACATCGCGTCCTACGACAGCCGCGGCAACTCGCTCTTCCTCACGACGCTCATGAAAGACAAGGGCGTGGCGCCAGGCGCCTACGACGGCCGCGTGACCGCCATCGAAACGGGCATTGCCGGCAACATCGATCCCAACTCGGGCGGCAACGATCCCACCATGACGGCGGTGACCGGCGTATACACGGCGATGTGGAACAGCTATCTGAACGAGCAGCTCAAGTTCCGCTCGAATTCGTCGTTCACGGACCTCAACGACCAGGCGTTCCAGAACTGGAACTTCAGCCATGTCGACCCGACCGGTGCGCAGAAGGGCATCGACGCGAAGGGCAACATTGTGCTCTACACGGCGGGGGAGCTCGCGGCGGTCATGGCGCTGAACCCGGACTTGCGCGTGCTCTCCGCAAACGGCTTCTACGACTTCGTCACGCCGTTCTACCAGACCGTGATCGACCTGCAGAAAATGCCGCTCGACGACCAGAAGGTGCGCAACAACCTGAGTGCGCGCTTCTATCCATCGGGGCACATGGTGTACCTCGACGCGGGTTCGCGCACGGCGCTGAAGGCCGACCTCGCGAAGCTCTATCAGAGCGCTACTGCCGACCAGCCCGCCGTGGCGCGCATTCGTGCGCTGCAGCGCATGAACACCATGAGCACCATGCATCACTGATTGTTTGCGCACGCGAGCCGGGGCACACGCACTAGCGCGTGCGCCCCGGCGCCATGGCTTCGAGGCATGCGCGCGCGTCGCCGTGCACGAGATGCGCCGCGCACGCGATCATCAGGTTCTTGCCGAGTCCGAAATCCTCCACGAGATAGCCGCGTTCACAAACGCGCCCTTGCGGGTTGGGCACGGAGGGTACGCGTTCGATGAGTGTGCCCTCGTCGGACGTATAGGCCCAGATCTCCTTGCCGAGAGCCGCCGCATAGCCGATCTCGAAGGCAGTGCCGGAGTCGGGCTCGCCCGGGCCGCGAAAATCATTCACGTTGGCCATCACGATGTCGGCCCCGCGAATGGCGTCGATGTTCGCACGATAGATCCATGCGGCCTTGCGCGGGCCGTCGAGATCGGCGGGCGCTTCGGCGTCGAGCGGGTAGACGCCCTCGAAGCCGTATTGCGCGCATGCAGCGACGAGGCGCGCGCCGTGCTCGCGCGCGTCGCGCCGGAACACGTCGAAGCCGGCGAGATAGATGCGCGGACGGCGGGGCAGCGGGATGGTATTCATGGCACGCTTGTCCTTCATGCAGGGTTTGGGTCACGAAGCGGTTCGGCCGATTCTAGCGCCACCGCTCGGGCAACCGCGTTTTCACTCGTCTTCCCGCGGCTTACCGACGATGGACAGCAATTGTTGTCCATCGTTGAGATCACGCAACGCCCTGACGCATTCGCGGCTTTTCATCATCGGCTTAACAGGTCGGGGAACCCCTGGTGTTTCCCGCATATTGCGCGAATAGTCGCGATGACTGCATATGTATGCCTCGACCGCACCAGGACCCGCGCTGCGGCGAATCCACAATGACGAAGATGACGAAGTTGACCAAGAGGACCGCTTGATAAACCGACTGAAGTTGCTGGCGCTGACCTGCTGGGCGCTCGCGCCCGCTCTCCTGCTGCTGCAGCCGGCGGCCGCCCAGATCGCGCAGCCCACGCTCGAAAAGATTCGCTCGGCGAACGTCATCGCAATCGGCTATCGCGAGACTTCGGTGCCGTTTTCGTATGTGGTCGGTGACAAAGACGTAATCGGTTTTTCGCAGGACATCTGCAGCAAGGTGATCGACGCGGTGAGGGCGAAGACGAATCGCCCGTACCTGCAGGTGCGCTTCATTCCGGTCACTTCGCAAAACCGCATTCCGCTCGTGCAGAACGGCACGGTGGACCTGGAGTGCGGTGTCACGACCAACCTGAAGGCGCGCCAGGCCCAGGTGGCCTTCTCCTATACATTCTTCGTCGCGGCCACACGGCTGCTCACGCGCAAGGACTCGGGCATTCACGACTTTGCGGATCTCGCGGGCAAGACGGTGCTCACGAACCAGGGCACGACGTCCGAGCGCATCCTGCGGAGCATGAATCTGGAGAAGCAGATGAACATGCGCATCATCAGCGCGAGGGACTATGCAGAAGGGCGCGCGACGCTCGAATCGGGCCGCGCTGTGGCCTACATGATGGACGACGTGCTGCTCGCGGGCACGCGCTCGCTCACGGCGAAGCCTGCCGAGTGGACGATCGTGGGTACGCCGCAGTCGTCGGAGGCATACGCCCTCATGATGCGCAACGGTGACCCCGAATTCCGGCAACTCGTAGACGACACGTTGGCGGCGCTCATGAAGAGCGGCGAAATCGACGCGATCTACAAGAAGTGGCTCGAAAGCCCGGTGCGGCCGAAGGGCGCCAATTTCCAGTTCCCAATGAGCGCGCAATTGCGCGCGCTCTATGCCGCGCCGAACGATCGGGCCTTCGACTGAGCGCGGCGCGCGCGGGCGCGAACCATGAGATGATCTCGTTCCTGACGCGCCGGCCGGCGCGGCCGGCTCTTCGGCGTAGCGTGCGCCGGGGTCGTCGCCGTTGCTGGGCGCGATGAATCGACGAACGGGAAACAAGCGGGAGTGGACATGCAAGAGGATGGCAGCACGGTGGTGATCGTCGGGGCGGGGCATGCGGGCGGCAACGCCGCGGCGCTGCTGCGGCAGTATGGGTTCGGCGGTCGCATCGTGCTGGTTGGCGAGGAGCCGGTGCCCCCTTATCACCGGCCGCCGCTCAGCAAGGCCTATTTGAAGGGCGAGGCCGAGCTCGAACGCCTGTGGCTCAAGCCGCGCGCCTTCTATGACGAGCAGCGCATCGAGCTGAAGCTCGGCGCGAGCGCGCAGTCGCTCGACCGCGCGAGCCGCACGCTCGTGCTCGCCGACGGCAGCCACATTCACTACGACAAGCTCGTTCTCGCGGCCGGCTCGACGCCGCGCGCGTTGCCGGTGCCGGGTCACGATCTCGCGGGCGTGATCGCGCTGCGCTCGCTCGCCGACGCGGACGTCCTGCGCGAGCGCGTGAAGCCGGGCGAGAAGCTCGTCGTGATCGGCGCGGGCTACATCGGCCTCGAAGCGGCCGCGGCGGCACGCCAGCTCGGCCACGAGGTCACGGTGCTCGAGGCTGCGCCGCGCGTGCTCGGCCGCGTGACGGGCGAGGCGGTTTCCACGTTCTACGCGAACGAGCATCGCGCGCAAGGCGTCGACCTGCGCCTGAACGCGAAGATCGAGGCGCTCGTGGGCGAGGACGGCAAGTTCACCGGGGTGAAGCTCGCCGGCGGCGAGATCGTGGCCGCCACGCTCGCGCTGGTCGGCATCGGCATCGTGCCGAACGAGGCGCTCGCGCGGCAGGCGGGCATTGCGTGCGCGAACGGTATCGAGGTCGACGAGGACGCGCGTACGAGCGACCCTGACGTGTTCGCGATCGGCGATTGCGCGCATCGTCCGCTCACGCACTATGGCCGCGCGGGGCGCCTGGAAAGCGTGCACAACGCCGTGGAGCAGGCGAAGCTGGCGGCCGCGGCGATCGTCGGCAAACCACGGCCCGCGTGCGACGCGCCGTGGTTCTGGTCCGATCAGTACGACCTGAAGCTGCAGACCGTGGGCCTCATCGAAGGCTATGACGAGGCGATCGTGCGGGGCGATACGGCCGCGCGCCGCTTCGCGGTGTATTACCTGAAGGACCGCGTGCTGCTCGCGGTCGACGCGGTCAATTCGATGCCCGATTTCCTGTGCGGCAAGAAGCTCGTTGGCAAGGGCGTGAAGCTAGACGTCGACGCATTGCGCGATCCGGCCACGGATATGGGCAAGTTTGCCGCCGCCGCGCTCGCCTGAGCGGAGCAGGCGCAGGCGGGCGGCCTGCGCCAGGTTTCAGTAAAGGGGACCAGGCGTCACGAGTCTCGGATAGAATGCGAGCGCGGCACCGCCGGCCAGGCGGCTCATTAGACAATCATGCCGCGCCAACCGGTGTTCGCGCCTCGCCGAACGCCGCGATTCGAGGAGAGTGACGCGATGGAACAACGCTCCCGCTTTGGGGCGAGCCTGCTGCCTTATCTGCTCGTCGGCCCGCAGCTCGCGGTGACCGTGATCTTCTTTCTATGGCCGGCCGGCGTCGCGCTGTTGCAATCCACGCAGGCCCAGGACGCCTTCGGCACGTCTTCCGTCTTCGTCGGCTTCGACAACTTCACGCGGCTCTTGCACGATCCGCTCTATCTGGGCTCCGTCAGGACCACGATCGTCTTCACGGCGCTCGTGACGTTCGGCGGCCTCGCCATCTCGCTGCTGCTCGCGGCCATGGCGCACCACGTGACGCGCGGCAAGCGCTTCTATCAAACGTTCCTCATCTGGCCGTATGCGGTCGCGCCCGTCATCGCCGCCGTGCTGTGGGGCTTTCTGTTCAATCCGAGCATCGGCCTCGTGACGTTCGCACTCGCGCGTTTCGGCGTGGTCTGGAATCACGCGCTGAACCCCGGCCAGGCCATGGCGCTCGTCGTGATCGCCTCGGTGTGGCAGCAGATCAGCTACAACTTCCTGTTCTTCTACGCGGGCCTGCAGTCGATTCCGCAATCGCTGTTCGAGGCCGCCGCCATCGACGGCGCGGGGCCCGTGCGGCGCTTCTTCGGCATTGCGTTTCCGCTGCTCTCGCCCACGAGTTTCTTTCTGCTCGTCGTGAACGTGGTCTACGCGCTCTTCGACACGTTCCCCGTGATCGACGCCGCAACGGGCGGCGGCCCCGGCCAGGCCACGCGCACGCTCGTGTACAAGATCTTCGACGAAGGCTTTCGCGGCCTCGATATCGGCAGCTCGGGCGCGCAGTCGGTCGTACTGATGCTGATCGTGACGGCGCTCACGATCTTCCAGTTCCGCTTCATCGAACGCAGGGTGCAGTACTGATGATCGAGAACCGCAAATACTTCAACCTGTTCTGCCACGTCATGCTGCTGCTCGGCGTGGCGGTGGTGGCCTTCCCGGTGTACGTGGCGTTCTGCGCGGCCACGATGAACGAGAAGGAAGTCTTCACGGTGCCGCTCTCGCTCGTGCCCAGCACGCACCTGTTCGCGAACATGGCCACCGTGTGGAACGTGGGCACGGGCAGCGCGGCGAGCCCGTTCGGCGCGATGCTCTTGAACAGCGTCGTCACGGCGCTGGTGATCTCGGTGGGCAAGATCGCGATCTCCATCATCTCGGCGTACGCGATCGTGTTCTTCCGCTTCCCGTTCCGGCGTCTCGCGTTCTGGCTGATCTTCGTGACGCTCATGCTGCCCGTGGAAGTGCGCATCTTCCCGACCGTGCAGGTTGCGGCGACGCTGCATCTCACCAACACCTACGCGGGCCTCACGCTGCCGCTCATCGCCTCGGCCACGGCCACGTTCCTGTTTCGCCAGTTCTTTCTCACGCTGCCCAAAGAGCTGATAGAGGCCGCGCGCATCGACGGCGCGGGACCGTTGCGTTTCTTCTGGGACGTCGTGTTGCCGCTTTCGAAGACGAATATCGCGTCGCTGTTCGTGATCACCTTCATCTTCGGCTGGAACCAGTATCTGTGGCCGATCCTCATGTCGAGCACGGCCTCGATGACCACCGCCGTGGTCGGCATCAAGAGCATGATATCGAGCGGCGATGCGGCCACGCAGTGGCATCTCGTGATGTGCGCGACGATGATCGCCATGTTGCCGCCGCTCCTGGTGGTGCTGGCCATGCAGCGCTGGTTCGTGCGCGGGCTCGTGGACGTGGAAAAATGACGATGGATGCGGACGCAACGATGATCCACACAGGCAAGCCGACGGCGGACGAGGCCGCAAGCGCGCAACGTGTTTTTGGGGAGAGGGCATGGCGGCATTGAGCATACGCGGCGTGACGAAGTCGTACGACGGCGCGCAGCAGGTTTTGCACGGCATCGACGTGCAGGTTCAGGACGGCGAGTTCATGGTGCTCGTCGGGCCTTCGGGCTGCGGGAAATCGACGCTGTTGCGCATGGTGGCCGGGCTCGAAAGCATCACTTCGGGCGAGATCGCTATCGGCGAGAAGGTGGTCAACCGCGTGGAGCCGAAGGATCGCGATATCGCGATGGTGTTCCAGAACTATGCGCTCTATCCGCACATGACGGTCGCGCGCAACATGGGCTATAGCCTCAAGCTGCAAGGGCTCGATCGCAAGGCGATCGACGCGCGCGTGAGCGCGGCCGCCGAAATCCTGGAGCTGGGCGCGCTGCTCGATCGCAAGCCGCGCGAGCTTTCGGGCGGGCAACGCCAGCGCGTGGCGATGGGACGCGCGATCGTGCGCGAGCCTTCGGTATTCCTCTTCGACGAGCCGCTCTCGAACCTCGATGCGAAGCTGCGCGTGCAGATGCGCCTTGAAATCCAGCGTCTGCATGCGCGCCTGCGCACGACGAGCCTCTACGTGACGCACGACCAGATCGAAGCGATGACGCTCGCCCAGCGCGTCATGGTGCTCAACGGCGGTCGCGCCGAGCAGATCGGCACGCCCAGCGAGGTGTACGACCGGCCGGCCTCGATGTTCGTGGCGAGCTTCATCGGCTCGCCCGCGATGAATCTGCTGCGCGGGCGCGTGAGCGACGACGGGCGCCGCTTCGAAATCGCCGGCAACGGCCCGCATCTGCCGCTGGCCGAGCCGCCGGCCTGGTTGCCGAAGGGCGCGCAATGCGTGCTCGGCATACGGCCCGAGCACATGTACACGCGCGACGCCGCGCAAGCGGGCGCCGGCGAGGCCGAGGCCGTTGCGCTCGAAGTCGAAACCTGCGAGCTGCTCGGCGCCGACAATCTCGCGCACGGCCGCTGGGGCAGCGCCGACGTCGTCGTGCGCCTGCCGCACGAAACGCGGCCCGCGCCCGGCGAACGGCTCGCCGTGCAGCTGCCGCCCGCGCGCCTGCACTTCTTCGATCCTTCGACGGGCGCACGCCTCGGCTAACGCGACGCGCGCCGCGCAGGCCAGAATCTGGCCCTGCGCGCGAATGCGCCGCTCGCCGCGGCTTTGAATGCCGTAAACTGTCGCGTGGCGTGGGCGCAATGCCGCCCGCGCAATTCGAACCGGCAAGACACACGAACTGGCGACATGGCCGCAATCCTTCTTTTCCGCTTCCTTGCCCAGTCCGCACGAAACGCGTGCGCCGCGCGCCGGAGGCCCGCTTGAGCGCGCGCGAACTACCCACGGGGCTGATGCTCGTTCACGGCAATCAGCCCGAGCGCATGCGCGACCTGATCGTGCAGTGGATCGGCCAGAATCCGCTCGCGCCGCTCGAAAAGGAAATGTTCCTCGTGCAGAGCAACGGCATCGCGCAATGGCTCAAGCTCGCGTTTGCCGCCGATCCCGAAGAGGGTGGCTGCGGCATCGCGGCGGCGCTCGAAATGTCGCTGCCTTCGCGCTTCCTGTGGCAGGTATATCGCGCTGTGCTCGGCAACGAGGCCGTGCCCGCGGTCTCGCCGTTCGACAAGTCGCGTCTCGTCTGGCGTCTCATGCGCATGCTGCCGGCGCTGCTCGACGAGCCGGGCTATGAGCCGCTCAAGCGCTTCATGGCCAACGACGAAGACCAGCGCAAGTGCTTCCAGCTCGCGCAGCGCGTGGCCGACCTGCTCGACCAGTACCAGGTCTATCGCTCGGACTGGCTCGCCGCGTGGGCCGCGCATGAGGACGTGCTGATCGATGCGCGCAACGTGCGCGTCGCGTTGCCCGATGAGGCGCGCTGGCAGGCGGCGCTGTGGCGCGCGCTGCTGGCGGACGTGGGCGAGCAGGCCGCCAATGGCATCGGCCTGCGCGACACGGGTCGCGCCGCCGTGCACGAGGCGTTCATGCAGCGCGCGCAGGCGTGGCAGGAGGGCGACCCACGGCCCAAGGGGTTGCCGCGCCGCCTCGTCGTGTTTGGCATTTCCAGCCTGCCGCGCCAGTCGGTCGAAGTGCTGGCGGCGCTCGCGCGCTGGTGCCAGGTGCTGATGTGCGTGCACAACCCCTGCATGCACTATTGGGCCGATATCGTTGCGGATCAGGATCTGCTGCGCGCGCGTCATGCGCGACAGCGCCGCCGCGCCGGTGCCCCTGCGCAACTCGAAGAGGCGCAACTGCATCTGCACGCGCAGCCGTTGCTGGCGGCGTGGGGCAAGCAGGGCCGCGACTTCATCGGCCTGCTCGACGAATACGATAGCGACGAGGCGCGCGAAACCTATACGCCGCATTTCACGCGCATCGGCCAGCGTATCGATCTGTTCGACGGCGAGGACGCGTTCACGCTGCTGCAGCAGTTGCAGGACGACATTCGCGACCTGCGCCCGCTCGGCGAGACGCGCGAGCACTGGGAGCCCATCGACGCCCACGAGGACGAATCGATCCGCTTTCATGTCGCGCACAGCGCGCAGCGCGAGGTCGAGATCCTGCACGACCGCCTGCTTGCCGCGTTCGCCACGGATCCCACCTTGCGGCCGCGCGACGTGATCGTGATGGTGCCCGACATCGAGGTCTACGCGCCGCATATCCAGGCCGTGTTCGGCCTGCTCGACGCCAACGATCCGCGCAGCATTCCGTTCAGCGTGGCGGATCGCGCGCAACGCGCGTTCGATCCGCTGATCGGCGCGCTCGAAATGCTGCTCTCGCTGCCGTATTCGCGCGTGACGGTGAGCGACGTGCTCGACCTGCTCGAAGTGCCTGCCGTGCGCACGCGCTTTGGCATCGACGCGGAAGACGTGCCCACATTGCGCCACTGGATCGACGGCGCGAATATTCGCTGGGGCCTGCACGCGGGGCAGCGCGCGAGCCTCGGGCTGCCCCAGGCCGACGAACTGAACGCGCCCAACAGCTGGGCTTTCGGCCTGCGTCGCATGCTGCTGGGCTACGCGGCGGGCGAGCGTGCGCAAGCCTGGCGCGGCATCGAGCCATACAGCGAGATAGGCGGCCTCGACGCGGCGCTGCTCGGCCCGCTCACGCGGCTCGTGGACGCCCTCGACCACGCGTGGCGCACGCTGCGCGAGCCGGCAACGGTCGAGGCGTGGTGTGAGCGCCTGCGCGCGTTGAAGACGACTTTCTTTTCGGCCGACGACGGCGAGGACGCCTATACGCTAGACCGCCTCGACGGTGCGCTCGAAACCTGGCGCGAGGCCTGCGACGAAGCCGCGCTCACCGAGGCGTTGCCGCTCGCCATCGTCGCGGAGAACTGGCTCGCGGTGCTCGAAGGCGGTGGCCTTTCGCAGCGCTTCTTCGCGGGCGCGGTGACGTTCGCCACGCTCATGCCGATGCGCGCGATTCCGTTTCGCCGCGTGTGCCTGCTCGGCATGAACGATGGCGACTATCCGCGCAGCCGCACGCCGCTCGACTTCGACCTCATGCGCCGCGACTATCGCCCCGGCGACCGCTCGCGCCGCGAGGACGACCGCTACCTGTTCCTCGAAGCGCTGCTCTCGGCGCGCGACCATCTGCATGTTTCGTGGATCGGACGCAGCGTGACCGACAACACGCCACGCCCGCCCTCGGTGCTGGTCGGGCAGTTGCGCGACCACCTGAAGGCCGGCTGGCGGCTCGAAGGCGAGGAGGCGGGCGATGGCGATGCGTTGCTCGACGCATTGACCATCGAGCATCGCTTGCAGCCGTTCAGCCCTGACTACTTTCCGGCACGGCCTGAAGAGGCGACGCTCTACACGTATGCGCGTGAATGGGTGCGGCCGGCTGAGGTGCGGCCGGCTGAGAGCCGGTCCGCGTTGCACGCAGCCGGCGAGGGTAACGCGGAGGTATTGCCCGCGTCCGAGCGCGACGAGCCGCTTTCGATTCGCGAACTCGGCGAATTCCTGCGCGAGCCGGTGCGCAGCTTCTTCCGGCAACGCTTGCGCGTCGCCTTCGAAAGCGCGGACGCGGCGAGTGAAAATCACGAACCGTTCGAAGTGGATGCCTTGCAGGCGTGGCAGTTGCAGGGCGAACTGATTCGCGCGCAGATCATGGCGATGGAGCGCGGCGAGGATGATCTCGAAGCGGCCGCGCTCGCGCGCCTCGAGCGCATGCATCGCAGCGGCGATCTCGCGACGGGTGGTTTCGGCGAAGTGATCGGCGAGGAACTGCTCGCGCCCATGCCCGAACTCTTCGCGGAATATCGCAAGGCGCTCGCGCGCTGGCCCGATCCGCTCGAACATCAATACGAAATTCGTCTCGATGCGACGCTGGACGGCCGCCTCCTTTCGCTCGACGACTGGCTCGACGATCTGCGCGCGGGCCCGGATGGCACGCTCGGCCGCGTGATCCTCGAGCCGGGCACGCTCGTGAAGGAGAGCCGCTATCGCAGCGACCGTCTCGTGCCGTACTGGGTCGCGCACGTGGCCGCGCAGATCGCGGCGGGCGCGGTGACCACGGTGATCGTGAGCAAGGTGGGCATGGCGGAGTTCGCGCCGCTCGACGCGCAGGTGGCGCGCGACTACCTGCTCGCATTGCTGGCCGCGTGGGACGACGGCGCGCGGCGGCCCTTGCCGCTCGCGGTGAAGACCGCGTTCGCGTGGCTGCGCAAGCTGCCGGACACCTTCGACGGCGCGCGCGCCACAGTGCCCGCCGAGGCGTGGGAAGCTGCGCGCGCGGCCTACGAGGGCAACGCTCGCACGCCTGGCGAGCGCGACACGAATGCCTATTTGCGCCGCGCGTTCCCGGACTTCGAAGCCCTTGCCGCACAAGACGACTTCATCACGCTTGCCACGCTGCTGCTGCTGCCGGTATCGCGCGCGCCGCTTGCGGCATCGCGTACGAAACGCGCCGCGAGCGAGGCTGGAGAAACCGCATGAAACCGCTCGAGTCTATCGACGCCGAGGTGCTCGACCCGCTGCGCTTCCCGCTCTATGGCAGCCGCCTGATCGAAGCGAGCGCGGGCACCGGCAAGACCTTCACTATCGCGATGCTGTACGTGCGCCTCGTGCTCGGTCACGGCGCGCTCAATGCCGCGAGCGAAGAAGCGGATTTCGCGGAAGAAGCGCTCACGGCGGGGCGCGCGCTTACGCCGCCCGAGATTCTCGTCGTGACGTTTACCGACGCCGCGACGAAGGAGCTGCGCGAGCGCATTCGCGCGCGCCTCATCGAAGCGGCCGAATGCTTTCGCACCGAGCCCGAAGAGGTCCCCGATCGCGAACGCGGAGAGGACCTGCTGCACGACCTGCGCGAGGACTATGCGCCGGAGCAGTGGCCCGCATGCGCGCGCCGGCTGCAGCTCGCGGCCGAATGGATGGACGAGGCGGCGGTCTCGACCATCCACGGCTGGTGCAATCGCATGCTGAGCGAGCACGCCTTCGACAGCGACAGCCTGTTTTCGCAGACGCTGGAGACCGACCAGACCGAGTTGCGCGCCGAGGTGGTGCGCGATTACTGGCGCACCTTCCTCGCGCCGCTCGACGCGCAGTGCGCGGCCGAGGTGAGGGCGTGGTTCGCGAGTCCCGATGCGTTGCACAAGGCGATTCGCGGGCTGCTTGCCCACGCCGACCTGTTGCCCGATGCACGCGAGCCCGAGGCGGCGCTACTCGCCGCACGCGCGCGCGCGCAGGACGAACTCGAGACGCTGAAGGCGCCCTGGCGCACCTGGATCGAAGAAGTTGAAGCGCTGCTGAACGCAGCGCGCGCGGCGAAGCAGTTCGACGCCAGAAAGCTCAATTCGAAGCACTGCGAAACATGGATCGGCAAGCTGCGCGACTGGGCGGCCGATCCCGATTCGGCGCACCCCGGCTTCGATGAGAAGGCTGCGGTCTGGACGCGTCTCACGCCGGCCGGTCTTGCGGAAATCTGGGTGAAGGGCGAGCCGCCGGTGCATCCGGCGTTCGTGGCGATGGAAACCTTGCGCGAGTCGCTGGCTTCGCCGCCGCAGGCGAAGCAGGATCTGCTGAGCCACGCGGCGCGCTGGGTGGCGCGACGCTTCGAAGAGGAGGAGGCGCGCCGCTCGCAAATGGGCTTCGACGACCTGCTCACGCGCCTGCGCGCGGCGCTGCAGCGCGAGAACGGGGCACGCCTCGCGGAGATCATCCGCAAGCAATACCCCGTCGCGTTGATCGACGAGTTCCAGGACACGGACCCGGTCCAGTACCAGATCTTCGATGCGGTCTACCGTATCGCCGCGCACGACACCGAGACGGCAATCGTCTTGATCGGCGACCCCAAGCAGGCCATCTATGCGTTCCGCGGAGCGGACATCTACACCTACCTGCGGGCGCGCCGTGCATGCGAGGGGCGGCTCTATACGCTCAAGAAGAATTTCCGCTCGACGCGCGCGATGGTCGATGCGGTGAACCGCTGCTTCGAGGCCGCCGAGTCGCGCCCCGAGGGCAGCGGCGCGTTTCTGTTTCGCAGTCCTGATGGCTGCGAGAACGCTTTGCCGTTCGTCGCCGCCGACGCTCACGGCCGGCCCGAGCGGCTGCTCGCAGACGGCGCAGCGCTGCCCGCGCTCAACGTGTGGTGGATGCCGCCCGCGGCCGATGGCAAGCCGCTCAGCAAGGGGGCGTATCTCGCGGGCATGGCTGCGAGTTGTGCGACCGAGATGGTGCACCTGCTCAACCTGGGCCAGGAAAACGCGGCGGGTTTCGAGGGCGAGCGTGGCATGCGGCCGCTGCAGCCCGCCGATATGGCGGTGCTCGTGAACAACCGCGACGAGGCGCGAGCGATACGCGAGGCGCTGGCCGCGCGCGGCGTGCGCAGCGTCTATCTCTCCGATCGCGACTCGGTGTACCAGACGCCGCAAGCCGAAGAGCTGCGCTACTGGCTCGCGGCCTGCGCGGAGCCCGACGACGGTCGCCTCGTGCGCACGGCGCTCGCCACTTCGACGCTCGGCCTCGAATGGGCCGAACTCGACCTGCTCGGCCGCGACGAAATTGCGTGGGAGGCGCGCGTGCTGCAGTTCCGCGAGTACCGCGAGTGCTGGCGCAAGAAGGGCGTGCTGCCGATGCTGCGCCGTCTCTTCAACGACTTTCACGTGCCGCGGCGCTTGCTCGGCGAGGCGGCGGGCGCGGGGCTCAACGGCGAGCGCGCGCTCACGAACCTGCTGCATCTCGCTGAGCTGCTGCAGCAGGCGAGCACGCAGCTCGACGGCGAGCACGCGCTGATCCGCTACCTGGACGAGCAGCGCGAGGACGAAACCGCCGGTGGTGGCGGCGACGCGCGCCAGTTGCGCCTGGAAAGCGATGCGGGACTCGTGCAGGTGGTCACGATCCACAAGTCGAAGGGCCTCGAATATCCGCTCGTATTCCTGCCGTTCGCCTGTGCGCATCGCGCGGTGAAGCCCGACGACGTGCCGTTCAAATGGCACGACGACGCGGGCGACCTGCGCGTCACGCTCGAGGCCGACGCGCGCGTGCTGCGTCAGGCCGATCGCGAACGGCTCGGCGAAGACCTGCGCAAGCTCTACGTCGCGCTCACACGTGCGCGCTACGCAACGTGGATCGGCTACGGGCCGGTTCAGGGCGTGGAGGCGAGCGCGTTCGGCTATCTGCTCAATGGGGGCGCTGCCGTATCCGGTGAGGAGACCGAAGCATTCCTCGATTCGTTGCGCGGGCCGTGTGCGGACATTGCCGTGGCTCCGGCTCCCGAGGCGCGTCGCGAAGCGCTCGCGCTGCGCGATACCGGCGCGGTGCGCGGGCATGCGCGCACGCTTGCGCATCGCGAACGCGAACGCTGGTGGATCGCGAGCTATTCGAGCCTGAAGACGGTCGAATCTTCAATCGGTACGGGAGTCCCCGCCGAAGCGGATGAAGCGCGTACCGCGCCCGATACGCGCGGCGAGGACGTCTTCCTCGAACTGCTCGAAGCGACCGTGCCGCCCGACGATGATGAAGCATTCGCAAGCGCCGGCCAGTCATTGGTCGCACCCGCGCTTGCGCCGATGCACGGCTTCGAGCGCGGCGCGGACGCCGGCAGCTTCCTGCACGAACTGATGGAATGGGCGGCCAACGAGGGCTTCGCCACGATTGCGCAAGACGAAGCACGTGTGCGCGATATGGTCGCGCGCCGCTGCAACGTGCGCGGCTGGTCGCACTGGATCGAAACACTCACGGCGTGGATGCTGGAACTCGTGCGCACGCCGCTGCGCCTGCCGGACATCGATGGCGAGCCTGTCGCGCCAGTCGCGTTCGCGGCGCTCGGCTCGTACATGGCCGAGCTCGAGTTCTGGGTCACCGCGCACGCCGTCGATACGCTCGAGCTCGATGCGCTCGTCACCGAATTCACGCTGCAGGGCGTTGCCCGTCCCGCGCTCGACGCCGCCACGCTCAATGGCATGCTCAAGGGATTCATCGATCTCGTGTTCGAACATGAGGGCCGCTATTACGTGGCCGACTACAAGTCGAACTGGCTCGGCCCCGACGACGCTTCGTACACGGCCGCGAAAATGCGGGCCCAGATTCTTCATTCGCGCTACGAGCTGCAATACGTGCTGTATCTGTTTGCGCTGCACCGGCTGCTCAAGGCGCGGCTGCCCGACTACGACTACGACCGCCATGTGGGCGGCGCCGTGTACCTGTTCCTGCGCGGCGGCCGCGCGCCGGGGCAGGGGTTGCACTGCGAGCGGCCGCCGCGCGAGTTGATCGAACGACTCGACGCGCTCTTCGCGCGTCGCGACGCACTAGAGGACGTGTCATGACGAGGCGCCGCACGAAAGACCCGATCGGCGTCACCGGCGATCTGTTCGAGAACCTGGAGATGCCGGACACCGGCGAGCCAGCCGCGCCCGCCGCCACGTCGGCATCCACGCAACATGCAGCGCGAAATTCCGCGCCGCAGATGCTCGCCGTGCTCGACAACTGGGTCGAGCGCGGCTGGCTGCGCACGCTCGACGCCGCGTTTGCGCGCTTCCTGTGGACCGAGGCGCCGGACAGTCCGCCGCTCCTGTTGCTGGCGGCGGCGCTGGCGAGCCACCAGCTCGGGCGCGGGCACGTCTGCCTCGACCTGAAGGCCACACTCGACGATCCGGCCTTCGCGCTTTCGTTGCCGCCGGACGGTCCGCAAATGCCGGCCGCCGTACCTGCACAGCCGCCTGCCGAAGTGCTGGCAGGGGTGTCGCTCGCACAATGGCGCGCGGCGCTCGCCGTGCCGGACCTGGTGAGCGAGGAGACGGCGCAGGCGAGGGGCGATGAGCCCGCGTGGGCCGCTGTCGCCGCTGAGGCCAACACGCCGCTCATGCTCGCAGGCACGCGGCTTTATCTACGACGCTACTGGCAATATGAGCAGGACGTGCGCGAAGGTATCGAACGCCGTCTCGCGCGCGCCGCGCAGCTCGAAGCGGGGCTGCCGCTGGAAGTTGCGCGCGCGGCGCTCGATGCGCTGTTCGCGCCGCGCGCCGAACATGCGCAAGCCACGCCGGGCTCGCGTGCGGCCGACTGGCAGAAGCTCGCGTGCGCACTCGCCGCGCGCAGTGCATTCAGCATCGTCACGGGCGGGCCGGGCACGGGCAAGACGACCACGGTCGTTCGATTGTTGGCACTCCTTCAGACATTGGCGCTCGGCCGCGCGGGGCAGGGAGCGCCTGCCGCACGGCCTTTGCGCATTCGGCTCGCCGCGCCTACGGGCAAGGCGGCGGCGCGTCTGAACGAGTCGATTGCGGGCGCGGTGGAGCGGCTGCCGTTCGAAGCGCTGCAGGCGCACGTGGACAGCGCGGCGCTGCGCAATGCGATCCCGACCGTCGTGACCACGCTGCATCGCGTGCTGGGCACACGGCCCGGCAGCCGGCGCTTTCGGCATGACGCCGCGAATCCGCTGCCCGTGGACGTGCTCGTGATCGACGAAGCTTCGATGGTCGACCTCGAAATGATGGCGGCCGTGCTTGATGCGCTGCCGCCGTCCGCGCGCCTGATCCTGCTGGGTGACAAGGACCAGCTCGCTTCGGTCGAAGCCGGGGCCGTGCTGGGCGAACTCTGCGACCGCGCGCGTGAAGGGCACTACACGGAAGCGACGCGCGCCTGGCTCGAAGCGGCCACCGGCGAGCGCATCGCCCCGGCCATGCTCGACGCACACGGCTTGCCGCTCGATCAGGCTGTGGCGATGCTGCGCGAGAGCCATCGTTTCGCATCGGAAAGCGGCATTGGCGCGCTGGCCGAACTCGTCAACACGGGCGACGCGGTGGGCGTCGCGAAGATCTGGGCGCGCGGCTACGAGGATCTCGCGCGGCTCGTGTGCCCCGCAGCCGATGACGGCCCGTTCAAGGCGCTCATCGTCGATGGCCGTGTGGGCGATGAGACGGGAGCGCTCGCGCAACCCGGGGCGTCTCGAGCCAAGCATGCGCGGCGCCTGGGCTATCGCCATTATCTGGAGACGATGCGTACCACCCGGCCTGAGCCGGGCGCGACGCCGGAAGCGCTCGCGGCCTGGGCCGCCGGCGTGCTCCAGGCACATGGCGCCTTCCAGTTGCTTTGCGCGCTGCGGCGCGGCCCTTGGGGTGTCGAAGGCTTGAACCGGCGCGTTGCTCGCCTGCTGCACGAAGAGGGGCTCATCGAGCCGCGCGGCGACTGGTACGAGGGCCGGCCAGTTCTCGTCACGCACAACGACTACGAGCTCGGGCTCATGAATGGCGATATCGGCATCGCGCTGGAACTGCCTGTCGCGCAGGGCGAGCCCCCTGTGTTGCGCGTGGCGTTTCCGGCTGGAGATGGCTCGGGGGGCGTCAAGTGGGTGTCGCCGAGCCGCTTGCAGGGCGTCGAGACCGTGTACGCGCTCACCGTCCACAAGTCGCAGGGCTCCGAATTCACGCACGCGGCGCTCGTGCTGCCCGATACCTACAGTCCGATTCTCACACGCGAACTCGTCTACACCGGCATTACGCGCGCGCGGTCGTTTCTCACGCTTGCCGTGCCCGAGGGGCGCTCCGTGCTGGACCGTGCGGTGCACGCCAAAGTCCAGCGCGCAAGCGGGCTCATGGCGGGACTCGCGCGCGACGCGCAGGTTTAATGAGCAGGGCTAAGCATTTCGGATGGCAACGCGCGAAGGGCCGCCCATTGGCGGCCCTTCGCTATTGCAGCAGCTTGCTCGCAAGGAGCGTGCGCTTTAGACGATCGTGAGCGTCACGTCGATGTTGCCGCGCGTGGCGTTCGAGTAGGGGCACACGATGTGGGCCTTGTCGACGAGCGCCTGGGCGGCCGCGCGGTCCATGCCGGGCAGCGAGATCTTCAGTTCGACTTCAATGCCGAAGCCGTTCGGAATCTGGCCGATGCCCACGTTGCCCGTGATCGATACGTCGGCGGGGAGGGCGATCTTGTCGCGCGCCGCGACGAATTTCATCGCGCCGATGAAGCACGCGCTGTAGCCGGCGGCGAAGAGCTGCTCGGGGTTCGTGCCGTCGCCGCCCGCGCCGCCGAGTTCGCGCGGCGTGGTGAGTTTCAGGTCCAGATTGCTGGCGGGAATGACGGCGCGGCCATCACGGCCGCCGGTGACGTTGGCTTCGGCACGGTAGAGAACATTTTCGATCGACATGACAGGCTCCTTGTTGAGCAAATACGTTGGGTTGAAAGTACCACCAGGTACAGCTTCGAGATTAGTGGGGAGGACGGATTGCCACCCGCACCAGGTCCAGCAGAGAAGCAACGCTCGCGAATTGGCGATCGCTCACTTTCGCGCACTACCTATTCATAGATAGATTTTCGATCGAACAAGCACGTTCATGATGCTCCTCTTTTGGCTTCACTATCTATTAGAAGATAGATGATAAAGACCAATAAATGGGGTGGTATGCCACCCCAGCTTACGGGCTTCAGTGTTTCACTGGGCCACGCGCCACATCGCTTCCACATCTTCGAGGCGCGACTTCGTGTGAAACAGCCGGCTTGCCAGCACGCTGCCTTGCAACGCCGCGTAGAGCGTGCGGGCCGCGCTTTCCGGCTTGCCCTTTACGACCAGCGTGCCTTCCTTCGCGCCTTGGGCCAGCACAGCAGCCAGCCAGTTTTCGTTGGCACGGAAGAAAGCCTGCACGGCCTGGCGCACGTTTTCCGGCAGCGACTCGATGTCGGCGGCCAGCATGCCGCATAGACAGATCTGGTCGCCATCGCCCAGTGTCTTGCCGAACAACCGCGTGTAGATCGTGAGTTTTTCGCGTGCCGGCAGCGCCGCGTCGATCGACTGCAACCCCGCCATGACCTCGTCGCTGTACTGGTTCACCGCTTCCAGCACCAGGTCGTCTTTCGACGGGAAGTAATAGTGGATGCTCGACGTCTTAACACCCACCAGCTCCGACAAGTCACGGTAGCTAAAACCGTTGTAGCCGCGCAGCATCATCAGCGTGATGGCGTGGTCGAGGATTTGCTCCCGCACTGTCAGTTTCGTTTCCATGGGCCATAATGTATCTACTGGAAGGTAGATTGTCAAGGCACCCATGCAAAGATTTTGTCGGTCGCGGATTGCCGGGGGAGTGCCGCGAGTACGTCCTGATTGGTCTCGCCCGCCAGCGACGCGTAGTCAGTGTAGCCACGGTGGTCGCCCCCGTAGAACGTGGCGCGGTCATAGCGGGTCACCGCCGCCCCGATGCGTAGCCGCTCAGGCAAATCAGGATTGCTGATGAACGGGCGTCCGAAAGCGATCGCATCGGCCCGCCCGGCGGCGACTGCCGCGCGGGCCGTCTCAGCCACGTATCCCCCTGTCGAGATAAGTGGCCCCTTGAAGAAGGACTTGAAGTGAGACGTCGCGTCCCGGGCATTCGCATCGGGCGGCAAGTCGGTCGTGAAGTCCGAGCGAGGTTCGACGACATGGAGATAGGCCAGCTCACGCTTGTCGAGTTCGGCGGCGATGTAATTCCACAATGCCTCGCCGTCGCTATCGGACATGTCATTGAAGCCATTCCAGGGCGACAGCCGCACACCGACCCGCTCCGCGCCGAGTGCCGCGATCACGGCGTCGACCACTTCGAGCAGCAGACGCGCCCGATTCTCAATCGAGCCGCCATACCGGTCTGTGCGTTTGTTGGAGCCGTTGCGCAGGAACTGGTCAAGCAGATAACCATTCGCGCCGTGGACCTCAACTCCGTCGAAGCCCGCCTCGCGCGCGTTGCGCGCCGCCGTGACGAAGTCGCTGACCAGTTCGGCGAGTTCTGCTTCCTCCAGCGCCCTGGGCGTTTCGTAAGGAACATTCTGACCGGACGCGTCGGTGTGCTCACCGGCTGGGCGGACAGCGGACGGCGCGACCGGCAACGCTCCGCCGGGTTGCAGCGAAGAGTGAGAAATGCGGCCCACGTGCCAGATTTGACTGAAGATGAAGCCGCCTTTCGCGTGGACGGCGTCTGTTACCGCGCGCCATCCGGCTATCTGCTCGGCACTGTACAGGCCAGGCGTCCCCCGGTAGCCCTGCGCCTGCGGGGTGATATCGGTCGCCTCCGTGATGAGCAGCCCGCCTTCGCTCGCGCGTTGCCGGTAATACTCGGCGTTCAGGGCGTGAGGAACATTGCCCGGTTGAGCTGAACGCATGCGGGTCATCGGGGCCATGATGACGCGGTGTTTCAGGGCCACGGCGCCGAGCTTTAACGGGGTAAACAGCGGATCGGACTGCATTGTTGCGCTCCAGAACGTATCGAAACGCAAGGCTACCAACTATATCAATTTTCGAGTAGATGCGATTCGCAGTCATCTTGCATATCATTTTTCGATATAATTGGCCCGATGCCGTCGAAGCATACGGCCAACAGGATTCGCGAAGGAAACCGCTATGGATGCCGAGAAAATCGATCTGGGTGGCGTTGCCGTGTTCTTGAACGCGGCAACGGCGGGCAGTCTTTCGGCCGCAGCGAGACGCATGGGTATCGCACCGATGGCCGCAACGCGGCGACTCGCGGCACTGGAGGAGGGCTTGGGTGTGCGCCTCATGCAGCGCACTACGCGCTCGGTGTCGTTGACGGCCGAGGGTCAGGCATTTCTTCCATTTGCGTCCACCATGCTCGAAGCCGCCGAAGCGGGACGCGCCGTCATTTCGCCTTCAAAGGATGGAGCGGCGGGTTTGTTGCGCCTGACAGCATGCGGCTCGATCGGCCGGGCGGTCATCATGCCGCTCATTACGACGCTGCTGGACAAGAACCCCGGTTTGCGGGTCGACATGCTGTTGACCGACACGCTGGTCGACATCGTTTCGACGGGGGTGGACGTGGCGATTCGTATCGGCGAACTAAGAGATTCGAATCTCGTCGCGACTTCGCTTGGCGTCAACAGGCGGATCCTCTGCGCTTCCCCGCAGTATCTTTCCCGGCATGGCAGCCCCCGCCGCCTCGACGATCTGGCCGGGCACGATTGCATCGCGCCAACCGGCACATTGCACTGGCAGTTCAACGTCGGCGGCGAGGAACGTGCGGTCCGCATTTCCGGCCGCGTGACGGTCAGCAGCATCGATGGCGTTTTCGATGCGTGCGTGGCCGGAGCAGGGCTCGCCGTCCTCTCGACGTGGCATGCAGACGCCGATATCGCATCCGGCAAGCTCGTGCAGGTCGAACTCGAAGACGCGAGTCCGAGGAGCCTGGAAATCTGGGCGGTGTACCCGACGAAGCGCCAGCTCTTGCCGAAGGTGCGGGTGTTCGTCGATGCGATGCGCGAACGTCTGGCGGAGTGCGCAAGTGAAGCCGCGTAGGCTGGGCATGCTGCCCGGCAACGCGTCTCGCGCCCCGCAGCGCCATCAGATGCCGCGCTGTCCCGCGCTGAAGATGAGGCGCAACCCGAGCGCGGCAATGGCGCCGGCCGCGACGCGGTCGATCCAGCCTTTGGCGCGCAGATAGAGGTCACGCGGACGCTGGCTCGAAAAGCACAGCGCCACCACCGTATACCAGCCGGTTTCGATCATGAAGACGAGCGGCGGCAGCGCGAAATAACACCAGACGGGCGGATGCTGCGGCAGCAGCGCAACGAAGATACCGCCATAGGCGATGGCCGTTTTCGGGTTGCTCAACTGGGTGGTGAGGCCGCTCCAGTACGACTTGCCGGAGCGCTCGCCGGGCGCGGCCGTTTTGCTCACCGCAACCGGCGAACCCGCGCCGCGCCAGATGCGCGAAGCGATATAGAGCAGATAGGCGCCGCCTGCAATTTTCAGCGCTGCGTAGAGCCACGCGACGGTGGCGAGCAGCGTATAGAGCCCGGCGAGCGCGATGCCGGCAAAGCAGATCGCACCGGTGCCCATCCCAAGCGCGGTGGCGACGCCATCGCGACGTGAGAGGCCGATCGAATTGCGCGCAACGAGCACGAAGCTCGGGCCGGGGCTCATGGCCCCGAGCAGAATGGCGAGGAGAATGCTGGCGACAGCGGCGAGGGGAGACATGGCGGCGGTTCCGGGCTGGGGAAGAACATCGAACGTTAGCACGCTGCGCCGTGGCGCGCAGCGCTTTTGCTGCTAGCGCGAGCCGGTGTGGCAGCGTGCGCCAAGGCAGGCGAGCGTAGTTGCGCCGCCTGCGTGAACAATGCTTAGTTATCTTCAGCGATTCCGCTTTTCCCGCTCGCGATTCCAGTGCTCCAGCAGCACGCGCGTTTGCTCCGCGATGTTCGACTTGAGGAATTCGGCCTTTTCGGCGTCGATGTCGTCCCAATCGAGCATCGCGAGCGTCGAGCGCCGCGCAATGTAGAACAGTAGAAACTGCCCGTACAGGCTGAACATCCGCACGATGGTGAGCGGGTCGTGCGCCGGCACGCCTGTGATGCGCTCGAGCAATGCCACGTTCACTTCGTTTAGCGGCGTGCGTACGCGCTCGCGCAGGATCTCCGAGCCGATCTCGGGCTCGTTGCCGCCTTGCTCGCGCGCGAAAAAGAGGCGCTGGTCCGGTTCGCGCTGCTTGACGTAGGTGCGATCGGCCACGGCCGCCTGAATGTCGATGAACGCGTCGATCAGTACATCGGTGCGGGCGTCGCGCGCGAGCGCTTCGCGTGCGCGCAACACGGTCGGTTCGAACGCCCGCCACGACTCGTCGGCGATCGACTCCGCGCAGGCGCGATAAAGCCCTTCCTTGTTTTCGAAGTAGTACTGCAGCGCCGGGGCGTTGACGCCCGCGTGCGCGGCGATGTCCCGCGTGGACGCGCCGTCGAAGCCATGCTGCCCGAACAGGCTGATGGCCGCCTCGATGATCTTGCGGCGCGTTTCGTCGCCGCGCGCGTAGCCTCCATCGACCGGGCGCCGCAGTCGTTTTCCTTCGCTCATGCATTTCCTTTCGTCGCTCTCTCGAAATATAGCACTTGACACAATTTTTCCGGATGGAATAATTTTGCCAACTGGAATAAATTGAGACACAACGACATGTCTACGACTGCAGGCGCGCCCGGACGCGAGTTGCCGGACGCCGCCGCTGCGCCCGCGCGGCGCGGTGCGAAAAGAACAATCCTTGTCTTGCTGGGCTTTGCGGCGCTGGTCGTCGTGGCGGTCTGGCTCGGCCGCTGGTGGCTCGTCGGCCGTTTTATCGAATCCACCGACGACGCCTATCTGCAGGCCGATAGCGTGACGATCGCCCCGAAGGTGAGCGGCTACGTGACGGATGTGTACGTGGCCGACAACCAGGCCGTGAAGGTGGGCGAACCGCTCGTGAAGCTCGACGCGCGGCAGTACCAGGTGGCGCTCGACCAGGCGCGCGCGACCATCGACGCGCGCACCGCCGACATCGAGCACGCCCAGGCCCAGATCGAGCAGCAGCGCGCGAACGTCGCGCAGGCGCAGGCGCAGCAGGAAGTGGCGCAGGTGAGCCTGCGTCACGCGCGCGACGAGGTGGCTCGCTATGCACCGCTCGCCGCCACGGGCGCGGAAACGACCGAGCGCCTTGCCGAGCTCAAGAGCAACCGTGACCAGGCGCAGGCCACGCTCGCCGCGAACGCCGCTGCCGTGACCGCCGCGCGCTCGCAGATCGCCGCGCTCGAGGCACAGCTCTCGCAGGCGCGCGCCCAGTTGGAGGCGGCGCGCGCAAACGCGGCGCAGTCGCAGCTCGATCTCGACAACACCGTGGTGAAGAGCGCGCTGGCGGGCCGCGTGGGCGACCGCACCGTGCGCGTGGGCCAGTACGTGCAGCCTGGCACGCGCATGCTGACGGTCGTGCCGGTGCAGAGCACCTACCTCACGGCGAACTTCAAGGAGACGCAGATCGGCCGCATGCGCGCGGGCCAGCCCGTGGATCTGCACGTCGACGCGCTGCCCGGCCACACGCTGCATGGCGTGGTGGACAGTTTCTCGCCGGGCACCGGCGCGCAGTTCGCGCTGTTGCCGCCCGAAAACGCCACCGGCAACTTCACGAAGATCGTGCAGCGCGTGCCGGTGCGCATTCGCCTCGATACCGGGCCCGAGACACGCAGCGTGCTGCTGCCGGGCATATCGGTGACGGTCGATGTCGACACGCGCTCGGCACGCGAGGACGACCGCCGCATCGATCAAGAGAACCACCGTGGCTGAGGCAGCGGCGCGGCATGCGCATGGCGAGCGCGCGAGCGCGGCCGACTGGGTGGCCGTTGCAGCGGGTGCGCTCGGCGCGTTGATGGCGACGCTCGACATCTCGATCACGAATTCGGCGCTGCCGCAAATCCAGGGCGAAATCGGCGCGACGGGCACCGAGGGCACGTGGATCTCCACGGGCTATCTGATGTCCGAGATCGTGATGATTCCGCTTGCCGCGTGGCTCACGAGAGTATTCGGACTACGAAATTTTCTGCTCGCGAATTCGGCGCTTTTCATCGGCTTTTCGATGATGTGCGGCTGGTCGAATACGCTCGGTGTGATGATTGCCGGTCGCATCGGCCAGGGCTTCACGGGTGGCGCGATGATTCCCACCGGCCAGACCATCATCCGCACGCGGCTGCCGCTTTCGCAGTTGCCGGTGGGCATGACCGTGTTCGGTCTGATCGTGCTGCTCGGCCCGCTGCTCGGGCCTGTGGTGGGCGGCTGGCTCGCGGAGAACATCAGCTGGAGCTGGTGCTTCTTCATCAACCTGCCGGTGTGCCTCGCACTGATCACGCTGCTCGTGGTCGGGCTCGAACCCGATCGGCCGCACTGGGAAGCATTCCTCAAGGCCGACTGGCTCGGCATCGCGGGGCTGGCGGTGGGTCTGAGCTCGCTCACTGTCGTGCTCGAGGAGGGGCAGCGCGAACGCTGGTTCGAGTCGAGCTATATCGTCATGCTCACGTGGGTCTCGCTCGCGGGCATGGCGCTCATCGCGCTTTCGCAGATCACCGCGAAAAAGCCCATCCTGCGCCTCTCGCTCATGCGCAATCCGCGCTATGCGAGCGTGATCGTCATCGTGTTCGCGGTGGGCGCGGGGCTTTACGGCATTTCGTATCTGCTGCCGCAGTTCCTGAGCCTGGTTGCCGGATATAACGCCCAGCAGTCGGGCTCGATCATGCTGCTCTCGGGGGTGCCCGCGTTCATCGTGATGCCGGTGCTGCCGCGCCTGCTCGGCAAGATGGATTTTCGCGTGCTGGTCGTCACAGGGCTGCTGCTGTTCACGCTGAGCTGCATGCTCGACATCTCGCTCACCGCGCAGAGCGTGGGCCACGATTTCGTCTGGTCGCAGCTCGTTCGCGGCGTGGCGCAAATGCTGGCGATGATGCCGCTCAATCAGGCCTCGATGGCGGCCGTCTCGCGCGAGGACTCGGGCGACGCGGCAGGGCTCTACAACATGGCGCGTAACCTGGGCGGCTCGGTCGGGCTTGCGATCATCGGCACGGTCATCGACCGGCGCGAAGCGTTCCACACGGCGGTGCTGCGCGAATCGATCAGCGCCAATTCGCTGATCGGGCAGGAGCGCGTGGCGGGGGGCGCTGCCAACTGGTTCGCACAAACGGGCGACATGGCGTATTCGCAGATGCGCTCGCTCGGCCAGATTGCCGAGCAGATCCAGCAGCAAGCGATGGTCATCACGTACTCCGAAACATTCTGGCTGCTCGGCATTGCGCTGGCGGCGTGCGTGCCGCTCGCGCTCCTGCTCAAGAAGCCGCAGCCCGGCGCGCAGGCGTCGTCTGCCGGCCACTGAACGCCACTGAAGGCCACTACAGGCCACTGAAATCGATCCCTGACTCATGACGGCAATCCGTTACTCCCGATTCCCATTTGCCGCGCTGAGCGCGCTCGCGGCAGCCTGTGTGCTGACTGCCTGCACGGTGGGGCCCGACTATCGCGGCGCACCGGCCGTCGCGCCCGAAGCGGCGAGTGCCGCCTCGTTCGTGCGCACGCCGGCGCAGGGCGTGACGCCCGCGCATGCCCCGAGCCCATGGTGGCTCGCATTGAGCGATCCGCAACTGAACGCGCTGATCGAGGCGGCGCTCGCCCACAATCCCGACCTGCGCGCCGCGCAGGCTCGGCTGCGCGAATCGCGTGCGCAATTGCAGCAGCAGAGCGCCGCCGAGCTGCCGAAGATTGGCGCGAGCGCCGCAGCGATCCGCATGCGTGAGCCGAACTTGGGCAGCTTCTCATCGTCGAGCGGCAACAGCGGCCAGAGCAGCTCCTCGGGCGGCGGTCCGGTCACGTTCTACACGGCGGGTTTCGATGCCTCATGGGAAATCGACCTGTTTGGCGGTACGCGCCGCGCCATCGAGGCGGCAAGCGACGAGACGCAAGCCGTGGGCGCCGATCTCGCGGACGCCCAGGTATCGCTCGCGGCCGAAGTGGCGCAGGCCTACATCGACCTGCGCGACGAGCAGCAGCGCCTTGCCATCGCGCAGCGCACGGCGGAGCTGCAGCAGCAGATGCTGACGCTCACCGAGCAGCGCCGCGCGCGCGGCACCGCGGCCGAGGTGGACGTGGAGCGGCTCACCACGCAGGTGGAAAATACGCGCTCCACGATCACGCCGCTCGCGGCGCAAGTGGAGATATCGCTGGACCAGCTCGCGGTGCTCACAGGCAAGGCGCCGGGCGCGCTCGACGCGGAGCTGGCGACGGCGCAGCCGCTGCCCGCGCTACCGGCAAGCGTGCCCGTGAGCGACCCCACCACGATGCTCGCGCAGCGCCCCGACATTCGCGCGGCGGAGCGGCGTCTCGCATCGAGCAACGCGCAGATTGGCGAGCATGTTGCGGACTTCCTGCCCAAGCTCACGTTGTTCGGCGATCTCGGGTTTTCGGCAGCGGAGCCGGGGCACCTGTTCCGTAAGAGCAATTTCAGCTGGGTGGGCGTGCCGTATCTGCAGTGGAACGTATTCGACTTCGGCCGCACGCTGGGGGCGGTGCACGGCGCCGAGGCCGCGCGCGACGAAGCCGAGGCACGCTACGAAAAGACCGTGCTCGCGGCGCTGCAGGACGCGAACGCGGCGCTCTCGCGCTATGGCTATCAGCGCGAGCATCTGGTGACGCTGCAGAAAGCGCAGACGTCCGCCGGGCGTTCAGCAGTGCTCATGCGGCAGCGCTATCGCGCGGGTACGTCGAGCCTCGTCGATCTGCTCGATACGCAGCGTGCAGAATTCCTCGCGCAACAGAATGTGGTGTCGGGTCAGGCCGACTTGCTGAAGGACTTCGTGTCGTTGCAGAAGAGCCTTGGCCTCGGCTGGCGCACGTCGACGCCGGGCTAGCCGGCGTCGGGTGGTGCAGGCTGGCTCAAGAAGGCTCGCCCGAAGCCTGTTCGCGCACGGCCGGCTCGCGATAGCAGAGCCGCATCGAAATCACGGCGCCGGCGCGCATGAGCAGGGCGACGTAATGAGCCATCGTGTCGGCGCAGCAGCGCCATAGTCGGAACGCGACGCGCATGTTTGACGGGCAACCGGGGTCCCCGCGCGCCTGCTGCGCAAGGGAACCTCGAGTCAACCGCGCACCATGCTCGCGAGCACGCCGTCACGGCGAATGAGGGCGTGAAAGAGCGCGGCGGCCAGATGCAGCAGCACGGTCGCGTAAAGCGCCAGCGCAAGCCACGTATGCGCCGCGCGCAGCCACGCATAGAGCGCGACGTCGTGCGGCGCGATGGGCGGCAGGTGCACGCCGCCGAAAAGCACGACGGGATAGCCGCCAGCGGAAAGCATCGACCAGCCGATCAGCGGCATCGCGATCATCAACGCGTAGAGCACGAGGTGCGAGGCATGCGCGGGGAGGCGTTGCCACATGGGCAGATCAGCGGGCAGGGGCGGCGCGCCGCGCTTGAGCCGCACGGCGAGGCGCAGGACTACGAGCACGAAGAGCGCGATGCCGAGCGGCCGGTGGAGCGCGAGCAGGCTGTCATGCAAACTCGAGACCGTCGAGACCATGCCCACGCCGACGAACAGCATCGCGACGATCAGGACTGCCATCGACCAATGCATGAGGCGCTGAAGCGCGCTGAAGTGTTGGGCCGGTTGCTTCATGGCTGTGCGTCTCCATGCGATTGCGCGAGCGCTGCCTGCTCGCGCGTGCGCCGATTGAACGAAACGGAATAGGCCGCCGAGCGGGCGGCGAGCAAAGGGTCGTTGGAAGGCTTCAGGCCGTCGGGCAAGATGGTGGGATCGTAGTTCACGTCGCGGCACATCCCGTCGCTTTGCGGTTCGGCGCGTCGCAGGACGAGCGTGCCGGCGTCGATCTGCTCGCGATTCGCGGGCCATTGCTGCGTGGCGTCGTTAGTGGGGTCCCCCGGTGCGGCGACCGTGAGCACGAGGTGCCAGCGCAAAGGGCCGGCTTCGAGGCGCGCGTCGAGATCATCGGCGAGGAAGTTGGGATCGGCTTTTTGGGCGGCCGTTTCGGGCGCATAGGCGGTTTCGGGCACGGTCTGCCAGCGAACGGCGTGCGTGTGGCCCGCAGCGTCGGTCGCGATGAAGGCGTTGATGCTGTAGAACCCCGTGTTCGCGAAACTGGAGGACGGCGCATGCGCCTTCACCCAGTTGCGAAATGGCAGTGTTTCCGGGTTCGCCTGGAAGAAGGCGTCGAGCCTGGCGGGATCGGGTTTGCTGGTGGCGGGATCAGGTTTCGACGCCACGAGCTGCGCATAAAATTGATTCGGCGTGCGAACGACGAAGACCGGCGTCGAATTCATGCCAGTGCGCCACTGCTCGCCGTCCTGCAACTGGAAGAGCAGCGCCATGCTGCGCACGGGCGTGCTCGCGTCCGGCGCGGCGGGATTGCTGCCGGGAATGGCGAAGCGTCCGATTACGGGCGTGCGTCCCGGCGCGAACACCGCCGCCCGCGAGACGCGCGCGGCGTTGCCGTTGCTGTCGAACCAGCCTTCCACGCAGAGGCCCTTGGCGTGATTGCGCCGATAGCCAGCATGCACGCCGTAATTCGATTCGAACGTATTGACGATATGGGGCGCGCTCAGGCGCTTCGGCGTGAGCCAGCCCGCAGTCCACGCGAACGCGGCGCCCACGCAGCCCACTACGGCCGCAATGGCTGCGAGCCGGCATGGCACGCAAATCGGAGCGCGGCTCATGGTCGTGCTCCGGTACACGCCCGGGCGCGCCGCACTGCAATCGAAAACGTGGGGTCTGGTAGGGTTTGCATGATCGGTCCAGTAAGTGGCCGCGAGGGCCGTTACTGGCGTGAACAACGCATTCCTGCTTTCTATTCCATACCCGTCCATGCACGTAATGCAACCGCGTTCGCGCACGCCGGTTTACAGTGCTGAAAGCGTATCAATATGAGAAACGCGGCAAACATGCGTGATTAGCGCGCGTTATTCGTGCACTGCATATGCGCCGCAATCGCTGTGCGAGGGAGGGAGTGATGCTTTCTGGCGGTTGTTCATGCGGAAAGGTCCGCTACGAGATTTCGGCTGAGCCAATCGGCAGCACGGTGTGTCACTGCGTGGATTGCCGGCGTGCATCGGGAGCGCCGTTCGTCGGCTGGATCAGCGTGCCGTGGAGCACGTTCCGGCTCGTTGCCGGGGCAACGAAAACGCATGCGTCGAGCCCGAGTGTCGAGCGGGCCTTCTGTGCCGATTGCGGCACGCCGCTCACATACCGGCATGCCGCGTTCGCGGGCGAGGTCGACGTGGCCACGGGCACGCTCGACCGTCCCGACGACGCGCCGCCCGAGCATCACACCTGGACTTCGCAAAAGCTGGCCTGGGTGCGGCTGGCAGACGGTTTGCCGCAGTATCCGCGCGCGTTTCCGGAGCCGTGAAACGCGCGCGTTTCGACGTTCGCGCCACTGTGCGCCGTGAGGCGCGGGCGGCGCGAAACGCGATCAGCGATGCTCGGTCACGAACTTCGTGACGAGATAGGCTTCCATCGCTTCGGTGCCGCCTTCGGAGCCATAGCCCGAGTCCTTCACGCCGCCGAACGGCGTTTCCGGCAGGGCGAGTCCGTGATGGTTGATCGACAGCATGCCGGTCTCGACGTCATCGGAAAGCGCGGCCGAAGTCGCGCTCGAACGCGTGTATGCGTACGCGGCGAGGCCGTACGGCAGGCGGTTCGCTTCGACGATGGCGTCTTCATAGCGTGCAAAGCGCGTGATCGGCGCGATCGGGCCGAACGGCTCTTCGTTCATGATGCGCGCCGAAAGCGGCACGTCGGTAAGCACCGTCGGCGCGAAGAAGTAGCCTTCACGGCCTACGCGCTCGCCGCCGGTCAGCACCTTCGCACCTTGTTCGCGCGCGTCGGCAACGAGGCGTTCCATGGCCGCGAGGCGGCGATCGTTCGCGAGCGGGCCCATCTGCACGCCCTCTTCGAGGCCATTGCCGACCTTGATCGTGCGCGTTGCGGCCACGAAGTGCTCGACGAACTCGTCGTATGCGGCATCTTCCACCATGAAGCGCGTGGGCGAGATGCACACCTGGCCGGCATTGCGGAACTTCGCAAGCGCGAGCAGCTTCGCGGCGCGCGGCACGTCGGCGTCGGCGAACACGATGGCCGGGGCGTGGCCGCCCAGTTCCATCGTTGCGCGCTTCATGTGCTCGCCGGCCTTCGATGCGAGCAGCTTGCCCACCGGCGTCGAGCCCGTGAACGAGATCTTGCGGATGGCGGGATGCGCGATCAGGTACGACGACACTTCGGAAGGCACGCCGAACACGAGGTTCAGCACGCCCGCGGGCAGGCCCGCGTCGACGAACACCTTCACGAGTTCGGCGCAGCTGGCCGGCGTTTCCTCCGGTCCCTTGAGCACGACGGTACAGCCCGAGGCGAGCGCAGCCGAAACCTTGCGCACGGCCTGATTGAGCGGGAAGTTCCAGGGCGTGAAGGCTGCGACGGGGCCCACGGGCTCGCGCGTGACGATCTGGCGAACCGCGTCCGAGCGCGACGGAATCACGCGGCCATAGGTGCGGCGGCCTTCTTCGGCGAACCAGTCGATCGTGTCGCCGCCCGCGAGCGTTTCGAGCTTCGATTCGGCGAGCGGCTTGCCTTGTTCGCGAGTCATGATCGCGGCGATGTCGCCGGCGCGATCGCGCAGCAGTTGCGCCGCGCGGCGCATCAGCTTGCTGCGCTCGAGCGGCGAGACCTTGCGCCATTCGCGGAACGCGCGCTCGGCCGCCGTGGCCGCATCCGCCAGGTCCTGCTCGCTCGCGAGGCTCAGGCGGCCGATTTCGGCTTCGGTTGCGGGGTCGATCACGGGAATCGTCTTCGCGCCGGCGCGCCATGCGCCGTCGATATAGATCTGGGTGTCGGGGTAAGGCTTCACGCTGGAACTCATGATGGGACGATCCTTTTCAACGGTTCAACGGTCGGCCCCGGCTGCGCGCACGGCAATGCGCGCAGCCGGGGCCGAAAAATGCGAAGCGCCCATTGTGCCACTGGATCGCGCAGGCTGCAGGACGTGCAGGCGAAACGGGCAAAAGCAGCGCCCGCGACTGGGGGGGTGGCTTTTTTTTCGGATCACGAGCCGGGGCGCATCGGGCCATTGGAACTCGAGCGTTGCGTGAGCAACGATGGTTCGCGCGGCGGGGGCATGGCCTGATGGCCCCAGAATCCGGTCACATGCTCACGATGGCGTCGTCAAGCAACGGGTAGTCGTTATAGCCGGTGGCATCATCCGTATAGATCGTTTCGGCATTGACCGCGTTGAGCGGTGCGCCGCGTCTGAAGCGCTCCACGAGATCAGGGTTGGCGATAAAGGCGCGCCCGAATGCAGCGGCGTCCGCTTCGCCGCGACCGATAGCCAACTGCGCGCTTTCCTGCGTCAGGCCTTCATTGAGGATATAAGCCCCCTTGAAGATACGTCTTACGTCGTGGCCAATTCGCTTGTCGCCGCGATCGAGGCCCTCGCGCGCGAAAATGAACGCGATGTTGCGCGCGTCGAGTTGCTCAGCGACATACTGGAACAGGGCACGCGGATTCGAATCGTGCATCGAGTGCGAACTGGACATCAGGTTCAGATGCACGCCAATGCGCCCGGCCGGCCAAACCGTGAGCACGGCATCGAGCGCCTCGAAAAGAAAGCGCGCGCGGTTCTCGATCGAACCGCCGTAGCGGTCGGTACGCTGGTTCGATCCGTCGTGCAGAAATTGATCGAACAGATAGCCATTCGCGGCGTGCAGTTCGATGCCGTCAAAGCCGGCGCGTTTGGCATTTGCGGCGCCGGCCCGAAAATCTTCGACGATGCCGGGAATCTCTTCGGTCTTCAGCGCGCGCGGCACGGTGAAGGGCCGCTGCGGCCGCAGGCGGGAGACGTTGCCTTCCGGCGCCACGGCGCTTGGCGCCACGGGAGGCTCGCCATCGTGGAAGACAGGATCGGAGACTCGCCCCACGTGCCACAACTGGGAGACGATCAGGCCGCCGGCTGCGTGAACCGCAGAGATCACTTCCTTCCAGCCGGCAACCTGCTTTTCCGTCCAGATGCCTGGAGTATTGGGGTAGCCAACACCCTGAGGCGTGACCGAAGTGGCTTCGGTAATGATGAGGCCCGCACTTGCGCGCTGAGCGTAGTGTTGTGCGTTGAGCGGCCCCGGGCTGCGCTCGTTGAACGCTCGCATGCGAGTGACCGGTGCCATGACGATGCGGTTCGCCATCTTTAGCGCGCCAATCTGGATGGGGTCGAAGAGTGTGGACATTTGCGGGCTTCTCCTTACGCACGCGGGTGAAATCGATCATGCCGGTCTGCCGGCAAGAGCCGCGTTCGCTCTTGCCCATACGAATGTGTTAGCAGTGCGAACAGTTACTGTCGCCGCGGCATCTAAACGACGTCGTTGGTGTCACGGTGTGCCTGTCGCGTGCGAACGCGCGCGGCGGGCGATGGGCGACGGCTGCGGCGGCTGCGGCGGTAGCGTCGGCGTCAGCGTGGCGTCGGCTCGTTCAGATACACGCCCGCCGAGAGCCCGGCCTTCACTTGCCGCGTGAAGTCGTCGGTGGACACTTCCTCTGCGCCCGCCTCGATTGCGTCGTAGGCTTGCTGCACGACGTCGGCCGGCGTTGCCTTCGGCACTTCCAGCTCGCGCGTGAGGTCCGTATCGATGAAGCCGGCATGCAGCGCGACGACCTGCGTGTGCTGCTCGCGCAGCGAATGACGCAGGCCGTTGGTCACCGCCCACGCGGCCGACTTCGACACGCCGTAGCCCGACAGGATCGGCCGGTTCACCCAGCTCGCGACGGAGAGCACGTTCAGGATCGCGCCGCCGCCGTTGCCCGCGAGGTTCCCCGCGAACGCCTGCGACATCGCCAGCATCCCGAACACGTTGGTTTCGAGGTGGTCGCGCAGCGCGTCGGTCGCGCCGTCGTCCGTCAGGCTGCCGAACCGCGCGATGCCCGCGTTGTTGATCAGCAGCGTGACGTCGCGCGCCGCTTCGGCGGCTGCGGCTACGGCCGCCGGATCGGTCACGTCGAGCTTCACGGGCACGACGCCCGGCAGCGTCACGCTAGCCGGATCGCGGGCGCCCGCATAAACCTTTCGGGCCCCTTTTTCGAGCGCCTGTTTGGCGAACTCGAGGCCAAGCCCACGGTTCGCGCCCGTCACGAAAACGACAGCACCTTCGATCTTCATAACCCTTCCTTTCGCATGATGAATCGCCTGCGCGCCGGTTCGCCGCGCAAGTGAGATCCAGTGAAAACGAACCTGCCGTTGCGTACCGAACCGTTGCTCCGCCAGGCGGCCGGCAAGATCCGCCGCACACCTGTCCCCAGGACATCGATGGTCTGCCGCGCGTGCCGCGTCGGCGTGGCTTCGCGTTGTTCGCGAAAGTCGGCTACACTTCGTGTCAATGTCGATCACCATCGTCTCTGCGGCGCATTGTGTCAGCGCTGCGCGCACATGTCAATGGTGATCGAAATTGTGTTTTCCAATCGACGCGATCGTCGGAATCAGGGAGGTATCGATGGGCGTCTCAAGACAGCAGGCCGCCGAGAACCGGAACGCGATCGTCGCGGCCGCCGAGCGGCTGTTTCGCGTGCGCGGCGTGGACGCCGTGGGGCTGACGGAGCTGATGAAGGAGGCCGGCTTCACGCAGGGCGGCTTCTACAACCACTTCAAGTCGAAGGACGCGCTGGTTGCCGCGGTGATGGAAAAGGCGATGCAGGACCGCGCGGATTCGCCGAATGCAGGCAGCCTCGAGAAGCAGGCGGCGCGCTATCTTTCGACTGCGCACCGCGACAACGTCGAGGCCGGGTGCGCGCTGTCGGGCTTCGCGGGCGACGCGCCGCGCATGACCGACGCCGCGCGCGAGCGCTATGCGCGCGGCCTCGCCGCGTATCTCGAGCGGCTGGAACGCATGATCGCCCCCGAAGGCGTGACGACCGAACAGACCCGTAGCGACGCGATCGCGAAGTTCAGTCAGATGGTGGGGGCGCTCTTGCTGTCGCGCGCGATCGCCGGCACCGATCCGGCCTTCGCGGACGAAATCCTCGAAGCGGGGCGGCGCTCGCTCGTCGACGCGCTAGACGACCCGGCCGCGTAGGCGTAACAGCCTGCCCGGCCGCGACGCGCTCGCTCGCTGTTGCTCAGCCTTCAAGAACAAACAGAACACGTGCTGTGCCGGCGCGCGCAGCACGTGTTGCGAGAAGCGATTCAGCCCTTCGGCGTGCCGGTGTCGTCGTCACCCGTCTGCCCGAGCGAAGGCAGGTAGCTGCCGAAGCCCATTTCGAAGTTGCCCGGAACTCCGTCGGCCGGGTTACGGAGCCATGGCGCGGCGTGCCTGCCCACCTGGCGAGGCCAGGGCCAGGAAGAACAGTTCGATGCCCGACTGGAATTCGGAAGTCGTCTGCACTCCGAAACGAGGCTTCGCGCTCAGCCAAACTGCGTGACGGGCGCAACCGCCGCCGGATCGCTGATGCTCGGCTTGCCATTTTCGACGTGCCCGGCGAAGCGCCGCGCGGGTATGAAGGCGTATTCTCATGTGCGCATCCGTTCTGCGGGGATGGGTCGCGCATAGTTTCGTCGCCGATGAAGAAAGAATTGTGAAACACGCGAGAACGTTTGCGTGCAAGAGAAATTGCCTGGCAAGCGCGCCGCAGGGAATACATCCGCTGAGGACTGCTGGTTAGCGAAATGCTTTCGCTTCGCGCTCAGGTGTTGGACGCGTCGTTGTCGTGAGTGGGGCGCAGCACATCGGTGGCGCGGTGCGGCATTTCGACCTGATCGATCAGCAGGACTTCGCCGCGCGCGTGCTGCGTACGCAGCGGCAGGATCGCCTGGTAGGCGCTCGAGCGATACCACTGGCGCGCGAGTTCGCGGCTCGCGAATTCGATCATGATGAGGTCGCCCGAGAACTTGCCTTCGAGCCGTTCGACGCGGCCGCCGTGAATGACGAAGCGGCCGCCATAAGGCGCGAGCGTGGCGTCGATCTTCTCCAGATACTCGACGATGGCGGGGCACGGTTCGACGTCGTGCAGATGGGCGATGGCGTAGGCGGTCACGGCAGTCCTCGTGAGCAGGAAGGGGTGGGCTAGCGCTTACGAGAGTAGGGCGCGCCGAGCGCAGAATCGATTACCTCCGGGGTAATGCAGCCGCTGCGCTGCGCCTGGGGGCCAATTTCTCGATGCGCGCCGGCCCCGAGGCGAGGAGTAAAATAGCCGACACCCGCAGTCCGGATCGAGACGTTCCCGCTATCGCCATTGCCATGAAACCGTCACCCACGAAGGAACCCGCGCGCAAGCAGCCGCCCACCTGGCTGCTGAACACCCTCACGGCGCTCGTGGGCGTGCTCACGCTCGCGCTCGGCATCGGCTGGATCGTCTACAAGTGGGTCGTCGACATGGAGGTTCCGTACTTCGCCATTCCGCTCGTGATGTGCGTGCCGGTGATCGTCGCCGTAGCGTTCCGAAACATGTGGGACTGAGGCGCCGTCCTGGCGCCTCGCCATTCAACCTCAAACCCCGAACCGTTCGGCGCACGCCACGCGCACGCGCTCCAATACCGCACTCCATGCTTCGTCGAGGCGCTGGCGGAACAGGCGCATCGTGCCCGGATACCAGGGCGAATCATCGCGCTCGTGCATCCAGCGCCAGTCCGGATCGTAATGCGGCAGCAACACCCAGCATGGCTTGCCGACCGAGGCGGCCAGATGCGCGGTGGACGTATCCACGCAGATCACGAGATCGAGCTGCGCGATGATGGCCGCGGTGTCGACAAAATCGCTCACGTCCGTGCCGAGGTGCAGCAGCGGCAGGCTCACGGGTGGATTGCGGGCTTCATCTTCCCCCTGACCTTTCTGCAGACTCACGAACTGCAGCCCCGGCACGTTCCAGAGCGGCGCGAGTGCGGCGAGCGACGGCAGCGAGCGGTGCGCGTCGTTGTGATGCTTGGGGTTGCCCTTCCACACGAGGCCGATGCGCGGGCCCGGCGCCAGCGTGGCGAGGCGCGCGCCCCAGTGTTCGAGAAGCGCGGGCTCCGGCTTCCAGGCGAGCGGCGCGGGGATCGTGTCGAGCGTCGTGTGCAGACGATGGGGCACGCTGATCGGGCTCACCCAGTAGTCGAACTTTCCGGATGCGGCCGCCGCGGCCTCGTGGTCGAGCACGGCGTCGATGCCTTCGACGCCGCTAAAGAGCCGATGCAGCGGCGCGAGGCAGGCGAACGCGACATGCACCACGCCCTGCGCCTTGAGCACGCGCGCATAGCGACCGAACTGCAGCATGTCGCCGAGGCCGTCTTCCTGCCACAGCAGCAGCGATTTGCCGGCCAGCGGTTCGCCTTGCCAGACGGGGCATTGCACCATGCGCTGCGTCGCGTGATGCACGAATCCGGGCATCGTGTAGCGGCATTCGTAGCGCGCGAAGCCCTCCTCGAAACGGCCCATGCTGATGAGCAGCGTGGCGAGGCGGAATTCCGCGTCGCCGTATTCGGGGCTGGCGGCGATCGCACGGCGATAGGCTGCTTCCGCTTCGTCGAGGCGGCCATATTCTTTGTGCAGGCTCGCGACATTGAAGTGCGCCTCGGCGAAATCGGGTCGCGCGGCAAGTGCTTCGTTTAGCGCATCGAGCGCTTCACTGCGGCGCCCGAGCGCCATCAATACGCAGGCGAGATTGTTCCAGGCCTCGACGCGACCAGGCAGGCGGCGCAGCGTCTCGCGGTAGGCCGCTTCCGCTTCGGGCATGCGCTCTAGCGTGTGCAGCGCGACGCCAAGGTTGTAATGCGCCTCGGTGTGATTTGGCGCGAGCGCGAGCGTCTGGCGAAAGGCGGCCTCGGCTTCCGGCAGGCGCTTGAGATCGGTGAGCACGCAACCAAGGTTGTTGTGCGCGTCCACGAAATTGGGGCGTATCTGAAGCGCGAGGCGTACCGCGAGTTCGGCTTCGGCGAGCCGCCCGGACGTCTTGAGCAGCGTGGCGAGATTGTTGAGCGCTTCCGGATACTGCGGCTGAATCAGGAGTGCCTGGCGAAATGCCTCCGCAGCGTCGTCGGCTCGCCGCTGGTCTCGCAGCAGCACGCCGAGGCCGTTGTACGCCTTCGCATGGCGCGCGTTCGCGGCGATGGCGGCGCGAAACGCGCTTTCGGCTTCGTCCGTTCGGCCTTGCCCCTGCAGCAGGAGGCCGAGGTTGTAATTCGCGTCCGCGTGGTCGGGGCGCTGCGCGAGCACGGCGCGAAAGGCGGCTTGCGCTTCGGCGTGACGCCCCTGGCGCTGGAGCACCACGGCAAGGTTGCTGCGCGCGTCGGCGTCGGCGGGCGTCAGGTTCAATAGCCGCTCATAGAGCGCCTGCGCCTGAGCGAGCAAGCCAAGCGTCGCGAAGAGGGCAGCGAGGCCGCTGTACGCCTGCGCGAAATCCGGCTTTGCCGCGAGACAGCGCAGCCAGAGCGCCTGGGCGCGCGCTGCGTCGCCCGTGCCCGTTGCGCAGAGCGCGGCGAGATTGAGCGCGGGCGCGAGTGTCGCGTCGTCGGCTGTCTGCTGGCCGACGAGCGGTTCGAGCAACGCGAGCGCTTCGGCGAAGCGGTGCGCTTCGCTATGCGCATTCGCTTCGCGCAGGATGTCGTCGAGGTCGGGCGCGAGGGGCGTCGATGTGGTCACGGTGAAAATCGTAAGGGACAGGGCGCGGTGCTTGCGGCGCACGAACAATGAGCCATGTCGAGCTTACGACAGGTCGTGCCGGGGCGACGGCCCGAATTGAGCGCAAACGTCGCCCCTGTTCGACCGATGAAGCGTGGCCAATGAAGCCAGCCCGATGAAGGCGGCACGAGTCTTGCGGGCCGCTTGCAGACGCCTTGTGAGTTGCATGCAACCGTAAGCCACGCCGGTTTGCGCACGCAGGCATATCGACGTGCGGATCGAAGCCGCGGGCCCTGTGCGATGGGAGACGGGCAGCAGCGCTCGCTGTTATCAGGCTCGTTTAGGAAGAGGGCCGTGCAGCTTGTGCCGCAGCGACTCCAGCTTTTCGATGATTTGTTCCGGTAGCCTGCGTTCCCGGGCGATCGTGAGGGCGTCACGACCTTTCGGGTCCACGATTGACGGGTCCGCTCCCGCGTCGATCAGCATGGCCAATGTGGCGAGCCGTTTGAGCCTTGCTGCGTAGAAGATGGGCGTTTCGCCATGCGCCTGGAGATTCAGGTTCGGCCTCGACTTCAGCAACGCACGACAGACCATCTCATCGTCGCGCCATACCGCCGCCCAGAGCGAATAGCTGGCGTTGGCGCGACGCCGCAGAAGGAACTCGACCAGCGGAAAATTCTCTCCACGGGCTACCGCATACCAGAGTGGCGTAGCTCGAAAATCGCCTTCGGCCTCGTCCATCGGAACTGCGCGTTCGAGGTCTGCACCCGCGTCGAGCAGAGCTGTGACAGTCCTGATTCCATTCGGCTCATGCAGTGCGGGGTTGCTGCCGGGTTTGACTGCGCATGCCCGATGCAAGGCGGCATGTCCTTGTAGGTCGCTTGTTTCGACGAGTTCCGGAGCCGCAACCAGCAGCGCTGTCACACTTTGCCAGTCCCACGCGCGGGCTGCAGAGAAGAATGCCGTCTTCGATGGCTTTCCCATGTTCCTCCGCGACGGATCCAGTTTATTGCAATGCATTTGCGGCGGCCGCGATCAATACGGACTTCGAACGATATGGACCGGTGGGCCACCATGACGCCGGGCTCCTCGAGCGAGCCGGGGCCATCATGAGATGTCGGATTGCAGCGGTTCACGCTCCTCGATCCTGAAGCACCTGCCCGCCGCCCACTCGGCCTCGAGCGAGTCGCGAATTTCGCACAGCTCGGTGCGTTGTCCATCCAGTTGCGCACGAAGTGCGTCTATCTCGCGCAAACGCTGGTCGATCCGCTTGAGCAGCCCCTCCTTGGAGAACGCCTGGATGTCCGTGCACGCGTTGCGCATCTCTTCGAGCGAGAAACCGAGCCGCTGGGCCATCCGGATCTGTTGCAGTCGCTCGGCGGCCGCTGCGTCGTAAATCCGGTAGCCATTCGGTCCCCTGCGAGCCGGTGGCAACAGTCCGCACTGCTCATAGAAGCGGATCGCGGACGTGGTCATGCCGATGTGTGCCGCCAGTTCTCCGATTTTCATTGTGCTTGACCTTAAAGTGCACTTGAAACTTAGTATAGGTGAATCACGCTCACCGAAGAGTCCTTCAGATGACAACCTCGTTGTTCACGCCGCTGAAGCTGCCCAATGGCAGCACCTTGCCCAACCGTATCGCCAAGGCTGCGATGGAGGAAAATCTTTCCGATGCCGGTCAATTGCCGGGCCCGGCGCTTTGGCGCCTCTATTCGGAGTGGGGAAGCGGCGGTGCGGGTTTGCTGATCACCGGGAATGTGATGATCGACGCGAGAGCGCTCACCGGCCCCGGCGGCGTCGTGCTGGAGCGCGACACGCCGCTCGAGCCGTTCAGGAGGTGGGCGGCTGGCGCGCGCGAGCATGGCGCGCGGATCTGGATGCAGATCAATCATCCGGGGCGTCAGGTGTACGCGGCGTTGAGCCGCCACGCGTGGGCGCCTTCCTCGGTGCCGCTCGATCTTGGCCGCCACAGCAAGCTGTTTGCCGAGCCGCAGGAGATGTCCGTGGCCCAGATCCACGAGGTGATCGAACGCTTCGCCGACACGGCGGCGGCGGCCGAAATGGCCGGGTTCGACGGCGTTCAGATTCATGCGGCGCACGGCTACCTGATATCGCAGTTCCTGTCGCCGCTGACCAACCGGCGCAGCGACGCATGGGGCGGTTCGCTGGAGAACCGGGCAAGGCTGCTGCTATCGGTCGTGCAGGCGGTGCGCGGGCGCGTCGGCGCCGGATTCGGCGTCGGTATCAAGATCAATTCCGCCGACTTCCAGCGCGGCGGCTTCTCCGAACTCGAGGCCCGGCAAATCGTGCTATGGCTCAACGCGAGCGCGGTCGATCTCATCGAACTCTCCGGCGGAAGCTACGAAAGCCCCGCGATGCAAGGCCACACCGCAGATGGCCGCACGCTTGCGCGCGAGGCATATTTCCTCACGTTTGCGCGCGACATCGCCGCCGTCGCCGCGATGCCGGTCATGACGACGGGCGGCATTCGCCGGCAGCCGGTCGCCGAAGCGGTATTGAACGAAGGAGTCGCCGTCGTCGGCATGGCGAGCGCGCTGGCCTGCGTGCCGGATCTGCCGAATCGCTGGCGCGAGGGGCAGCACATCGACGCGCCGCTCGTTCAGGTTCGGTGGCGGGACAAGGCCGTTGCCGGTCTTGCCACGATGGCGATCGTGAAGCGCCGCCTGCGCGCGATTGCTGCAGGCCGACGCCCACGGGCCTGCTATTCGCCTGTCTATAGCCTCGTGATGGACCAGATTCGTACGCGTAGATTGACTGCGCGATACCAACAATGGAGCGGCGAGCGCGCCTGAACGTGGCGTCGAGGCAAACGCTCGCGCACCGCGCTCAGGGCACGAGCACCTGGCGCCCGACCACCTTGCCCTGCGCAAGCGCTTCGAACGCCTCGTTGATTTCCGTGAGCGGCCGCTTCGTGACGGGCGAGGGCTGCATCCTGCCTTCGCGCATCAGCGTCACGAGCTCGCGCAGCTCGGGCAGGGTGCCCACGTAGCTGCCCTCGATCCTCAGCGGCCGCATCGGGATGATGGGCAGCGAGAGCGTGAGGTCGCCGCCCATCAGGCCGACGATCACCACGTGGCCGCCGCGCGCGCAGCAGTCCAGCCCGAGCTTCACCGTGGGCGTCGCGCCCACGAGATCGAGCACCGCGCGGGCGCCGCCGCCGGTCGCTTCGATGATCTGCTGCACGGCGTCGTTCGCGCGCGCGTCGATGGCCGCGAGCGCACCGGCCGCGAGCGCGGCTTCGCGCTTGGCAGGGTCCACGTCGACGACAATCGCGCCCTGTGCGCCGAGAGCCTTGAGCACTTCGAGCGCCATCATGCCGAGGCCGCCCGCGCCGATCACGACCACGGGGCCCTCGTGAATGCGCGCGCCGAACTTCTTCACCGCCGAATACGTGGTCACGCCCGCGCAGGCGAGCGGCGCGGCCTTAGCGGGATCGAGGCCGGCGAGATCGACGAGATAGCGCGGATGCGGCACGATCACGTAGTCGGCGAAGCCGCCATCGCGCAGCACGCCCAGCGATTGCGGCTTCGCGCAGATGTTCTCCTCGCCGCGCCTGCAGGCCGCGCATTCACCGCAGCCGATCCACGGATGCACGACCGCGAGCGTGCCCGCCGCCACCGTTTCCGCTGCTTCGAGCGCATCCGGCCCGAGCGCGACGACTTCGCCGCAAATTTCGTGGCTCGGCGTGAGCGGCAGCTTGATGCCGCGGTCCGCGAGCGAGAGCTTCTTGCCGCCGCCCAGGTCGTAATAGCCCTCCCAGATGTGCAGGTCGGAGTGGCACAGGCCCGCGGCTTTCACGCGCACCAGCACCTCGGTGCCCTTGGGTTGAGGCACGTCGCGTTCGACGAGTTCGAGTGGCTTGCCGTGATGGGTAACGCAGTAACAGCGCATTTGCATCGATGTCTCCGTGAATATGATGAACGACGGTAAGACGATGACGATCCCTTCGCATCATAACGGATGCGGCACGAATTCGTCCGGTCGTTCGATTTCGGTGATAAGGGGTGCATAGGAGAACTTTGAAAAGCGGCTTACGATGCGCGCGCCATACCCGCAGATCGTTGCATAGCTAACGATATCGGGTTATCCTCTCGCCATGTTCGATCATTGCCTTTACTTCAACACGACGGCGCTCGCGCGGCGTCTGGAGCGCGAATGGGCAGAAGCCTTCGAGCGCTTCGAGCTCACGCCGCCGCAGGGCTTCATGCTGCGCGCGGTGCTGGAGCGGCCAGGCTCGCTGCAACGCGAACTGGCGGACCTGCTCGCCATCGCGCGGCCCACGGCCACGCGTGTGCTCGACGGTCTCGAGGCGCGTGGCTATGTTGAGCGCCAGCGAACCGAAGACGACGGGCGCGAAGTGGCGATCGTGCCCACGGCGCAGGCCATCGCGATTCGCGAGGCCCTCACCGCCGCGAGTGCGACGGTTGCGAGCCGCATGAAGCGAACGCTGGGCGGCGAGGCATTCGTCGATACGGTTTCGCGTCTGCGCGCGGCGCGCGCCACGTTGGGCTGATACAGCAGGGCGAAATTAGCAGGGCGAGATTTCGTCCCGCGTGCGCAAAGGCATTAAACAGTTTGGGGTTTCATCATGCGGCGCATCGGCGCTTTTTGTATTTCGACGTGGCTTGCGGCCGCTGTTCTTTTTATCGGGCGTCATTCCGTGCCGTTGATGGCGCTGAGCGGCGTGATCGTGTTCGCGGGGTTCGACCTCTTTCGTCCCAGTCCTGGCGACCAGCAATAGGGAAAGC
This sequence comes from Paraburkholderia sp., assembly GCF_035501035.1. Lineage (GTDB taxonomy): Bacteria > Pseudomonadota > Gammaproteobacteria > Burkholderiales > Burkholderiaceae > Paraburkholderia. Next base: position 62,871 of record NZ_DATJWR010000212.1, read on the forward strand.
CGGGTGAAAGCGCCGCGCGCGGAGCGCGGCGCTGACGTTTCAGATCACGCCTCTTCGGCCCACGAAAGGTTCTCGCGCGCGAGCAGCGCCGAGGATGCCGCCGGTCCGAACGTGCCCGACGTATAAGTGCGCGGGCGGTCGTTCAGTTCCTTCCAGCCATTGAGAATCGGCTCGACCCATTTCCATGCGGCTTCGAGTTCGTCGCGGCGCATGAAGTGCGTGAGGCGTCCGCGAATCACGTCGATCAGCAGGCGCTCGTACGCCTCCGCGCGGCGCTCGGGAATGGCCTGCTGGAGGTCCAGATTCAGGTTCACGGGCAGCATGTTCATGCCGCTGCCCGGTTCCTTCGCGAGCATCTGTAACTGGATCGATTCTTCGGGTTGAAGCTGGATCACGAGACGGTTGCCGTAATTGCGCGGGCCGCTCGGGAAGATCGAGAACGGCAGGTCGGCGAATTCGATCACGATCTCCGACTGGCGCTTCTGCAACCGCTTGCCGGTGCGAAGGAAGAACGGCACGTTGGCCCAGCGCCAGTTGTTGATGTGCGCGCGCAGCGCCACGAAGGTTTCCGCCTTGCTGTCGGGCGGCACGTTGTCTTCTTCGAGGTAGCCCTTCACCGGCTGGCCGTCCACGGCGCCTGCGGCGTACTGGCCGCGCACGGTGTCGCGCGCGATGTCGGCGAGCGACATTGGGCGCAGCGAGCGCAGCACCTTGAGCTTCTCGTCGCGCACGGCGTCCGGGTCGAGCGAGAGGGGCGGCTCCATGGCCACGATGCACAGCAGTTGCAGCAGGTGGTTCTGCACCATGTCGCGCAGTGCGCCCGTGTGATCGTAGAAGCCCGCGCGGCTGCCCACGCCCACCGTTTCCGCCACGGTGATCTGCACGCTGCGAATGTACGGCGCCTGCCACAGCGGCCCGAAGATCGGGTTGCCGAAGCGCAGCACCATCAGGTTCTGCACCGTTTCCTTGCCCAGATAGTGGTCGATCCGGTAGATCTGCGATTCGGCGAAATGCTTGCCCACCAACTCGTTGATCTCCTGCGCCGAGGCGAGATCGTGGCCGAGCGGCTTCTCCAGCACGACGCGCGAACTGCTGTCGAGGAGACCGCCTGCCGAGAGGTTGTCGCAAATCGTCGTGAACAGTTCGGGCGACGTGGAGAGATAGAACACGCGCAGCGCATGCTCGCGCGACGCCGCCTTCAGGTGCGCGTAAGAGGCGGGATCGTTCACGTCGATGATCACGTACTGGAACAGGTTCAGATAGCGGTCCCATGCTTGCGCATCGAAAGCTTTCGCGTCGATGAACGGGCGCGACTGCTCTTCCATGAACTTGCGATAGTCGTCGATCGACCAGTTCTTGCGGCCCACGGCGATGATGCGCGTTTCGGGCGGCAGGTTGCCGTGCAGATGCGCCATGTAGAGCGCCGGCAGCAGTTTGCGCGCGGCCAGGTCGCCTCCGCCGCCGAAAATGATCATGTCGACGGGCTGTTCGGGCACGGCTTGGGCAGGCTGATTCGTCATGGCAGGTCGGAGGTGGCGCGCGCTCGGGTAATGCTTTCAGGCATGACCGCGGCGCGCGGTTGTAAAACCCGCACCCGCTGCGAGAGCGGGCACGGCGAAACGCTAATGGTGCATGGTTTCGCGCGAGTTTGCACGCATAGCGCAAACGGCCCGCCGCGCGAGACTCTACTTCGATAAACCGACCGGCCGTTCACTCCGGCGGTTCGTCTCGGTTGTGGAACCCGGTCGTTCACCCCGGCCGTTCAACCCTGGTCGTTCAACCCGGTAGTTTCACCACGATCGTTCGCCCCAGCCGTTCGCCATGCATGGATTCGGCGTTCTTCCGGCATTCGACTGACCTTCACCCGCGATTCACCCGAGCCCAGGCAGCGCCACGCCAAAGGTTTCCAGCACCAGCGCGGCATTGAGCGCGAGCACGATTGCCGCGCCCGCGACGGCCCCCGCAGCCGTCAGCACGCGGTTACGATGCGGCCCCATGACGTCGCGACGGCACGTGAACCACACGAGCGCGGCCATCGGAAACGGCAGCGCGAGGCTCAGCACGACCTGGCTCACGACGAGCGCCTGGGTGGCGTTCACGCCGAGCGCCACCACGACGAAGCTCGGCACCATCGTCACGGCGCGGCGCAGCCACAGCGGAATGCGAAAGTTCACGAAGCCCTGCATGATCATCTGGCCGGCGAGCGTGCCGACCACCGAGCTCGAAATGCCCGAGACGATCAGCGAGACGAGAAAGATGCCGGCCGCGGCCGCGCCCAAGAGCGGCGCGAGCGTGCGGTAGGCGGTCTCGATCTCGGCGACGTCCGCATAGCCCAGGTGGAATGCGCCCGAGGCCATCACCACCATCGCCATGTTGATGAGCCCCGCGATGGAAAGCGCGACCACGACCTCGACGTTGGAAAACCTCACGAGGCGCGCGCGCTCGGTGTCGTTGCGCGCGAGCACGCGCGCCTGGGTGAGCCCCGAATGCAGGAAGAGCGTGTGCGGCATGACCGTCGCGCCGATGATGCCCACCGCGATCATCACGGCTTGCGCGTCGGGCAGGCGCGGCGTGGCGAGGTGGCGCAGCAGGCTCGGCCATTCGATTGGCGTGATGAAGAGCTCCAGCAGATAACACACGCCGATCACGCCCACGAGCGCCCCGATCACGAGTTCGAGCGGCCGGAAGCCTGCGCGTTCGAGGAACAGCAGCGCATAGGTCACGACGGCCGTCACGGCCATGCCCACGAGGAGCGGCAGATGCAGCAGCAGCGAGAGACCGATCGCGCCGCCGAGGAATTCGGCCAGATCGGTTGCCATGGCCGCGATTTCGCTCACGGCCCACATGAGCCACACGAGCGGCGCGGGCAGGCTGTCGCGGCACAGCTCGGCCAGATTGCGCCCCGTGGCGATGCCGAGCTTCGCGGAAAGGCCCTGGAACAGCATGGCGATCACGTTGGCGAGCACCACGACCCACAGCAGCGCATAGCCGTAACGCGCGCCGGCCTGGATGTTGGTCGCGAAGTTGCCGGGGTCGATGTACGCGACCGAGACGACCACTGCGGGACCGGCGAGCGGCAGCAGAAGGGCGACGCCACGGCGGCGTCCTTCGAGTGCCTCGCGCACTGCGGCGGCCGTGCTGCGCGTGAGGCCGTCGGTCGTGCCTTCGATGCTGTCTTCGCGGGTGCGGCGATCCATGCAACTTCTCGCGCGAGATGGGGTCTGTACGCACAGCCTTTTTTCATGACGCACGCAACTGAGCCTGCATATGCGTCATCGAAATCGTGCGCTCGAGCGTTAAGCAGGCAATCCGCGCGCCTGCCTTGCGCTGCTATCTCAGCACAAACCGGCACAGCGCGCTTTCGCTGCCCATTCTTCCTTACGAAATGCCTCACTTTCCAATCTATTCGATTACGCCGGGTCGCATGAAAACAACGCTAGCAGCCGCATTGCTGATGGGCGGTCTCGCATGGGGCGCATTCGCCCACGCCGACGACAAGGTCATCGTGCTCGACTCGGGCGAGGCGAAGCTCTCGCTCATCGACGAGGCGAGCCGCACCGTGGTCGGCACCGAGCCCACCGGCAAGGAACCGCATCACCTGATGATCACGCCCGACGGCAAGTCGCTCATCGTGGCCGACTCGGTCTCGAACGACCTGATGTTTCTCGATCCGCACACGGGCAAGGTCCAGCGCCGCGTGGAAGATATCGAAGATCCTTACCAGCTCGGCTTCTCGCCCGACCACAAGTGGTTCGTGACGGCAGGCCTGCGCCTCGACCGCGTGGACATCTACCGCTACAACGGCCAGGACGTGACGCTCGCGAAGCGCATCCCGCTTGCGAAGACGCCGAGCCACATCACGTTCGCCTCGGACAACAAGACCGCATTCGTCACGCTGCAGGACACGGGCGAAGTCGCGGCGATCGACCTGCCGACGCAAACGGTGCTGTGGAAGCTGCACGTGGGCAACACGCCCGCGGGCCTGTGGATGACGCCCGGCGACAAATACCTGCTCGTCGGCATGACGGGCGAGGACAATGTGGCCGTGGTGGACTGGCACAACCGCACGCTCGTGAAAAAGATCCAGACCGGCCGCGGTGCGCACAACTTCCGCAATCTCGACGACGGCAAGCACGTGGTCGTGTCGAATCGTGTGGAAAGCACGATCAGCATCATCGACTACACGACGCTCACGAAGGTCGGCGACATCACGGGCCTGCGTCCCGGCCCCGACGACATGGAGCTTTCGGCCGACAAGCGCTACCTCTGGGTCACGTTCCGCTTTGCGAAGCACGTGGGGATCATCGACCTCAACACGCGCCAGTTGATCGACACGATCGCGGTGGGCCGCTCGCCGCACGGCATTTACTTCGCGAATAGCGCGCCCGTTTATGCGCCGAATCCGGATTGATGGCGCTTCATGACTCACATCCTCGATATGAAAACCGCGACGAATACCCGGAGTCTCGATGATTGATACGCTGATTTCGCAGGCCGACAACCTCGTTTCGTGGCTGCAGACGCTCGTTTATGTAGACGTCGTTCAGCCCATCTTCTACAAGGTCGGCTTGATGGGCTACGACGAGGACACCTACGACGCGCTCTACTGGGTGATCGTGGGTGTGCTGGAGATCGTCGTGATGTACGCGATCCTTCGCCCGCTCGAAGCGCTTCGCCCGCTGGAGAGCTGGGGCGACCGCAAGGCGCTGCGCGCCGACGTCTGGTACACGTGGATCGCGAAGCTCGGCATCATCAACATCGCGTTCTTCTTCCTGCTCACGCCATTGTTCAATCACTGGCAGAGCCTGATGGCGATCTACAACGTGCCGAACATCGACGTGGACAGCCTCTGGCCCGGCGTGACCGACCGGCCGCTCGTCTCGTTCCTGATCTACCTGGTCGTGCTCGATTTCGCGGGCTACTGGTATCACCGCTGGCAGCACCGCTTCGGCGTGTGGTGGGAACTGCACGCCGTGCACCACAGCCAGCAGCAGATGTCGCTCTGGTGCGACGATCGCAATCATTTCCTCGACGACATCATCCAGGCCGCGTTCTTCGCGGGCATTTCGCTGTTCATCGGCGTGCAGCCCTCGCAGTTCGTCGTGCTCGTGGCCGTGAGCAACTTCATGCAGAGCGTGCAGCATGTGAACGCACGCCTCGAACTCGGGTGGCTCCTCGAGCGCATCGTGGTGAGCCCGGCGTTCCATCGCCGTCATCATGCGGTCGGCTATGGCCACGAAGGCACGCGCTACGGCTGCAACTTCGGCGTGCTGTTTCCGTGGTGGGACATGATGTTCCGCACGGCGTCGTGGAACAAGGCGCACGAGCCCACCGGCATTCGCGACCAGCTGCCCGCGCCGCACGGCAACGGCGTGAGCTATGGCGAAGGCCTGCTGGCACAGCAGTGGCTCGCGCTCGTGCGCATCGCGCGCCGGCTTGCGGGCAAGGGCTACCCGATGGGCGGCACGGCGCGCTGATCGGCTTACCCCGCGCGTATTCGCGGGCGATTCTCTGGCGAGGCGGCTTTCGGGCCGCCTCGTTTCGTTTGGGCGTGCGGCTGCGTGGCACACGTCTCGCCCAGGCGCCGCCCGGCGCGCCGGATGCGATAATCGCCCATTCCCCCCCGCATGCATGTCGTGCGCATTTGGAGAGCATCTTGAGCCGTATCGACAATCCGCAGCACGATCAGGAAGTCGGCGTCGCCGACGCCACCCAGGACACGACCCGCATCGACGACGTGCGCATCGGCGCCGTGCGTCCGCTCATCTCGCCCGCGCTGCTGCTAGACGAGCTGCCGGTGCCGCAGGGCACGCAGACGCTCGTCGAAACGAGCCGCGCCCAGATCGCCGAGGTGCTCGCGCATCGCGACGACCGCCTCGTGGTGGTGGTGGGCCCATGCTCGATCCACGACCACGACCAGGCCATCGAATACGCGAAGCTGCTCAAGGCGAAAGCGGACGCGCTCAAGGACGACCTCTTCATCGTCATGCGCGTGTACTTCGAGAAGCCGCGCACGACGGTGGGCTGGAAGGGCTATATCAACGACCCGCGTCTGGATGGCAGCTTCCGCATCAACGAGGGCCTGCGTGCGGCGCGCCAACTGCTGCTCGACATCAACGCGCTCGGCCTGCCGACGGGCACCGAGTTCCTCGACCTGCTGAGCCCGCAGTACATCGCCGACCTCGTGGCATGGGGCGCGATCGGCGCGCGCACGACCGAGAGCCAGAGCCATCGTCAGCTGGCATCGGGACTGTCGTGCCCGATTGGCTTCAAGAACGGCACCGACGGCGGCGTGCAGATAGCCGCCGACGCCATCGTCGCGGCGAGTGCGAGCCACGCGTTCATGGGCATGACGAAGATGGGCATGGCCGCGATCTTCGAAACGCGCGGCAACGACGACTGCCACGTGATCCTGCGCGGCGGCAAGAGCGGGCCGAACTACGACGCCAATTCGGTGGCAGCGTGCTGCGCGGCGCTCGCGAAGGCGGGGTTGCGGGAGCAGGTCATGATCGACTGCTCGCATGCGAACTCGAACAAGGCGCACCAGCGCCAGATCGACGTGGCGCGCGATATCGGCGAGCAGCTGGCGGGCGGGGAGAAGCGCATTGTCGGCGTGATGATCGAAAGCCATCTCGAAGAGGGACGCCAGGACCTGAAGCCCGGCGTGCCGCTCAAGCGCGGCGTATCCGTTACCGATGCGTGCATCAGCTGGGCGCAGACGGCGCCCGTGCTCGACGGGCTGGCCGAAGCCGTGCGGGCGCGACGGAAGGCGGCATAAGGCTGCCTAAGCTTGCATGAGGCCGTGCGAGGCGGGGTGAGGGCGGCCCGGTGCAGGGCCAGACTTTGCGGCCCGCGTGGCCGCGTATCGTGGCTAGCGCGCCTTGCCGCGCGCTCCCTTCTTGACCCCGGCCGCACGCGGCGCTTCCTTTGCGGGCGCCGTGGCCCCGACGCTCGCATTGAGCTGCTCCAGCCACGAAAGCGCGTCGGCGTACGCGAGGAATTGCTGGAGATAGCCCGGCGAGACTTCGCGCATGAGCGAGAGCGCACGGTGCACGAGGCTGCTCGAATTGAGCGGCCCGGCGTTCTTCGGCACCTGGTTCAGCGATTGACGCAATTGCTTTTCGGTGCGCACGCGCGACCACGTCTTCCTGAAATACGCCACCAGCTCCGGGTCCGGCTCGTGCCTGGCTGCGGATGCGGGATGCGCGGTGTCCGGGCGCGCGAGCGAATCGACGAGGCTGCCCAGTGCGCCGCGATGCGTTTGGTCGCCGAGCGCGTAGGCCGTATTCGATGCCTCGCGTGCGAGGTCGTCGGCAAACGCGTTCAGCAGTTGCGCGAGGCGCGCGTCGATGAGCCGCCGCGCCTCGCCCGCGTGTGCGGCGGCGCGCTGCTCCAGCGCCTCGATGAAATGAAAGCGCACCGGATCGAGCCGGTCGGCGCCGCGCGCGCGCCAGGCTTCGATGAGCGCGCGCGCTTCGGCCGCGGCGTGCTGGCCGCGATCAGTCACGATGCGCGCCCTCGCCTACGGTGGGGCGCGGCACCGGAGCGATCTCCACGCGCCGGTTCTTCGCGCGGCCGGCCTCGTCGGTGTTCGCGCTCACCGGCTGCTCGGAGCCGAATGCGGCCGCGAATACCGACGAAGCCGGAACGCCTTGCTCGATGAACGCGCGCGTGACCGTCAGCGCGCGCTCGGCCGAAAGCTCCCAGTTGTCGGCGAAGCGGCGGTTGCCCGCGTGCACCTGCTGGTCGTCGGCGAAACCGCTCACCATCAGGATCTCGTCGCGGCTTTGCAGATACGCGGTGAGCGGCCCGGCGAGGGTCTTGAGCAGATCGCGGCCCTGCGGCGTCAACTGGTCGGAGTTCAGCGCGAACAGCACACTGCCGCTAATGCCGATGCGCCCGTTCACGAGCGTCACGCGCCCCGTCGCGAGCGGGCCTGCGAGCGCCTGTTCGAGCGTCTTGCGGCGCTGCGTTTCGGCTTCGCGTTGCTTGACCTCGTTCGCGAGACGGCTCGACAGTTCGAGCTGCATGCCGACCACGCCCACGAGAATCAGCAGGAACGCGCCCAGCAGCACCGACATCAGGTCGGCGAACGCGGGCCAGACTGGTGCGGCGGGGGCCGCGCCGCCGTCGATTTCGTCGTTCATGCCGCGTCGACTCCGGCGGAGGCACGCTGGCTGGCGAGCTGCTGCAGGTTCTCGACGATCTGCTTCTGCGACAGCATGCTCAGGTCGATCACCTCACGCGCCTGCGCCACGTAGTAGGCGAGCTGGTCGTCGCTGCGCGCGAGCGACTTGTCGAGCGCGGCTTCGATGCGCTCCAGATGCGCCACGAGCTTGTCGTTAGACTCGCCGAACACGCGCACGGCCGCGCCGAACGCATCGCCGAGGCTGGCCACTTCCACGGCGCTGCCCGTCACCTGGGCCGCGATCGCGCCGAGCCTGCCGGTTGCGGTTTCCACCTTGTCGGTGAACTGGCCGCCCACGCGTTCGAGCAGGTCCGCCGAGGTCGACACGAGCGCGTCGATCGCCGAGCGCTGCTCAGTGGAGGCGCGGTTCACGGCGTCGAGCAGGGTTTCGAGCGTGGCGAGCAGGCGGTTGCGCTCGTCGAGCATGGCGGTGTCGCGGACCATGCTGTCCGAGAGCTTCTGGCGCAGCTCGGCGATGACTTCGGCGGCGGCCTGCGGGGCCAGGGACGCGGCCTGCAAGAGGCGCCCGATTTCAGCGATGGTGGCGGCGGCGTGAGCTTGCGACTGCGTGGTAATTTCGCTGGCGGTCTGGGAGAGCGTTTCGCAGATTTCCTGCTGACGTTGCGCGGTTGCGGCGCTCGTTTCTTCCCATTGCTTGCGCAGGGCAGTGGCCATTGTGGCGAGCGATGCGGTCCAGGTTTCGAGGCGCTGTTCGTCGCGTGCGGCGATTTCCGCGTGCAGGTTTGCTGCGGCCTTCGGCGCTTCCGAAGCGGCTGCAACGAGGCGATCGATTTCAGCGATCGTCTTGCTTGCATGCTGCTGCGAATGCGCGGCGATATCGTTCGCGGTCTGGGCGAGCGTCGCGCAGATTTCCTGCTGACGCCGCGCGCTCGCGGCGTTCGTTGCTTCCCACTCCGTGCGCAGCGCAGCCGCCATCGTCGCAAGGGCTTCGGCCCAGCTTGCGAGGCGCGCTTCGTCGCGTGCGCCCAGTTCCGTCTGCAAGTCCGCATGCGACTGGTCCACCGCGCGCAGCAGCGCTGCCGAATGCTGCTCGAACGCGCCCGCTGCCGTGGCGAGCGCCTGCTGGTTGTCGGCCGCGAGCTTTTCGCCGGTGCGTTCCTGTTGCGCGAGCGCCGCTTGCCAGGCTTGCGACATCGTTCCCGAGGCCGCCTCCAGGCGCGCCGACACTCCATCGAGCAATCCCGCCGACCGTTGCTCGAAGCTCGTGTTCAAGCGCTCCAGTGCACCGCTCAGGTTCGCGGTGAGTGCCTCGTTCGTTTGCTGGTGCTGCGCGAGCGCGCGGTTCCAGATTTCGGCCACGTTGGCGGTCGAGGTCTCGAAGCCTCTCGTGAGACCGTCGAGTTGCTGCTGTACTGCCTGCGTGAGCGCGCCTTGCATCGAAGCCGATTCGCGCGCGAGGCCCGCCATGGTCGTCTCCACGACCGGCTGCAGCGCCGCGCCCGCGGCGCGCGCGCTTTCGGCTGCGCTGTCGCGCAACGACTGGCCGACGGAGGCCGCAAGACGGCTCCACGCAGCCTCGGCGTTCGCGGCGAAGGCTTGCTGGCTCGCGATCTGTTGTTCGTGCTGCGCGACGCCCTGACGCTCGATCAGCGTCATCAGCGCTCCGAGCTTGTCGACGAGGGCGGGCATGGCCTCGGCCTGGCGCTGCAGCAGCTTGAACGATTCGTCGCGCTGATGCGCCGGCGAAAAGCCACGCAGCGTCGTCGCGATCTTCACGTCGAGTTGCTGCGCCGCTGCGATGCGATCGCGGCGGCAGAGCGCGGAGAGCAGCCCGAGCATCGCCGAGGTGGCAACGCCCGCGATCGACGTGCCGAACGCGAAGCCGAGGCCGTTCACGGGCGCGGCGAGCGAGGCGCGGATCGCGTCGAGATTGGCGGCGCTTTCCAGCGCGGCGCCGGTGCCCTTGAGCGTCACGACCATGCCGAGCAGCGTGCCGAGCATGCCGAGCAGCACCAGCAGACCGGTGAGATACGGCGTGAGCGCCGGGCCGGGCAAGGCCACGCGCTCGCCTTCAATGCGCGCGCGCACGGGATTGCGCAGCCCGGGCTGCAGCGTTTCGAGCCAGCCGGCGAGACGCGCGGGCGGCGCGTTGAGTTGCGCTACAGCCTGAGCGAGCGTGGCGGTGGCCTCGCGGAAGCGGTAGAGCTCCCAGGCGCCCGTCACGTAGCACGCGCCGATTAGCACCGTAACGGCGAGCGCGAGCGGATTCGAGCCCAGATAGCCGGCGGCGATCCAGCAAACGGCGGCGAGACCCACGACGAAAACAACAGGTTCAATGCGAAATCGGGACATAGCGTTTGGGTTAGCTGGTGCGAAGCGCTGCGAGCAGCCCTTCCACCGGTTGGAACCGGATCTCAAGTTCGGCGAGCAACACGCTCTGCATATCCTTGCGAAAGTCCGCGAGCCACGCTCGCGGCGCGCAAGGGGCGGCGCTTTCGGCGGCGGCTTCGCTGGCTTCGGCCGTGGCCGTAGCCACGGCCGCCGCGCGCAGACGCTCGAAATGCGCGCCGAGCAGTGCGGGCACGCTGGCGAGCAGGTTCCGCTCGCGCGCGCCGAGCGCCTGCTCCATCACGGCATCCACCGTTGCGAGGCGCGCGTGTGCGGGCGTGCGGACGGCGAGTGTCGCGCGCAGACGCGTGCGCAGCGTGCCGATATCCGTCTCCATCGCCTGCTGCAGCGCGAGGTAGCGTTGGCGGAAATCCGCGAAATCGGGTTCCACATCGGCCTGCGCTTGCGCGGCGGCGGCCGGCGTGCGGCGTCCATCGCGCCGCGCGGATGCACCGTCGCCGACAATCGCCTTCGTGAGCGCCACGCGTACGCGCTCGCTCTGGGTTTGCTCGGCGCTCGCGCCCACGCGCGCGGCAGCGGCGCGAGCCGACGCCGCCTGCGCGTTATTGCTCAGCGCCGTCGAGAGCGCGATGGCGTCCGTCCAGCCGAGCCATTGGCTCAGGTGGTCCGAGATCGATTGCCGGGATTCGGGCACCTCGGCGTTGCCGAGGCCGGCGAGCAAGCGAACGAGCGTCGGGCCGCTCAACGCCAGGCGTTGCGGGGCTAGCACTTTTTCACCTTGGGCAAAAAACCCGCTAGTTTACACGTCCGCGAGCGGGCGGCCGGCATCTGCGGTCTGCGCGTCGCCGCGAGGGGCAATTCAGCGGCCGTCATCGGGGGCGATTCGGGCCTTCGCGCCGGGCCTCAACCTTCGGCCAGGATCTGCTGTATCGCGCGCTCGAAGGTCTCGACGGGCTGGCCGCCGTTCACCAGATAGCGCTCGTTGAAGATGATCGCCGGCACCGACTGGATGCCCGCTGCCTGGTATTCGCGCTCTTCGGCGCGTACCTCGTCGGCGTACTGGCCGCTTTCCAGGACTTCGCGCGCCCGCGCCGCGTCGAGCCCCACGGACTGCGCCGCCGCGACGAGCATTGCGTGGTCGCTCGTGTCCTTGCCATCGCCGTGATAGGCCCGCAGCAGCGCGAGCTTGAGCGGCAGCTGCTTGCCTTCGATGCCGGCCCAGTGCAGCAGCCGATGGGCGTCGAAGGTGTTGTAGACGCGCTCGCGCACGCCGAACGTAAAGCCGACGCTCGCGCCGCGCTCGCGAATCATGGCCTGGGTTTCGGCGATCTGCTCGGGCGTGCGCCCGTACTTGTTGCCGAGATACTCGACCACGGACTCGCCGCCGGGGCCCATCTGCGGATTGAGCTCGAAGGGATGCACGACGATCTGCGCTTCGACGGTGTCGCGCAGACGTTCGAGCGCGAGATTCAGCGAAGAGAGGCCGATCGCGCACCACGGGCACGCAATATCGGAGACGAAATCGATTCTGAGCGGTTGTTTCATGGCTTTCCTGTACGGTTGAGCGGCGGCGTAACGCTTCGAGAGTGCGCAAGCCGCGTGCGCGCCTCGTCGTTTGCGAGTCGCGCCTGGTTGCGCCGCTTTGTCGTTCGGCGTGTTCGTTCCGCCTATTCGTCCATCAGGCGGGCCTTGACCTTCTTGCCCTTGACCTTGCCCGCGTTGAGCTTGCGCAGCGCGTCGCGCGCGACGCTGCGCTCCACCGCCACGTAGGTCGAGAAGTCGGTCACGTTGATCTTGCCGATCTGCGCGCCGTTGAAGCCCGCTTCGCCGGTGAGCGCGCCCAGCACGTCGCCGGGGCGAATCTTTTCCTTGCGACCGCCGAGAATCTGCACCGTTTCCATCGGCGGCAGCAGGGGCTCGTTGCTGGCGGGCTTCAGTTCCGCGAGCGGGCGCCATTCCACTTCGCGCTTGAGCGCCGCTTCGATGCCGCCCACGCGGCCCATCTCGTCCATGCTCGCGAGACTGAGCGCCCAGCCGTCCTGGTCGGCGCGGCCCGTGCGGCCGATGCGGTGCACGTACACCTCGGGGTCGGGCGTGACGTCCACGTTGATCACGGCTTCGAGTTGCGCGATGTCGAGGCCGCGCGCGGCTACGTCGGTTGCGACCAGCACCGAGCAACTGCGGTTGGCGAACTGGATCAGCACCTGGTCGCGTTCGCGCTGGTCGAGCTCGCCATGCAGCGCGAGCGCGTGAAAGCCCTGCGCGCGCAGCACGTCGAGCAGGTCGCGGCATTGCTGCTTCGTGTTGCAGAACGCGAGCGTGCTCACGGGCCGATAGTGATTGAGCAGCATGCCCACCGCGTGCAGCCGTTCGTTTTCCGTCACTTCGTAGAAGCGCTGGCGGATCTTGCTGTCGTCGTGATGTTCTTCTAGCTTCACTTCCTTCGGATTGCGAAGGAACTGCTGGCTCAGCTTCGCGATGCCTTCCGGGTACGTGGCCGAAAAGAGCAGCGTCTGGCGCTCCTTGGGGCATTGGCGCGCGACGGTGGCGATGTCGTCGAAGAAGCCCATGTCGAGCATGCGGTCGGCCTCGTCGAGCACGAGCGTATTGAGCGCTTCGAGCGTGAGGTTGCCGCGCTCGAGATGGTCCATGATGCGGCCCGGCGTGCCCACCACGATATGCGCGCCGTGTTCGAGGCTCGCCGCCTGCGGGCGCATGGGTGTGCCGCCGCACAGCGTCAGCACCTTGATGTTTTCCTCGGCGCGCGCGAGGCGCCGGATTTCCTGTGCGACCTGGTCGGCCAGCTCGCGCGTGGGGCACAGGATCATGGCCTGCACGTCCTGGCGGCTCGCGTTCAGACGCGAGAGGAGCGCGAGCGAGAACGCGGCGGTCTTGCCGCTGCCGGTCTTGGCCTGGGCGATCAAGTCGTGGCCCGCGAAGGCGATGGGCAGGCTCGCCGCCTGGATCGGCGTCATGTCGACGTAGCCGAGGCGGGTGAGGTTGGCGAGCGTGGCGGGGGCGAGCGGTAGCTCGCTGAAGGGCGTGGCGGGCGTTGCAGTGGATTTGTTTGTCATGAGGGGGCTCGCGCCGGACGGGTGAGGGCGACGCGGCCGTTCGGTAGAAGTGGCGTCGATGCAGGCGCTACGGGAGCGCGCGTTCCGGGATTTTAGCGGATGCGCGCCCCCGCGCCCCATGGCGTGTCACGAGAGGGTATCGAACGATGCCCGTTCAGGCAGGATGGCCGCGCCGGCGATAATCGCGATTTGATGCGCGCATAATCGCCGCGAAAATGAATAATATGGGCGGCGCATTCTGCGCGGCGGGCCGCGTTCGACCGCAGCTGCGGCCCATGAGTTTCATCGAATCGAGAAAAAATAATGCAGGAAATCGTCCGTAATTAATCCACTTTTCACAATAATCGAATTCGCCGCTGATCGGGCCGTCGCGTGATTGCGACAGTGGATTTCGTCAAGGTGCCCGGTGTATTCAAAAAAATCCTTATATAACAGTGAGTTATCAGATTTATCTCGATATTTCCAGATTTCGCAAATATCTGTTCCAGCATCGATCGCCGTGATTTAACGCCTTTGCCACGTAGACTTCCGCCGGGATTGCAGGGGTGGCCCCAATACCCGGAGCCGCTTCAGTGCGATCTGAATGTCATTAAGGAAAGTCATGAAGAATACTTTGATTATCGCGGGCGTCCTCGGCGCATTCGCAGCCTCCGCTCATGCACAAAGCAGCGTTACTCTCTACGGCGCGCTGGATGCGGGTATCGTCTACGCGAACAATGCAGGCGGCCACGCCGCATGGAACCAGGGTAGCGGCACCGTTGGCGACACGTACTTCGGCCTGAAGGGCAGCGAAGACCTGGGCGGCGGTCTGCATGCGATCTTCACGTTGGAAAACGGCTTCAACCTGAACAACGGCAAGGACACCGAGAACGGCACGATGTTCAACCGTCAGGCGTTCGTCGGTCTGCAGAGCGACCGCTTCGGCACGCTGACGCTCGGCCGCCAATACGACTCGATGGTCGACTACCTCGGCCCGCTTTCGGAAACCGGCAGTGGCTACGGCAACAACCTGGCCGCTCACCCGTTCGACAACGACAACCTCGACCATTCGTTCTCGATCAAGAACGCGGTCAAGTACCAGAGCACCAACTACGCCGGCTTCAAGTTCGGCGGCCTGTACGGCTTCAGCAACGACGCCGGCCAGTTCGCGAACAACCGTGCATGGAGCGTTGGCGCATCGTACGGCAACGGCCCGCTGAACTTCGCGGCTGCCTACCTGCAGATGAACAACTCGCTCAACGGCAACAGCAACGGCGCGAACTCGCCGTCGAATGGCAACAACTTCAACCTGTCGGCTCAAACGCAGCGCACGTTCGGTGCAGGCGTGAACTACAACTACGGCCCGGCAACGGTGGGCTTCGTGTGGACGCACACGCAGTACCAAAACCTGATCGCCGGCGGCCAGGGTGGCAACACCTTCACCATCCCGACGGGCACGAACCTGCACCTCGACAACTTCGAGCTGAACGGCGCCTACGCGCTGACGCCGGCTCTTGCCCTGAACGCCTCGTACACGTACACGGACGGCAAGGTCACGGGCTCGAACGGCGGCGGCGATCCGAAGTGGCACACCGTTTCGCTGACGGCTGACTACTCGCTCTCGAAGCGCACCGACGTGTACGCCGGTGCCGTGTACCAGCACGCTTCGGGCGAACTCGGCGACGCCGGCGCGAACGTCGCGATGATCAACACGCTGTCGCCGTCGACCACGCAGAACCAGGTCGCTGCAACGGTGGGCCTGCGTCACCGCTTCTAAGCATCGCTTTCGCTTCCTGCCGAAGCGACGAGGCGTGCGGACCCGATCGGCCGGTCGGGTCTCGCGCTTCACGCGGGCAACACCCGCGGTTTCATCCGCTTTCTACCTGAAGCACAACCGGTTCGCAGTGCGAAGCGCGCTCATGAGGCGCGCAACGCCCGCGAGCCGGTTTTCTTTTTGTCGGGCGCGTTGCTTCATGCCGACTCTCAAGGCGATTTCGAAGCCTTATCATCAGATCAATCATGATGGCTGGGGCCTAAGAAGGGTCACATTAGCGTTGCGAATTCGAGCAACACTCTGGTACGTGCGCCGATCTTCATCTCCCCGAGACGCGAACTTAGAATCGCTCGTCACATGATTCAGGTCGAGGTGTCAAATGCGTTCGGTTATGGCCTATATATTGTTTGCACTCGTTGCTGCGGCGTACTTTACGCCAACCATGATCGCCCGCAGACGGATGAAACACGAGGCGGCAAAAGTATTCTTGATCAATCTGTTTCTTGGCTGGACGGTTAGCGGCTGGCTGGCGGCGCTGAGTTGGGCCGCACGTTCGCGGGAATCCGATTTCCGCACCGCGGAGCACGCGGCGCGCTGGCGTCATGCGGTACGAATTGCCCGGCGTACGCGGGCGTTTCGCTGCTGAGCCGGCATGCGCGGATCCGGCTTCATGGCGTGTGTCGAGTTGGTGCAGGCGGTCGGCAAGTCGTCGGCAGGAAGCCGATGAAATGTGGCGTTGCCCAACGTCGTCGCACGCTGACATCTTGAGATGGTATCCACGAGTAAGATTGTGTTCAAGCATGCTGACTGGAGTGGGATTGCCACTGCGCTGCATTAGCACACCCATGGCTACTTGCAACGCAGCGAAAAACGCAGGAGAGGGATGTTTGCGTACAAGCCGGACGGTGTGCCGGCGAGGGCGCATTGCTGACCTTGCTGATCGCGTTCAAATTGGGCGGCCGACCATGGACTATGTTGAAACGCTCCGGGTGTTTCGCACCGTTGTCGAGGCGCGGAGCTTCACGCGGGCGGCCGATACGCTTGGCGTTACGACTCCCGTCGTTTCCCGGGCGATCGCTTCTCTTGAGCAGCGAATCGGAAGCAGGCTGTTCCATCGGACAACCCGTCAAATCTCACTGACCGAAACCGCCGAGCGATTTTACGAGCGGTGTGTCCGGATTCTCGACGATCTGGACGCACTCGAGGCGGAGACTTTCAACGAGGCCAGGGAGGCCACGGGTGTACTGCGGCTGGTCGCGCATACTACGGCCACAGTCAATCGTCTCGTCCCGCTTCTGGCGGGCTTCAAGGAGCAAAATCCAAAGGTGTGCCTCGATGTCACCCTCGTCGAACGGCCCGTCGACCTGGTTGGCGATGGCTACGATATGGGTATCGTCCTTCCCTACATGCTCACGAGCGATACGACCGTGACGAAGCTACTGGATCGCGTCCCGCTGGTAATAGTCGGTTCACCTGAGTATCTGAAGAGGCATCGGCGTCCGGCCGAACCCGCGGACCTCGCGGAGCATGAATTCGTGGCAGTCTCTCCGTCGATCAGAAAGCCTGCGCTAGCGTTCAAGGCCGCAGAAGGGGAGATTGCGATTCCTCTGAAGTTCGGCATTGCGTCGAACAATCCTATGTTCAATCGCGAAATGGTCATAAAGGGTTTTGGTTTGGGAGTGCTGCCGGAAGCGCTGCTGTTCGAAGACCTGGCCTCCGGGCGCCTTGTTCGGTTGCTGGATGGCTTCGAATTGGCCGAGGACGCAATCGAGCTCCGGCTTGCGTACGTAACGAGAACCTTGATGCCCGCAAAGGTACGCGCGTTCATCGATCACGCGACTGCGTTCTTCGCAGCGAATTCGTTGGGACGGTAGCTTGCAGTTGTGTTTCGGCCAACGGTTGGCGTATTCCCGAGGGCGTGGGGCCGTGTGAAGGGTAATCGGCCATTGTCGCCGTGCCGACAAGGGTCTGTTCGCCCAGCGCCATTTATGTCGTCTCCCTCTTGACGTAGCCTTCCCCTAACGCCGCTTGTGAAGGAAGAGCGGCGGATTTTCAGGTTTCATCCATAGGGGATAGTAGTGAAGTTCTTCGCAAAATCGGCTTTCCTGGCGGCTTTTCTCACGGCTTCAGTGGCGGCGCATGCCCAGTCCGGGTTGACCGCAATCAGCGCTCAGTCAGATGGCGAGCATGTACATGCTGCGACACAGTCTGAATCTGTTCGTACTACTGGAAATAATAATGACCGTGAGGAAAAGTCGATGCAGGTCGGCGAGTATGGTTCGGAAACCAACGGCCACGCAAGCTCGGGTTATCCGACCGAGACTAGATTTAGCTCTTATTCTCCTCCAATCTATGTGGCGCGATGATCAGCGGGTTGATCGCTGAGCGCATCGGAACGTGCCTCCCAGATATGTGCGCTCATTGCTTGCTGCCCCGAATACGCAGTGAATGAATTCACGGGTATAGGCCGCTGCCACGAGCTCATTGCAGAGGAGTCAACAAAGCGTTGCATCAGTAAATGAAATCGATCGAGTCTGAAACATAATGTAAATATTGAATCGAGAATATTAAAAGTATTGACTTTTCAATAAATGAATTATCTTCAGTGATTATCTGGCTTGCGCTTCCGGATTTTTATCTGACATGACAGCGATCACGCCGGGATTTCTGAATTATTTTTAACATTGGAAATCGCAACAATCTTTTGTCGTCATATTTTCCCGTGTGCGCGAATTTGCCTCTATGATTTGCATCGTTCTACCGAAGCCAATTAACGAGGGAAGCATGGATATCCAAAATATCCGTCGCGAAGCGTTCGCGATGCCGGTTCACAATCCCGCGTACCCGCGGCCTCCATTCCATTTCGTGAATCGGGAATATTTCATCATCAGCTACGAGACCGATCCGGATGCGCTGCGCGCGGTCGTGCCGCAACCGCTGCGGCCCGAGAATAACCTCGTTCACTACGAGTTCATTCGCATGCCGGATTCATCGGGCTTCGGGGACTATACGGAAAGCGGTCAGGTCATTTCCGTGCGCGATCCGCAAGGGCGCCTCGCCAACTATACGCACTCCATGTATCTCGACGACGAAGGCCCGATCGCAGGCGGCCGCGAGATCTGGGGCTTTCCCAAGAAACTGGCTCGGCCGGTTCTCAAGGTGGACGGCAACGACACGCTGCTTGGCACGCTCGATTACGGTACGCAACGCGTGGCGACCGGCACCATGGGCTACAAGCATCATCTGCTCAATAGCGAGGATGAGCGCCGCAAGCTGGCTGAAACGCCCAATTATCTGCTCAAGGTGATCCCGCACGTGGACGGCACCGCACGAATTTGCGAACTCGTGCGCTTTTACCTGCGCGACGTGACGGTGCTCGGCGCGTGGAGCGGTCCCGCCGCCATCGAGCTGCATCCCCACGCGCTTGCACCGGTGGCGGATCTTCCGGTGCGACGCGTGGTGGGCGGCCGTCACGTGATTGCCAACCTTACGCTCGATATCGGCGAAGTCGCGTTCGACTATCTTGCCGAGGTGCCTGCCCGGCACAGCGCCGGCGAAGTCGAGCTTGCCTGATTTTTCAACTAAGCAATAAGGACTACATATGTCTGTCAAGAACAAGGTTGCGGTTATCACCGGCGCCGCCAGCGGGATCGGAGAACATTGCGCGCGCACGTTTGCGAGCCAGGGCGCTGCGGTCGTGATCGCCGACCTTAACCTCGCAAATGCGGGCAAGGTGGCCGACAGCATCGTGTCGGCAGGGGGCAGGGCGCTCGCCGTGGCGATGGATGTGACCAACGAGGAAGCCGTCAATGCGGGAATCGAAGAGGCTGCGAAGGTCTTCGGCGGCATCGACGTGCTGGTATCGAATGCCGGCATTCAGATCATCAGTCCCGTCGACGAATTCGCGTTCTCGGACTGGAAGAAGATGCTCGCCATTCATCTGGATGGCGCCTTCCTTACGACCAAGGCTGCGCTCAAGCACATGTATGCGAGCGGGAAGGGCGGCTCGATCGTCTATATGGGATCGGTGCATTCGCACGAGGCCTCGAAACTCAAGGCGGCGTATGTGACGGCCAAGCACGGTCTGCTCGGGCTCGCGCGTGTCGTCGCCAAAGAAGGCGGCTCACGTGGCGTGCGAGCCAACGTCGTCTGCCCCGGATTCGTGCGCACGCCGCTCGTGGACAAGCAGATTCCGGAGCAGGCCAAAGCGCTCGGCATTTCCGAAGCTGACGTCGTCAGGAACGTCATGCTGAAAGACACCGTCGACGGCGAATTCACCTCGCTCGATGATGTCGCCAATACGGTTGCCTTCCTGGCGGGCTTTGAATCCAACGCGTTGACTGGGCAGTCGGTGCTCGTCACGCACGGCTGGTCGATGCACTAAGGAGGCTGTATGCGCAGCGCAGAGACGATTGTCCGCATTGGCCATAAGCAATTCGAGTTGCCGCGCTACGACGAGATCGCCCTTGTCTTGCAGGGTGGCGGCGCACTGGGATCGTATCAGGCCGGCGTGGTCGAGGGCATCGAGCATGCCGGTATCGAGCCGCACCGGATTGCTGGCGTGTCGATCGGTGCGCTCAACACGGCGATCATTGCGGGCAACGAGGCGGGACGGCGCGTCGAGGCGCTGCGAGGCTTCTGGGAAGCGATTTGCCGTCCTCGCGACTGGTTCGGCAACCTGGGGGCGTTCGCGCTGCCGCTTTTCGGTCACGGCGAGCATGCGCGCAGATGGGCCAGCATGTGGGCGGCAGGGCGCGCGCTCGCGGAAGGACAGCCAGGCTTCTTTTCCCCGCGCGTGCCACTTCCCGTTGCGGGCTGGCACAGAACGCCGCCGGATTCGGTGAGTTACTACGATACTGCCGAACTGAAAGCGACGCTCAAGCGGTTCGCCGATTTCGAACGGATCAACGACGGTCCGATTCGCGTCTCGGTGGGCGCCGTGAATGTGCGTACGGGCAATCTCGTCTACTTCGACAACACGAAGATGCGCCTTGAGCCCGAACACTTCATGGCATCGGGGGCCTTGCCGCCGGGCTTTCCTGCAGTCGAGATCGATGGCGAGTACTACTGGGACGGCGGGCTCGTGTCGAATACGCCTCTCACGGAAGTATTGCGTGAATCGGATCACAAAGATGCGCTCGTGTTTCAGGTTGATTTATGGAGCGCGAGCGGCGGTGTGCCGGCCGACTTCATGGACGTGGCGGAGCGCGCGAAGGATATTCAATACTCGAGCCGCACGCGTGCCATCACCAGCATGCTTGCCGATCGCCAGAAACATGCGCGCTTCATCAAGGAACTGCTCGACCATGTGCCCGCCGACGCGCGGCGCAGCGACCCGCTCTTCCGTCTGGCGCAGACCGTGGCCGATGGCAGCTCGATCAACGTCGTGCATCTGATCTACAAGAACAAGCCGTACGAGGGGCACTACAAGGATTACGAGTTCAGTATCGACACGATGAACGAACACTGGGCGAGCGGACTCGAGGATATTCGTGCTTCGTTTGCTCATCCAGACTGGTTTGCCATACCGAGCCGCGAACAGGGCTTTGTCACCCACGACATTCACCGTGCGCCAGGCGAAATACCGGAAGGTGAACAACACACGTTGCGAAGCGAATTGGCGGCTGCCGAGCAGGGGGAGAAAGTGTCCGCGTGAGGGAGCGCAGCGGGGCGGATATCTGTATCGGAAAGACGGATTCCTAACTGTCTTTCCGCTGCCTGGATTCGTATGATGTTACGCGGTGGCACGGGTTTTGCTCATGTTAGCGACATAGGGAAGCTGATAACGACAGACCTTCGCTGATCTCCCGGGGCCTTGATGGCGGTAGTCGCGATTGTTCGGGATTCGCAAAAGGTCATTTCGCCTCGCGCTCGTTGATATCTGCGGTGTCGCGCGTAATCTGCGGACTGGTAATCGTCAATCCAGTGCGACGAAAATTGCATCGTTTCCCGGTAAGGAGTGTGAGATGGACATCCTGAGCCTCGCTCGACAAAGCGGCATGACGATCGTGCTCGACGCTCGCATCGGCCGGCAGGAATATCACTCGGTGCACAGCAGTGTGGCAGCCCTGGAGCGATTCGCGGCGCTGGTAGAGGCGGCGAGAAAGGCGGAAGCCGTGCAGCAACGCTGAATGTTTTGCCAGCGCGTCGGCGCCATTACGGCCTGGTATTGCGCCCCGGTATCGCGCGGATGTCTTGATATCGGCCACACTCGCGAGCGTCTGGACCTCAAACTGCCTCAGAGGTCCCGAGACGCCGGCACGTAGAAGCACGCACATCACCTTGCCTCCTTGCAGGAAATCCGGTTGACAACGAGCGACCGTTTAGTTACCGTTCGTTAACTAAACGGTCGTTCGAAAAAGAGGAGGCAGCATGCAATCGGACAAGTCGCAACCGAAGGTCGCGCTTGTAATTGGCGCGGGAGACGCCACTGGCGGCGCTATCGCCTTGCGATTCGCGCGTGAGGGCTACATCGCGTGCGTTAGTCGCCGATCAGAAGATAAGCTCGAGCCGCTTGTCGCCCGTATTCGCGAACATGGCGGTCAGGCATTCGGTTACGGGAGCGACGCCCGCAAGGAAGAGGACGTCGTCGCACTGATCGAACGCGTGGAAGCTGAACACGGCCCGATCGAGGTGATGGTGTTCAACATCGGCGCAAACGTACCATGCAGCATCCTGGAAGAAACGGCACGAAAGTATTTCAAAATCTGGGAGATGGCCTGCTTCAGCGCTTTTCTCAATGGTCGAGAAGTGGCGAAGCGCATGGTGGCCCGGGGTAGAGGCACCATCCTCTTCACCGGCGCGACCGCAAGTGTTCGAGGTGCAGCGAATTTTGGCGCGTTCGCCGGCGCGAAGCACGCTCTGCGCGCGCTGGCTCAGAGCATGGCCCGGGAGTTGGGCCCGCGGAACGTCCACGTCGCGCACGTGATTGTGGATGGAGCCATCGATACGGACTTCATTCGCACGACTTTCCCCGAACGCTATGCCCTGAAGGAGCAGGACGGCATCCTGAATCCGGACCACATCGCCGAAAATTACTGGTATCTGCATCAGCAACCGCGCGATGCGTGGACGTTCGAACTGGATTTGCGTCCGTATATGGAGCGCTGGTAAATCGGCGATCCGTCTGCACGGACACGCGAGATGCGAACGTTACTTCAATGCGTCGATACCGAGCGCCTCACCGAGAAAGCGCCGGCTGGAAGCGAGGATCTCCTTGCGGGTGCGCTCCGTTTCGACCGTGCGCGCGAGCAGAAGGGCGCCGACACACTGGGCCATGACGGCCCATGCGGCGCCCGTGTCGTCGAGGTCTGCGCCCCAGCTCTTTTGTATGCGTTTGAGCGACTTCTCGACCTCACTGCGCGCAGCCGGCGTGGCTCGCGCGATTTCCGGGCCGAGCGTAGGCAGCGCGCACCCCGACTCGGGATGCAACGCATGATACGTGCTCAGGTAACTGCGCAGGCGCCGCGCGAGATCGCCTTCGGGGGCGCCTTCACCCACTGCGAGCAGGTCCGCACTGTTGGACGCCTCTTCGGCGACGAGTGCATCGAAAAGGGCTTGCTTGGAGGGGAAGTGATTGTAGAAGGCGCCTCCCGTCAGTCCGATCGACGCCATCAGCGCATCGATACCCGTGGACGCGAAGCCATCTTCCTTCGCAATGGCGCGACTGCTTTCGATCAGCTTGCGTCGCGTTTCCTCTTTGTGAGAGCTTGAATAGCGCATGGTCGGTCTTTCGTAAGAGTTGAAGTCGAGGATAGCATAACCATCGTTAAATTAACGGTAGTTCAGCATACGTAATGGCGGAACATGTGACGCGGATCGCTGCCGTCACTCGGAAAATGCGGTGAATTTGGGGGAGGCGAATAGATGGTGAAATCGGTGGAGTTCTATTTTGACTTCGGCAGTCCGGCCAGTTACCTGGCGTGGACGCAACTGCCGGGTATTGCCGCGCAGCACGGCGCGAATCTCGTTTACCGGCCAGTCCTTTTGGGTGGGATACACAAGGCGACAAACAATGCCTCGCCTGCGGCCATTCCTGCGAAAGGCGCATGGATGCAAGTGGATCTGGCGCGCTTTGCACGGCGCTATGGCGTTCAGTACATCCACAATCCACATTTCCCCATCAATACCCTGATGCTCATGCGCGGGGCTACCGGCGTCCAGCTCCAGGATGAGGGATTGTTTCTACGTTACGTCGACGCTGTTTTCCGCGCAATGTGGGAGCACCCATGCAACATGGGCGACCTGCCCACGGTGCGCGCCGTGCTTGAAAGCGCCGGCCTCGATGCCTCGCTGCTGTTGCAACTCGCCGAGGATCCTGCCGTGAAGGAGAAGCTGAAGAAGGACACGGAGGCGGCGGTCGCGCGTGGTCTCTTTGGCGCGCCGACGATGTTCGTGGGCGAAGAGATGTTCTTTGGGCAGGATCGACTCGATTTCGTCAGGGAAGCGTTGCGCTAGCCAAGCCGGTCCATTCGCACACGATGCGACGCGCGGCGAGCGATGACACCTGGTGCAACAGCCACCGCGGGCACACGAACTGTGGATTCCGGCGAAACAACGAACATGGCAAGGAGACAAGCATGGAACGAAGCTGGCTTGGCCAGTATCCGGCTGGCGTGCCTGCAGACATCGATCTGGCGGGATACGACTCGGTCGCTGACTTTCTGACAAGAACCAGCGCCACGTACCCTCGGCGCACCGCGGTCGTTTGCGGGGATATCGAACTCGACTATATGACGCTCGATGCCCTGAGCGAAGCGTTCGCGGCGTACCTTCAGATGATCGAACGCCTTCCGTCCGGCGCTCGCGTCGCCCTCATGATGCCTAACGTGGTGCAGTATTCAATTGCACTCTTTGGCGTACTGAGGGCCGGGATGGTCGTGGTCAATCTGAACCCTCAGTACACCGAGAGGGAGGTCGCGTTTCACCTTGGCGATAGCGGAGCGTCGCTGCTCGTCGCCTGGGAGGGGGCGACGGCCGTCGCGCGGGCGGCGGCAGAGAGTGCAGGCTGTCGATTGATTCTGGCATCTTCGGGCGAGATGGCGGCATTGCCTCGGCTGTTGCGCGATGGGGCGCGCGGCGGGAGCGGTGATGTCGAGGAGGCGAACCGGCGAGCCGTGCCCGGTTTTCTGCAGGCAGTGGAGACCGGGAGTCTCCCGGAGAGACCCAGGACGCCGTTGTCACCGGATGCGATCGCGTTCCTGCAATATACGGGCGGCACGACGGGCCTTCCCAAAGGCGCGATACTGACGCACCGGAACATTATTGCCAACGTCCTTCAACTGTCCACATGGCTGCGCGGAACACTTCGTGGTCCTGAGGTTTGTGTGGTCACGGTGTTGCCGATGTATCACATCATGGCGCTGACGGGTAACTGCCTGCTTTCGGCCGCCGGCGGATGGAAGAACGTCCTGATTCCAAACCCGCGAGATCTTTCAAGTCTCGTTGATCAATGGCGAAGACATCGCTTTTCATTCTTCGTCGGTGTGAACACTTTGTTTAACGCGTTGCTCGATTTCGAGTCTTTTCACGATCTCGACTTCGGGGGCCTCGCTTACACGTGCGGGGCGGGTGCGGCCGTGCAGGCGACTGTAGCAGCACGATGGCAGGAGTTGACCGGATGCGCCTTGTCCGGCGGATACGGTCTCACCGAAGCCTCGCCGACGGTCTGCATGACCCCACCGGCAACGACCGCGCGCACGCAAACCGTTGGTGTGCCTGTGTCCTCAACCGAACTGCGCCTGCTCGATGATGACGGGCGTGACGTGACGCCGGGAACGCCCGGGGAAATCGTCGTGAGGGGGCCGCAGGTGATGCGTGGATACTGGAACCGGCCTGAGGAAACTCAAGCGTCGTTCACGGCGGACGGCTTCCTGCGCACGGGCGATATTGCAGTCATGGATCCGCAGGGCTACGTCAGCATCGTCGATCGCAAGAAGGACGTGGTGCTCGTTTCCGGCTTCAACGTGTATCCGAACGAGATCGAGCAGGTGGTCGCGAGCCATCCGAACGTTGCCGAGTGCGCGTGCATAGGGGTGCAGGACGCGAAGACCGGTGAGGCATTGAGGGTTTTCGTGGTGGCAAGGCAACCCGCACCGACCGCCGAGATGCTTCAGGCCTGGTGCCGCGAACGCTTGACAGGCTATAAGGTGCCGCGTCAGTTCGAGTTTCGGGAAGCCCTTCCAAAGTCCGCCGTGGGAAAAATATTGAGGAGAGCGATGCGGTAGGCCGATCGCATCGTCGTTTTGTTTGCACTTGCCCCCTTAATCAGGGGCGCGGCTCTCGCACTGCGCCCCGCAAGGCCGCTCAATCGTCGATGGTTTCGTGGGTGGCCTGCGCGCCGCGCCGCCAGTAGGCGGAGGCGCGAATGCGCTTCTTGTCCACGCCGCGCTCGTTGCACAGATGCGCGCGCACCGCGCGTACCGCCGAGGCCTCGCCGGCGGCCCAGACGTAGCCTTCGCCAGGCGGCAGCCATACCTGGGAAACGGCTTCCACGAGCGGATACGCCGACTCGCTTTCATCGCGGTAGCACCAGGTGGCGTACAGATCGGCTTCGGTGGGCAGCTCGATGCGCGCCGAGCGATTCGCGACTTCCATCACTACGGCCACGCGCGCGCCAGCGGGCAGCTCGGTGAGACGGCGCTGGATGGCGGGCAGCGCCGTTTCGTCGCCGATCAGCAGATGCCAGTCGAAGCCCGTGGGAATCACCATCGAGCCACGCGGGCCGCCCACGCCGAGATACTGGCCGGGCTTGGCCTGTGCCGCCCACGCCGTGGCCGGACCGGCCTCGTGTAGCGCGAACTCGATGTCGAGCTCGTTGGTTTGCGTATCGAAGCGGCGCGGCGTGTAATCGCGTGCGGCGGGACGCTCGATGCCTTCCGGGAATACGATGCCGTCTGGGCCAATGCCTGGCAGTACTGGCTTTTCCTCGCCGGCGGAAGGAAAGAACACCTTGACGTGATCGTCGAACGACGCCGAGACGAAATCGCCGAGCTCGCCTGTGAGCGTCACGCGCACGAGCGCGGGCGAGAGCGCCTGGACACGCGCCACGCGCAACAGTCGGAACTTCAGCGGGTGACGCACACGGACGACTTCGAGTTGGGACGGGTTCTGCATGTATGGCTCCGATGTTGGGGTGGCGCGACGTGGGCCGCCGCGGGGCGCGTGGGTGGCGGGAACGGCTGCTCAGGCGCCGCCGTTCTCGATTTCCTGGGTGGCGCGCGCGAGGATCGCGGCGATGCGATGCTGTTCCTCGGGCGAAGCGTCGGTTCGGCGCAGCAGCGCACGTTTGAGCGCGTGGCGCGCCTCGATCAGCTCGCGCACCCAGCCAGTGCCTTCGGCCGGATCTTCACCGGCCAGCGCACGGCGCATGACTTCCATCTTGCGGCCGAAGTGCGTGAGCTTCGCGAGGATCAGGTCGGCGCGTTCGCGGTTGGCTTCGAGGTGCGCGCGGCCTTCGGACGAAAGCTCGTAGCGCTTGCGGTTGCCTTCGAGCGTCACGCTCACGTAGCCGAGTTCCTCCAGATATGTGAGGGCCGGGTAGACCATGCCGGGGCTCGGGCTGTAGAAGCCGTTCGAGCGCGCGTCGAGCGCCTTGATCAGCTCGTAGCCGTGGCTCGGACGCTCGGCTAGCAGCACGAGCAGCATCAGCTGGAGGTCTTCGGACGTGAACTTGCGGCCGCGGCCGAAACCGTCGCCGTCGCCGAAACTGCCGAAGCCGCGGCCGAAACCGTCACCGAAGCGATCGCCGAAGTCGCCGTGGCCTTCGCCGCCGCGATGGCGCCCCATGGCGTGGCGCAGGGCGTTGAGGGCGTGCATGGCCGGATGGCGCCCGCCGAAAAAGGCGAGCGGATCGCGCGGCGTCTGGCCGTGACGGCCAGTGTGACCAGAATGCGAATGGTGGCGCATGGGGCCTCCTTGGTTATCGGGTGTCTTAAAACATGTCTTAAGATATATATCGTAAGAGCGTTTGTCAAAGGGAATTTTTTGGGGTAACCGCGCACACTAAAGTCTGCGGGAGCGACGAAAACCCCGTTCAGAGACAAAAAAGTCTGCGGGAAGGGCGAAATTTGCGGTGCGCCGCACAATTTTTAAGGGTTTTTCAGCTTGAAGCCGAAAGCGCATTTTTTGAGGGGGCCTGCCGGATAAGGCCCGACGCCTTCAAATTATTTGGGGTCTGATTTTTAGCGACACGTGCCGTCTTCCGACTGGTGAGGCTTGCGAAGGGACTCGGCAGAAAGCTGCACTGCGCGCAAAGCCACCGCGATTCTTCGCGGAGTGCTTTCCGGCGAGGGGTGGCAGGGAATGTTCTTCAGCGCCGCGCGCACAGGCGAGCAGGGCGCTCGCAGACATACTTTTTAAATTGATATATAGGTCTGTATCGCACAGCGGACCGTTGCAGGCCCGCTGTCGTACACCCTCCCCACATTTGCGGCTTGGATATCGATGCTATTAACGTTTGTCGACAAAGTCCTCGAGCGACTGGAACTTGAGGTCATCTTTTAGCGCCGGGTCAACCCACACTATCTGTTCCAAGCTCTCCCGCAACTGAGAATG
>NZ_DATJWR010000213.1:0-5448 GCF_035501035.1 Paraburkholderia sp.
TTCACATCATCAATTGTCCTGCGGGCACTGCAGATTGCAGCCATCCGGGTCACCCAAGTCGCCACGCTTGCGCGCCGAGCTCGGCTTGCCGTGCTGATATTTGGCCGACGGCGCAGAAGCCGCAAACTGCATCTGCGGATGTTCGTTGAACTTGAACTGATCGGTGAGGATCCCGCCAGGCACGCCAGGCGAGTTCTG
The DNA here is from genome assembly GCF_035501035.1 of Paraburkholderia sp. GTDB lineage: Bacteria > Pseudomonadota > Gammaproteobacteria > Burkholderiales > Burkholderiaceae > Paraburkholderia. The sequence goes on from NZ_DATJWR010000213.1 coordinate 199, forward strand.
CGCGAAGGCAACGTGGAACGTGGCGAACAACGCCGCTGCCGTGGCGGCTGCGGTAACTGCTTTAAGTGCGAATTTCATGGTCGATCGGCGCGGCGGGCGCGCATCTGAAACGTAAGAGCGAATACTAGTTGAAAGTATCACAAAATGCGCCGGAGTCCGCAGGACGGCTCGATCAATACCCGATCCCTAGATTGCCTTCTATTACAGGACAGCCGGACCGCCCCAAGCGTCCTCGAGTTCCACCACCTCGCCGCAGGCCCCCGGATCGTACCCCTCCAGTTGCGCGACCTGCTCACGGAACCCTGCCCCGCGCAGCAAACCCAGTACCGTTGACAGCGGCTCATGCGTGAGATGGGCGCGATCGCACGCGAAATAGTAGTCTTCATCCGCGATTTCGATGAAATCAAGCCCAAAGTGATGTGCAGCCGGCTCGACCCCGAAGCCTACGTCGGCCATCCCGCTCGCGACGAACGCCGCGATCGCCGAATGCGTCAGTTCCGACGAGGCGTAGCCGTTCACACGCTCGGGGTCGACACCGATGCGCGTGAGCAGCAAGTCGATCAGCATGCGCGTACCCGAGCCCGGCTGACGATTCACGAAGCGGATATCGCCGCGTGCGAGATCGGCGAGGCCCGTGATCCGCCTGGGGTTGCCGTGTCCGACGAAGAGCCCCTGCTTGCGTTGCGTGAGATGGATCAGCACGTGCCGCTGCGGATCGAGCCAGTTGCGATAGGCGTTGGCGCAGGCGGCTCGAAAGTCGCCACGCGGCAAGTGAAATCCTGCCAGATCGCATTCGCCGCGTGCGAGCGCCGTGATCGCATCGGCGCTGTCGCGGTACTTGATCTCGACGCCCACCTGGTCGGCGACGAGCGCCGTCACGAGCGCCGCCACCGCGTAGCCGTGCGAAGCATGGATGCGCAGATCCTGCGCACAAGGTGCGAGCCAGCGGTTCAGATCGCTCGCCACCTCGCTCGCCAGCGCCTCCAGGTTGCCCTGCAGACGCTCCGCGCACAACCGCTGCGAGCGCAGAACGGCCTCCCCCAGTTCGGAGAGCACGGACCCCCGGCCGCGCGCCTTCGCGATCAGAGCGCCGCCCAGTCGCTCCTCGACATCGCGCAAAACGCCCCATGCATGGCGATAGGACAAACCCTTACGGTGCGCCGCCTGCGCAATGCTACCTTCTTCGGCGACGAGCGCGAGCAACGGCACAACGTCCGTCAGGCTTGCCTCGCGCCCATCCGCGTCTTTCACGACCAGTTGCGCCCGACACTCGACCTTGATCATTATGAAGTCACCGTTCCTATTGCGTACGCCCTTGCTCAAGCCTATTGTTCGATCAGACAACAAGACAACCGCAGCATAGATGCACACTTTATGAATAACAAGTGCATATATGCCCTGGAGGAGCCTCATCGTGGAAGAGACAACTGTGAGCGCGCCGGACGATCTCGTACGGTCGCACGCGCAACCTGGCCGCACATTGCTCGCGATCCTGCATGCGATCCAGGACGAGGCTGGCTACGTGCCGCCCGCCGCCGTCGCGCCGCTCGCGAAGGCGCTGAACCTTTCGCGCGCCGAGGTGCATGGCGTCATCACCTACTACCACCACTTCCGCACTACGCCGCCCGCGCCGGTAACGGTACAGCTGTGTCGCGCCGAGTCATGCCGCAGCATGGGCAGCGAGGCGCTCGCGCAGCACATCGAAGCGCATACGGGCTGCCACTTCGCACAGCACGGCCACGATCACGACCACGGGCATGCGCATGAGCACGCCGGCCCCGTCGCGCTCGAGTCGGTCTATTGCCTCGGGCAATGCGCGCTCTCGCCCGCCATGATGATTAACGGCACGCTGCACGCAAAAGTGACACCGCAGAAGTTCGACGCGCTCTTCGCCGCCGCCATGACCGCCGTCGCCCGCAACGAGGAGGCCGCATGACACGCGTCTACGTACCCCGCGACTCCTCCGCGCTCGCGCTCGGCGCGCAAGCCATCGCCGAGGCCATTGAACGCGAAGCCACCGCGCGCGGCGCGAGCGTCGAACTCGTGCGCAACGGCTCGCGCGGCCTGCTCTATCTCGAACCGCTCGTCGAAGTCGAAACGGCCCAAGGACGCGTCGGCTATGCGAACGTCGAAGCCGAAGACGTCGCCGCCCTCTTCGACGCCGGCTTCCTGCAAGGCGGCCATCATGCGCGCAGCGTCGGTCTCGTCGAGCAGATCGCGTATTTGCGCAAGCAGCAGCGGCTCACGTTCGCCCGCATCGGCATCACCGACCCACTGTCCACCGACGACTACGTGGCCCACGGAGGTCTCGAAGGCCTGCGCAACGCACTGAAGCTGACCGGCGCCGAAGCCTGCGAGGCGCTCGTCGAATCGGGCCTGCGCGGCCGCGGCGGCGCGGCGTTCCCGGCCGGCATCAAGTGGCGCACGGTCGCCAATGCGCAAGCCGACCAGAAGTACGTCGTCTGCAATGCCGACGAAGGCGATTCGGGCACGTTCTCCGACCGGCTCGTCATGGAAAGCGACCCCTATGTGCTGATCGAGGGCATGACGATCGCCGGCATGGCGGTCGGCGCCACCGTCGGCCATATCTATGTGCGCAGCGAATATCCGCATTCGATCGCGGCGCTCGAGGAGGCGATTGCCCGCGCGCGCGCCGCGGGCTGGCTCGGCGATGACGTGCTCGGCAGCGGCAAGCGCTTCGAGCTCTTCGTCGCAAAGGGCGCGGGCGCCTATGTTTGCGGCGAGGAAACGGCGCTGCTCGAATCGCTCGAAGGCAAGCGTGGCATCGTGCGAGCGAAGCCGCCGCTGCCCGCGCTCGCGGGCCTCTACGGCAAGCCCACGGTCATCAACAACGTGATCACGCTCGCCACGGTGCCCATCATCTTCGCGAAGGGCGCGGCGTTCTACAAGAACTTCGGCATGGGCCGCTCGCGCGGCACGCTGCCCTTCCAGCTCGCGGGCAATATCGCGCGCGGCGGGCTCGTCGAGCTCGCGTTCGGCGTGACGCTGCGCGAGCTGATGTTCGACTACGGCGGCGGCACCGCCAGCGGCCGTCCGGCGCGCGCAGTGCAGGTGGGTGGCCCGCTCGGCACCTATCTGCCCGAGAGCCAGTGGGACATTCCCATGGACTACGAAGCCTATGCGGCCGTCGGTGCTGTCGTGGGCCACGGCGGCCTCGTAGTGCACGACGACACCTCGAATCTCGCCGAGCTCGCGCAGTACGCCATGGAATTCTGCACGCTCGAATCGTGCGGCAAATGCACGCCCTGCCGCATCGGCTCCACGCGCGGCGTCGAGGTGATCGCGAAGATCCGCAAGGGCGACACCTCCGAGAAGCAGGTCACGCTGCTGCGCGACCTGTGCGACACGATGGTGTCGGGCTCGCTGTGCGCCATGGGCGGCATGACGCCCTACCCCGTGCTCTCTGCGCTCGACCATTTCCCTGAAGATTTCGGTCTCGAACCTGCCAGCGCGAGTGGACAACCCGCCGCGACGGCCGCCTGAACGAGGAACCACCCATGTCCGACACGCTCATGTCCCAAGCCGGTGGTTGCGGTTCCGGCAATTGCAGTTGCAAATCCCAGGCGATGCAAAAACGCTCGCCCTTCGACGAAACCGACTACGGCACGCCGCTCAGCCATGCCGATGTCGACGTCACGCTCGAAATCGACGGTCAATGCGTGACGGTGCCCGCGGGCACCTCCGTCATGCGCGCGGCGATCGAAGCGGGCGTCAACGTGCCGAAGCTCTGCGCCACCGACTCGCTCGAACCGTTTGGCTCGTGCCGACTGTGCCTCGTCGAGATCGAAGGCCGGCGCGGCTATCCCGCTTCGTGCACGACGCCCGTCGAGGCGGGCATGAAGGTGCGCACGCAGACCGACCGCCTGCAGAAGCTGCGGCGCAATGTGATGGAGCTCTACATCTCCGATCACCCGCTCGACTGCCTCACCTGCCCCGCCAACGGCGACTGCGAGCTGCAGGACATGGCCGGCGTGACGGGTCTGCGCGAAGTGCGCTACGGCTTTGACGGCGCGAATCACCTCAAGGACAAGAAGGACGAATCGAATCCGTACTTCACCTACGATCCCTCGAAGTGCATCGTCTGCAATCGTTGCGTGCGCGCCTGCGAGGAAACGCAAGGCACCTTCGCGCTGACCATCGCGTCACGCGGCTTCGAATCCCGTGTGGCCGCGGGTGCGAGCGAGCCGTTCATGGAATCGGAGTGCGTCTCGTGCGGTGCGTGCGTGGCCGCGTGCCCCACCGCCACGCTGCAGGAAAAGACCGTCGTGATGCTCGGCCAGGCCGAGCACTCGGTCGTGACGACCTGCGCCTATTGCGGCGTGGGCTGCTCGTTCAAGGCGGAGATGAAGGGCAACGAGGTCGTGCGCATGGTGCCGCACAAGAACGGCCAGGCAAACGAAGGCCACGCCTGCGTGAAGGGGCGCTTCGCGTGGGGCTACGCGACGCACAAGGACCGCATCAAGAAACCGATGATCCGCGCGAAGATCACCGATCCGTGGCGCGAAGTCAGCTGGGAAGAGGCGATCAATTACGCCGCGAGCGAGTTCCGCCGCATTCAGGCCAGGCATGGCCGCGATTCGATCGGTGGCATCACGTCCTCGCGCTGCACGAATGAAGAAACGTATCTCGTGCAAAAGCTCGTGCGCGCCGCGTTCGGCAACAACAACGTCGATACCTGCGCGCGCGTGTGCCACTCGCCCACGGGCTATGGCCTGAAGACGACGCTCGGCGAATCGGCGGGCACGCAGACCTTCGCCTCGGTCGATCACTCCGATGTGATCATGGTGATCGGCGCGAACCCCACCGACGGCCATCCGGTGTTCGGCTCGCGCCTGAAGCGCCGTGTGCGCCAGGGCGCGAAGCTCATTGTCGTCGACCCGCGCCGCATCGACATCGTCGACACCGCGCACGTGAAGGCCGAGCATCACCTGCAACTGCGCCCGGGCACCAACGTCGCGATGATCAACGCAATCGCGCACGTGATCGTGACCGAAGGGCTCGTCAATGAGTCGTTCGTGGCCGAGCGCTGCGAAACGCGCGCATTCGAGCAATGGCGCGATTTCGTCGCGCTGCCGGAGAACTCCCCCGAAACCATGGCCGAAGTGACCGGCGTGCCGGCCGAACAGGTACGCGCCGCCGCGCGCCTCTACGCGCAGCGCGGCAACTCCGCGATCTACTACGGCCTCGGCGTGACCGAGCACGCGCAAGGCTCGACCATGGTGATGGGCA
>NZ_DATJWR010000214.1:0-2211 GCF_035501035.1 Paraburkholderia sp.
CGATCTCGCAGCGCTGCTCACCAATCTCGAAGCCAACGACGTGCTCTTCATCGACGAGATTCACCGGCTCTCGCCGGTCGTCGAGGAAATCCTGTATCCGGCGCTCGAGGACTACCAGATCGACATCATGATCGGCGAAGGACCGGCCGCGCGCAGCGTGAAGCTCGACCTCCAGCCGTTCACGCTCGTTGGCGCGACCACGCGCGCGGGCATGCTCACGAATCCGCTGCGTGACCGCTTCGGCATCGTCTCGCGGCTCGAGTTCTACAACGCGAGCGAACTCTCGCGCATCGTGCAGCGCTCGGCCTCGCTGCTCGGCGCGCAGATCCATCCCGACGGCGCGCTCGAAATCGCGCGCCGCTCGCGCGGCACGCCGCGTATCGCGAACCGCCTGCTGCGGCGCGTGCGCGACTACGCCGAGGTGAAAGCCGATGGCGCGATCACCGCCAGCGTGGCCGACGCCGCGCTGCGCATGCTCGACGTCGATCCCGTGGGCTTCGACCTCATGGACCGCAAGCTGCTCGAAGCGATCCTGCACAAGTTCGACGGCGGCCCGGTAGGCGTGGACAACCTGGCTGCCGCGATCGGCGAGGAGCGCGACACGATCGAAGACGTGCTCGAGCCGTACCTGATCCAGCAGGGGTATCTGCAGCGCACGCCGCGCGGTCGCATCGCCACACAGCTCAGCTACCGCCACTTCGGCCTGACGATGCCGGACGAGGCTGCACCAGGCGGCGACTGGGACCCCGACGCGTCGTAAGGCGCACAACACCCAACCCAGCGCGAGCGAAAACGCGATGTCTGATCACGCCGGCCGCCGTCATGACGCTCCCGAGCCGACCAGCCTCGCCGGCCTGCTCGCGCAGCGCCTGCGCATGGCGCTCGCCGAGAGCGTCACGCATCTCACGACGGGCAGCGGCCCGAGACTCGATTATTCGTCGCCGCCCGGCGACCCGGGCCTGTTCGGGCCCAACGCCGTTTGCTGGAAAGTCCATGCCGATTTCGCCGCGATGATGGCAGGCGGCATCAGCGCGCTGCTGATGCAGGCGTTGCATCCGCTTGCGCTCGCGGGTGTCTGGGATCACTCCACGTTTCGCGCCGACATACTCGGGCGGCTGCGCCGCACCGCGACCTTCATCGCCGGCACGACCTACGGCAGCCGCGCCGACGCGCTGGCGCTCATCGAGCGCGTCAAGACGATCCACCTCGCCGTGACGGGCACCGCGCCCGACGGCCGTCCGTATCGCGCGAGCGATCCCGCGTTGCTCACGTGGGTGCACGTGGCCGAGGTTTCGAGTTTTCTCGGGGCGTATCTGCGCTACGTGAATCCCGCGCTGCCGGGCGCGGCGCAGGACCAGTACTACGCCGAAGTGGCGCAAATCGCGCGGCTGCTCGGCGCGACGAACGTGCCGCAATCGCGCGCCGAAGTCGCGGCCTACCTTCAGGCCATGCAGCCGGAACTCGTGGCGAGCGAGCGCACGTTCGAGGTCGTGCGCGTGCTCATGCAAGCGCCCGCGCCGCGCCCGGCGATGCGCCCTGCCGGCGCGCTGATCCGCAACGCGGGGATCGACCTGCTGCCGCCCTTCGCCCAGACCATGCTTGGCTTCGACAGCTTTGCCTTCGCACGCCGCGCCATGGTGCGGCCGGGCATGCGCACGATCGCGCCGGTGCTGCGCTGGGCGCTCGTGAACGGCGTGTCCAAGCGCGCGCGGCGACGGGCCGCGGCGAAGTCCACACGATAGGCGCCTCGCGTCGCGACGCAACGCAAGGCGAAAGAAGCGAAGGAAGTGAAAACGGCCAACCCGCTCGCGCAGGTTGGCCGCTTCGTTTCCAGCGCCCCGAAGGACTACGGTACTTACATCTTCACCACGTCGAGCAGCGTCTTCTTGCGCGCCTTGTAGTTGTACAGCGAGATCACGCCGTGCTTGAGATCGCCCTTCGAATCGAACGTCGTCTCGCCGATCACGCCCTTGTAGTCCGTGCCCGGAATCTGCGCGAGGACCTTGGCCGGGTCGGTGGAATTCGCGCGCTTCATCGCGTCGACGACGATGTACACCGCGTCGTACGTGAACGGTGCATCGAATTCGATCGCGTGACCGAAGCGCTTCTCGTACTTCGCCGCGAACGCCGCGCCACCGTTCATGCGCTCGACGGCCATGCCGGCCTGCGAGCAGACGACGTTGTCCGTTGCGGCGCCCGCCAGCTGCGCGA
>NZ_DATJWR010000215.1:0-23249 GCF_035501035.1 Paraburkholderia sp.
GGGGTGATGAATGAGCACCTTGGCCTGGCGCTGGTTGGCAAGGTCTGGTAACACATCGGAGATGTAGAGGTGGAAAGGCTCCGATTCGCGGAAGCCCGCGCCGTGCAGCAGCAATGTAACGAGCATACCGCGATAGTCGTACCGTCCGGCCGCGCAGAATCCCTTGACAATCAGTTCCTCGAAGCGCTCGTCTGGGAAAGCTGGCGGCTCACCCTTTTCGACCTTGGGTGGGCGGCGACCTCGCATACGGTGCCCGGGTCCGGCAGTGGCTGCGTTCGCCGCCCACGTGTGTCCCAGAAATGCCTTGCTCCGCCGGTATTGGTACGCGGCCTCATCTGTCTGCCGGTCGAAGGCGCCGCCAGCGTAGCGGGGATTTACTTGCGCGGCGGCCGGCCGCGTTTCTCCAAGCCAATCGAAGAAGTCGGTTAGATGTGTGATGATGGTTGAGGCGTCGTGAGGTGACCGGGGCGACCAGCACAAGCCGCTGAGGTCGAAACCGGTCACTCGGTCAAACGTCCCGGTGTAGAGTCGCTGGGCGAAATTCTGAAAGAGACGGTAGGTGTCGCGCTCGTCCGGGTTCGTTTGTAAGTATTCGAGAAACATGCGGACTGACCGCGTCACCTTCCGCATCCATTGCAGACTCCGGTCATGGCTTCGATACAGGAAATAATCGAGCAATGGCTCAAGAATCCCCGCAGGTGTCAGCAAAGCGGGGATTTCCGTGTATACGTCGGTAGCGTCGGTATAGACCCGCGCTTTGACACTGACGAACATATCTGGCAGGAAAAAGCCGCAGATAGTACACGAACACGGAGTGTCAAGAATCATCACGGGTGGTTGACTCATTTCGTCTTATGAATCCAGAATGCTCGCTGCGGATTGTGCAGATGGGGGCATTGTGACTACCGGAGCAGCACGTGGATTCTCATGCGGACACGTTTTCTTTCCCGAGCCGACTCTCTACCTGGCCGTAAACTATCAGCTACGGCCCAGCGAACCTGACTGGGCAAACGTACTATGCGAGGGCTCGGGCGACAGTCAGGCGATACGGGCGTTCCTTTCGCCGTTCGATGCCATGCTTGAAGCTGCTTATGCCTCGAGCCCTGGCAAGCCTTATCACGTGGTGCCTGCGCATCAGTATGTTCCGAGCGGGTTTCTTGCTGACCACAACGGTAGACTTGCCCTGGATATTCAGTTCGGCTGGCCCGCGCATGACGGAGCGCTCATTTGCCGTCGGAATGGAAGCCTAGCGGCGTGCTGCAAACACCAAGAGCAGCACGTCCCCCCGGAACGCGCTCACCACATAGCTGTCAAGGTGGACGCGGATACGCTCACCGCAATAGAGCGGGTTCACGAAAACGCGGGGCTCTTCGCGTACAAGGAGGCATTTTCTCGCGTAATCGGTTGGGCTGAAGAACACCGTCACCGCGCAATTGCTACGGCTATTCAGAAAATTCCCGGCACCGTTCCTTCTGGCTCAGAGTGCAACCAGATTGCTTTGTACGACCCGGAGTTCGAACAATGGCATTTTGTGCCTAGTACGCTGCTCGACGACCTGTGGGCCGAGTCGAACGATATTGCATAAAGGTGGTAGCAAATGCGACGAAGGATGATTGTCAAAGGGGACAAGACCACAGCGGACGGTGTTGTTCTGGACGGAGTAGCTGCGGGATTTAACAACGGAACGCCGCTCGCCTATCATGGCGCGTCAATTTTCTGTCCCACGTGTAAATCGACAGGCCATATCGTTGGTGCAGGCCCTTCTTGGCCGATGACCTTCGACGGCCAGCAGGTTGCACTGGAAAACGACCTGTGCATCTGCAAATGCAATCCGCCGCCGCGGTTGCTCCCGTCGCAGGATGACATGTTCATGACGTTCGAGAGCCATGAGTTGGCGGGCATGGGCTTCCATTCAGACGGCGCTGGACAACGGCGAGACATGTCGAACGATTTCGACGAACGAGTTCGAGCGGTTGGCACTGGCGCGTCGGAGGGCTATCCCTACTACATCGAGACATCGGATGGTCAGGTGCTCACAGGCAATCTCGACGCAAATGGGCACTTGCCGCGCGTATTCACCTCCAGCGACGCTGACTATCACGTCTACTGGGGCGATGAAGCCCTTGAAAAGATGGCCGGGAACTGACCGAATGCCCAATAAGAAGACCGCCGTAAAACCGAATACGACGCCGAATTCCATCAAGGAAGTACCGCTTCAAGCGGTGACATTCCCGCAGTTGTGGGCTGCATATCCGGACAAGGAAGACCCGTTTGTCGACCCACAGACGGGAAAGGTCCCGCCATATGCGGACAATCAGTGCGCGATTCGGCTGAGTATTACCCTCCACAATGTCGGCCTCGATATGAAGTCATTCCGAGGGCAAGGCCAGATTCGCATCGACGGTAAGCGAACGGCCCTTCGAGCGCGAGAGATGGCCGATTGGCTCAAGTTGAAGCCACTGGCTGGCTTGAAGTCGCCCGAGGACGTCACCGGCGCTGACTGGCGAGACAAGGTCAAAGGACGAACCGGAATCATCTTCTTTTCAGGATACTGGGCGCGGGATACCGACAGTAGCGGTGCCACGACTGGCGACCACATCGACCTTTGGAACAAAGACACCCTTACCTCGCCAGGGGTTCAAGGTCGAGTGACAACGTTCTTCCGTTTCCGCCTCGGCCTCTCTGCGGCATGGTACTCAGACCTCGGAAAGTCCAAGCAGATTTTGTTCTGGGAAATCAAATGAAGCGCGCGACGATACTGTTGTTCTTTCTGGCGCTGGGCTTGCTGACTTCATGGGGGAGCGCGCTGCTCGCAAGTCAGCTGGCGCAATGGTTTTCGTGGCCCTTGATTTCCACGCGCTGGCACGGCTGTTGGGACGTCGAGCATTGCGCAGTCCCTTGGTGGGGCTACGCCTTCATCCTGCTCTTCATTGGTGGGCCGACTCTCGGATGGGGCGTGACTGGGTTCCGTCAATCAAAGCTGCGTGCACCTCAGCTGGCGCAGTGGGCGTTCCTTCTTGCCATCGCGACGGTGGCTTTCTACATGGTCTTCTATGCTGCCGTCTGGCCGTAAGCTGTCCGCGACTGGCTTCCCGCCAAGGAGGCAACGTTGGCAGCGGCCGCACGATACATCTGATGTGCATTTAGGGTATAACTTCTCCGCGCAGCGAGCAAAAAATACCCCTGCGAGAGGGGTATCAAGGCAATAAGAAGCGGTTTTCTTCCCAACTATGTATCTGCCCCTGGGGGGAATAATCGGCGGCTGGCTCTCTCGAGTGCGCCTACGATGCCGCGCCACGGCGGCATGATGTTGAAGCCGCCTGCGCACTCTCCGTTGCCCGATGGCATGAACTTGCTGTCACTCACGGTGCTGCCTCGAAAGCCTGTGCGCCTACCAGGCGAGCCGCCATTCGGTAATGCGCGGCTCCTGGTCACCTGAACGCGGAGCGTCGTCGAAAGGATCGTTCCCGCCTGGCCGCTGGTGATCGGAGAAGTCCGCCAGAATCTGCTCGCGCAGCTGGGTGAAATGCGGGTGGCTGCGCTCGCGCGGCCTCGGCAGATTCACATGCGCGATGCGCTTCACGCGGCCGGGGCGCGGCGCCATCGTCACGACACGATCGCCCAGATAGATCGCTTCATCGACATCGTGCGTGACGAGAATCATCGTAATGCGCTCGTGTTCCCAGATACGTTGCAGTTCGTTTTGCAGGCGGCTGCGGGTGAGGGCGTCGAGCGCGCCGAACGGTTCATCGAGCAACAGCACACGCGGCCGGTTCACGAGTCCGCGCGCAATCGCCACGCGTTGCGCCATACCACCCGACAACTGGTGTGGATACGCATGCTCGAATCCCTCCAGACCAACGAGTGCGACATGCTCCGCAACGGCCTCGCGTTTTTGCCGCGAGGTGAGCGGCGCGTTGCGCAGCGCCGCGAGTATGTTCTGCGAGGCGGTGAGCCATGGAAAGAGCCGGTGATCCTGAAACACGATGCCGCGTTCGAGCGATGTATCGAGCACGCGTTCGCCGTCCACTTGAATGTTGCCGCTAAAGTCCGTATCGAGCCCGGCGATCAGCCGCAGCAGCGTCGATTTTCCGCAGCCGCTCGCGCCGAGAATGCTAACGAATTCACCCCGCCCGATATCGAGCGAAATGTCGTCCAGCACGCGCAGCGCGCCATTGGCGCCGTGTTGTTGTGCGTACTGTTTGCTGACGCCGCGAATGCGGATGCCTTCGGAGACAGGGGTCTTCATAAGCTGATGTCCGTTTGATGAAGCGGCGTCATGTGGCCGCACTTTCCTGCGGCGCACCAGCGCGCCGCGCAAAGACCCATCGCTCGACGCTGCGGGCAAGCGCATTGAGCGCCCAGCCCGTCAGACCGACGACGATGATGCCGAATAGCACGAGATCCATTCTGAACTGCTCGCTGCCGTCGATCAGCGTGTTGCCGATCCCGCTTCCAGCCACCAGCAGATACTCGGCGCCGAGCGTCGCGAGCCATGAGTAGATCAACGCGAGATAAATGCCCGTGAAAATCGAAGGCAAGGCGGCTGGAAGCATCACGAAGCGGATTAGCTGGACCCTCGAATAGCGAAACGCGCGCGCGACCTCGACATAGCGGCGCGGTACGGCGTGGATGCCGTCGCACGTATGCGTGGCGACCGGCAGCAGCGCGGCCAGCGAGAGGAACACGACTTTCGCCACATCGCCGAGGCCGAACCAGACCGAGATGAGCGGTATCCACGCAAAAAGCGAGATCTGCTTGAACGTATCGAAGGTCGGGCCGACGATGCGCGTTGCGATGCGCGACAAGCCGAGTGCCGTGCCGAGCAGCAGCCCACCCGCCGTGCCGATGACGAAGCCGCTCGCCTCGCGTGCGAGCGAAGCAGACAATGCGCGCAGCAACGCGCCGCTCGTGATCTGCCGCCATGCCGTATGAGCGACATCGGCGGGGCTGACCAGCAGGCCGCTCTTCACGAGATGCAGGGCGGACGCAATCCACCACAATACGAATGCGATCAACGGCAAGACGAGGCCGCGCCAGTTGAATGCCGCAAGACGACGCTTGAGCGCGGCATTGCGAGACGGCTTCACAGGCGCATTGCAACCGCAGGGCGGCGGCTCGCTGCGCTTTGGCTCGAAGAAGCGGCGCAGCAAATCGGATAAGCGTGTAAGTGACATGATCTGTACCCCGAACGAAACGCCTAATCGCGAAAAGCCGATGGCTGACCGCGCCGCAGCCGCGCTTCGAGCGCGTCGAGCAGGCGGTTGATCGCAAAGCCGATGGCGCCGACGATCACGACGGAAGCCATCACGAGATCGAGCTGAAAGAGCTGGCGTCCGTAGACGATCAGATAACCGAGTCCCTCCGACGACGCGACCAGTTCGACGACGACCAGCGCGAGCCATGCCTTCGTGAACGCGAGCCGCACGCCGGTAGCGAGCGTCGGCACGGCGGCGGGCAGCACCACGTGCACGATGCGTTGCCAGCGGCTATAGGCGAACACGCGCGCGGCCTCGTCGAGTGCGGCGGGCGTTTGACGGATACCCTGCATCGTGCTCAACGTAACGGGCACGAGCGCCGCATGCGCGATCAGAATGTATTTGAGCGGCTCGCCCACGCCGACCAGCAAGAGCAGAAACGGCAGCCAGCCGAGCACGGGAATCTGCACGAGCGCGTTGAACCCAGGCAGCACATAGGCTTCGAACCTGCGCGACAACCCGAGCGCCGCGCCGATAACGAGGCCGGCGAGCGAGCCCGCCGCGAAGCCAAACAGTACGCGTCGAAGGCTGAAGAGCGTATTGTGGGCGAGGTCGCCGCTGCGCGCGAGGTCGCTCAGCGTGTCGTACACGAGTTGCGGCGGCGGCAGAATCTGCGGCGCGATCCAGCCGCGCTCGCATCCTATGCTCCACAGTGCAAACAGGGCGGCCGGCAACAGCCACGGCGCGAGATGCCAGGCGATCGTTCGTACGCGCCGCCGCGCATTTGCACGAACTGCGTCGCCTGGTCGCGAGGTCTCGCGCCCAGCGGCCGGTGACCATTCACGTATCGCCTTGCTCATCGTCGATCTCCGTCAGCTGAGCGGCTTGCCCTGGGCGTCATAGCGTGTCCAATAGTGTTCGAGCGACTGGGCGTGCAGCGCATTGTCGAGATAGCGTGTCTCGAACCAGCCGTCGACGTCGACGGGTTGGCGGATCAGCTTCAGCTTCAGTGCGTCGCTGGCCACGGCCTTGTAGCGCGCGACGATGAACGGATCGACGAGCGGCGAATTGCGCGACTTCAAAGCCTGGTTCGCGAACTCGGCCTGCCACGACGCGTAGCTCACGCCGCTCTTCGCCCACAGCTTGAAGAGGGCATCACGGTTCGCTTCATCCGACGACCATTGCGCGCCTTTGACGAACACGTTCACGACGCGCTGCACGATGTCGGGATGCGCATGGTCGAAATCGTCGAGCACGAGCAGATGCGCTTGACGCGTAAATTGCGGACCATCCGTCTGCGATTCGTAGATGATTTTGGCGAGCCCCTGATCGCGCAGCCTGTACAGGTGGTAGTCGTTGACGGAAGCGTCGATACCCTTCGACGACAACGCAGCCAGCGAACTCGCCGAATCGAGATTGATCACGCGCAGGTCGCGTTCGTCGAGCTGATTGGCGGAGAGCACATTGTCCGCGACGAGTTGCAGATTGGTGCCGCGAAAAATCGACACGCGGAGGCCTTTCAGATCCTTGACGGTGTGCACGTTCGAGTCGGGCGGCACCGCGATCTTCACGCCCACGCGCACCCCCGATTCAAGCAGGATGTGCGTCTTCAGACCATTTGCGCGGCCGAGCACGGACGGCAGATCACCCTGATAGGCGAAGTCGAGCGATTTATCGGCAATGGCTTCGTTGACAGCAGGGCCAGCCCCCTTGAAAAAGAGCCATTCGACCTTGATGCCATCAGCGGCGAACTCCTTTTCGAGCAATTGCAGTTGCTGAACGGTTGCAGCGGGTGAGCCGCCGAATGTCGGCGGGTCGCCGGCGCCTTGCTGGGCAACGCCGATGCGGATCACGGCAGGTTTGTCGGCATGCGCATGCGGGGCCGCGAGAACAAGCGCGGCGACCAACAAAAGGGACTTCAGACGAGCGAGCAGACGTGGGGTTCGGTTAGCCATTGAATGGATCGATCGGTTTCGGAGAATGGAGTGGGGTTCGGGAGCAATACGGAAGCATTACGGGAGAACGCCTGCGCCTGGACGCGATGCGATTTCAATGGGCGACCGGTTTGTGCTCGGCGACCAAGCGCGAACGCCGCGTTAGTTGAAGTCCGCGCGGCCTGCGGCTTGCTTCGAGCGCATCGGCCAGCCGCGCCTGTGCGCGTTGCTGCGCGCACCCGCCTTCTGCTGCGCCGAGTGTGTCGACCCGTTGCAGACTGTGGTTGAACCGATGGGTCCCGGGACGATCGTATTCGTCGGCGAGCGTGGCGGGTTCGAGTTGGAGACTGGCGGCATTCGACATGACGTTACCGGCGGGTGAGTGTCGTCTTCGAGCCTCATTCTTGTCGAGGTGGCGCGTCCGGGCAAGGAAGCATTCGAGCTATGGATATAGGCAGCGATGCTTTTCGCGCCGCGCTTGCAGTGTGATTCGTCTACGACGCCGACTGGGCGCCATATCGTAAGAGGATTCCGCCTGGGCGACGGAGAGCGGTTCAGATACCGCGCTTCGCGCCCGTTGCGGTCACGAGCACCTACGTGTCCAACAGAGCGAGCGAGCCGCCGCCGTCAAGTCGACAAAGCCGCGGCTCGTGCGCGAGGTTAGAACAGGTGCTTGATGCCAGCGGAGACCGCGACCTGTTTCGACGTCGTCGAGGGAGACAGATAGCCGATGTCGGCGACAGCCTCGCGTCCCCATGAGTCGACACCGCTTGCGTGCTGGAACGCAGCCGTCGTATACAACTCGGTGGCCTTGGACAGCGAGTAGCCGGCGCCCACGTTCCACTGCTCATAGCGCGCGCCACCGCGGCCGTTCAGGTTGCCGCCGTTCGTGTAATCGAACGACGTGCCCACGCGCAGGAACGGCGTGATCTGATAACGCACGCTCGCACCGACCGTGTTGAACGATGCCGTGCCCTGGTAGTTCTGCGGGTTGAGCGAGGCGGTTGCCCCGAGATCGCGGTATTGCGTGTTGGACCAGGCGACGCCCAGGATGGCCGAGCCGAACGTCAAGGTCGAGGCCACGGCGACCGTCTGCTGCGTGCGGGCGGAGGCGAATCCGGAAATGGACGGGTTCGATTCCGGCGTCGTGGCGGAACCGGCGGAGCCGAGATTGTTGCCGGTGGCGCTCGCATTCGCATTCGTGCCATACAGCGAATTGTTCGGATTGCGCGCGTTGATGATCGACGCCGCGACTCCAACGATCGATCCGGCATAGCTGAAGCCCGCAGACCAGTACTGGTTCTGCGTGAAGTTGCCTGCTACGCCGCCAAAGCTGTACAGCGCGCCGAACCGGAATCCACCGAAGGAGTCCGAACTGTATTTGACCGAGTTGTTGATGCGGTGCGTGAAGTTCAGGTTGTCGTAATCGGCCGGATGGATCGCGAGGTTGCCGAAGTACCAGGCGTAGAGCAGCGGCGACACATAATCCACCGCGGCATCGGACTGGCGTCCGAGCGACGCGGTACCGTAATTCGGAGCGGTGAGCCCGACCCAGGCTTGGCGGCCGAACAGGGTGCCACCCTGGCCGAGCGTGCCATTGGCGACGCTGAAGCCGCTTTCGAGCACGAACAGCGTCTTCAGGCCGCCGCCTAGATCCTCGGCACCTTTCAGGCCCCAGCGGCTCGAACTCGGGCCGGAGGTGCCGCTGTCGAAGAGTGCGACCTGGCCGCCGCCGATGGGCTTGCCACCGGCGGGCGTAGCCGCCGTTTGAACGTTGTTCACGTACGTCACGTTGCCCGTGACGATACCGTAGAGCGTCACGCTGCTCTGGGCGTAGGCAGCGACGGGTGACAGTGCGATGGTACTCAGAGCGAGAAGTGTTTTTTTCATGTTAAAGGGCTTTTTCGAGCCGTGATCAACTTCTGGAGATTCGTTTCAAAAAAAGACGCCGCGTCCGTGCATTAACTAAAGAGTGCGAATCAAATAATTGAAATGGTTCGTTGAAAATTTTCACCTCGATCGTTCAATCAGCGGGAGCTATTTTCCGGAGTCACATAAGAAGCGGTCAAGGCTGTAATCTCTGTGAGATCGAATGATTTCTTATATTGATATGTAATCTCGCATGCGATGCGAATGGCGAATTTACAAGAAGATCTAACGACGGTTGCGGCGTTTGCTGGACCGTTGACTGTGCGGCCCGGGCAGGTGCTATGCACGTAGAGGCCGCGTTTCGTATGCGTTGTGTGCGTTGTCTCGTCAGCCCGGGGTTCGGTCCTGCATGTCTGGCATTGCCGCGCAAGAGATTGTTCGATTCGCACGGATGCGGCTACACAACACAATGCGGTGGTGTTGCTCCAGCGGTTCGTGTTGTATAGCCCACTGGCTCATCGCGCGTGGGCTCGGCAAGCCAATCTGCTTTCGCAAGCCGTCCGCGAACGTCACCGCATCGTGCCACCAGTAACGGAAGCGGGATTCAGTGCGTCTCGCGCGCCGTGAAGCGTACGTGCTAACGCGGGAAATAGATTGGCAACCACGTCGCGCTCGGAGACATCAACAGGATTGGGATTCTCGCGAATGCGTATCCAGCCGACCGCCTGGAGAATCTTGAGCGCGCGTTCGAGGTTGACCGGATCGTTCGGTACGGCGACCGTTGCGCCGGGCTTGACCTCGGCTAGCGAATGATGGCGGGTGGAGTAGAGACCCATGGGGGGCGTCGGTACCTGTACGACGCCGACGAGGTCAGTGCCGTTACGGTCGTTGTATGCCTTCAGATAGACGCTGTGCTGCATCACATCGGCGGCAATCTCGCCGTGCCACACGGCCTGATTCGCTTCGAGCCCGGTGCTGAAGTTGACGTACTGGACCGTGTAGCCCTTGCGCTTGAGTTGTGGTTCGACGCCTTCACGAAATTCATCGGCGTAGGGACCGGCCACGAAGCCCACTCGCAACACGTGCGGGGCATCGCCGGCGGCGTGAACGGCTTCAGATTGCAGCGAAAACAGCGCAATAGCAGAGAAGAATATCTGGATGACTAATCGATGTCGCGTGGTTGGTTACGTTCTGGTTTGGTACAACCGATGATCGCCGTGCGTGGGCGGCGCGGGGCCGCTCCTTGACGATTATGGTTGCGGCCTCAAGGTACGGCCAATATCGATTCGAGATTTATATATCGGCCACCGATAATACGAATCTTGCTTCACAGCGACGGCGAGGTCGATCGGCCGCCTCGGGCCGTCGTAATTGAATGCCGGCCATATGAATATTCCAATATCTTGGTTGAATGGGCAGCGTCCAGGCAGAAGAATCGATGGTCTAACCGTCCGAGCCAAAGGTGCAAACGCACATGACCCAACCTTCCCGACAGTTGCGCCTCGGCGCATTTCTGATGCAAACGGGCCACCATATTGCTGGCTGGCGCCATCCCGACGCGCAGGAGGACGCCGGCAGCAACTTCCGCCACTATGTGGAACTCGCACGTCTCGCCGAGGCCGCGAAATTCGATGCCATTTTCTTTGCGGATTCGTCGGGTGTGCGCAGCACTCACCTGGGCTCGCTCGCGCGCACGGCGCGCAGCGAGTTTTTCGAGCCCGTCACGCTGCTTTCGGCGCTCGCTGCCATCACCGAGCGCATCGGACTGATCGCGACCGTTTCCACCTCGTTTCACGAGCCCTATAACGTCGCGCGCAAATTCGCTTCGCTCGACCAGATTTCAGGCGGTCGCGCGGGCTGGAATCTCGTCACGTCGAGCAGCACAGCTGAAGCGCATAACTTCAACTTCGACGAGTTACCGGATCACACAAACCGCTACCAGCGCGCCGCGGAATTCCACGATGTCGTGCTCGGCCTCTGGGATTCCTGGGACGACGACGCATTTCCTCGCGACAAGGCGAGCGGCATCTACCTCGATACGGAGAAGTTGCACGTGCTCGACCATCGCGGCGACTTCTTCAAGGTGCGTGGGCCGCTCAATGTTTCACGCTCGCCGCAGGGCCGCCCCGTCGTCGTGCAGGCCGGTGCCTCGGAATCCGGCCGAGAGCTTGCGGCACGAACGGCGGAAGTGATCTTCGTCGCGCACCAGACCTTCGACGAAGCGAAGGCCTTCTATGCGGACATCAAGGGCCGCCTGCCGCGCTACGGGCGCGAGCGCGACGACGTGAAGATCATGCCAGGCATATTTCCCGTAGTTGGCCGCACGCAGGCGGGAGCCGAAGAGAAGTTCGAGCAACTGCAATCGCTTGTCGACCCCGTGGTCGGCGTGGCGTTGCTTTCCAGCGTGATCGGCGGCGTGGATCTCTCCGCGTACGACGTCGACGGCCCGATCCCCGATCTGCCCGAAACCAATGGGCCGAAGAGCCGTCAGCATCTGCTCGTCGATCTCGCACGCCGCGACAAGCTTACGATCCGCGAGCTTTATTTGCGCATAGCCGGTGCGCGTGGTCATCAACAGGTGGTCGGCACGCCGCAAAGCATTGCAGATCAGTTGCAGCAATGGTTCGAGGAGGAGGGCGCCGATGGCTTCAACATCATGGCGCCTTATTTCCCGGGCGGGCTCGCCGATTTTGTCGAACTCGTGCTGCCCGAGCTGCGGCGGCGTGGCCTGTTCCGCACCGAGTACGAGGGCCGCACGTTGCGCGATCACCTCGGGCTCAAGCGCCCAGCGCGCGGCAGCTATCCGTCCGCCTGACTTCGTCACATAGCCTGACTCAACCGGAATTCGCACTATGTCCCAACACACTTCCGACAACGCAACGAACGCTGATATCGGCTTCGAACCTCACTCTGCCTGGGGCGCGCCGCCGAGCGAGCGTTACGAAGCGCTCGCGCGCGACTGGCGCCCGCTCTTCGCGCGCATTCGCGCGAGTGCCGTCGAACGAGATTTCGCCCACCGGCTGCCGCACGAAGAGATCAAGTCGCTGCGCGAGGCCGGCTTTACGCGCCTGCGCCTGCCACGCGAACAGGGCGGTGTGGGCGCAACGTTACCCGAACTATTCGGATTGCTGATCGAACTTGGCGCCGCCGATACGAACGTCGTCAACGCGGTGCGTGCGCACCTCGGCTTTGTCGAAGACGTGCTCACCGCGCACGAAGCCGAATGGCAGGCGCACTGGCTGAGCAAGCTTGCAGCGGGCGACCTGATTGGCGCGGGTCTTTCTGAGGTGGGCAGCACCAAGGTCGGCACGTTCGCCACGCATCTCACGCGCACGTCGCAGGGCATTCGCCTGAACGGCCGCAAGTTCTACACCACGGGTTCGCTGTTCGCGGACTGGGTAGCCGTTGCCGCGCAAGACGGCGACGATACCGTTTATCTTCAGGTGCCGCGCACGGCTCCGGGCGTGGAGGTGATCGACGACTGGGACGGCTTCGGCCAGGCACTCACGGCAAGCGGCACGGCGACGTTCGTGGATGTCGCGGTCGAGCCGGAATGGATTCGCCCCTCTGCCACACGCTTTCCCTATGCTGTGCCGTTCTATCAGCTCGTGCATCTGGCGTCGCTGGCTGGCATCGGGCGCGCGCTCGCCGATGATGTCGCGCGCCGCGTGCGCCAGCGCGACCGTGTCTACAGCAATGGCAATGCAGACCGTGTCGCCGACGATCCGCAGATTCTCCAGGTTGTCGGCCGCCTGCACGGCGCCGCATACGCTGCGGGCGCCGTGGCGTTGCAGGCAGCAAAGGCGATCCAGCGCAGCTACGAAGCGCACCAGGATCCGGCTGCAAGCGAAGCGCGGCGTCAGCAGGCACACACCGAAGCGCACGTCGAAGTGGACCAGTCCGTTTCGGTGATCACGCGGCTCGTCCTGGACGCGAGCACGGAGCTCTTCGATGCGCTCGGCGCATCGGCTACGCTCCGCACCGAAGGGCTCGATCGCTACTGGCGCAACGCGCGCACCATTTCATCACATAATCCGCGCGTGTATCGCGAGCGGCAAGTCGGCGCATTTGCGGTGAACGGCACTGTGCCGCCGAGTTTTTATCGCGTGGGCAAAGGTTGATTGCCGCGCCGGTTCGGTGCCGTGTGAGTGGAAACTCGCGGCCTACCGAGCGGGCGATGTGACACTGTAGCAGCGTCGACGAGACGTCTGCCTACCTGTGGCCGCTGCGCACGCGGCTTCCACTACGTCGTGCGAAGGACGCCGTGGAAGCCGTACTCAATGCACGTAACGACCCTTGACGTAACGCACTCGCCTGCGCCTCGATACGCAGCGCCACGCGGTCGCGGCGAAAGGGGGCTGCGCGCCCGCTCGCTTCGCGCAACTGCCAGCAAGATTCCTGTTCAAGTGGTTCAATGTCCGCTGCGCCGCCTGTGTCAGTTGACCAGGGCGGTTCGCCATGCTGCGTTCCGATTGACTACCCATCTTGAACCCTATGACGAAACATACTGCAATCAAGGCCTTCGTATTCGACGTCTTCGGCACGGTGGTGGACTGGCGCAGCGGAGTCGCGAGGGATGTCGCGGCGTTTCTGCATCGCCATGCGCCGCAGCTCGATGCGTTCGACTTCGCGGACGCCTGGCGCCGCGAATATTCGCCTTCCATGGAGGAAATTCGCAGCGGACGCCGGCCGTACGTGCGCCTCGACGTTCTGCATCGCGAGAATCTCGTGAAGGTGCTGGACCGTAGCGGCATTGCCGGGGTAACGGATGCCGAGATCGACGAACTCAACCTGGCCTGGCATCGTCTCGATCCATGGCCGGATGCGATCGAGGCGCTCAGCCGCCTGAAACGCCATTTCATCATCGCCCCATTGTCGAATGGAAATATCCGGCTGATGGTGGATATGGCAAAGCGCGCCGGTTTGCCATGGGACGCCATTCTCGGCGCCGAAGTGGTTCGCGCCTACAAGCCCTCGCCGCAGGTGTACAGCGAGACGGTGGACATTCTCGGCCTGGCACCGGCCGAACTTTGCCTCGTCGCAGCGCATAACGGGGACCTTGCGGCGGCACGCCGGCTCGGCCTCTCGACCGCTTTTGTCGTACGGCCGACCGAACACGGTCCCCATCAAAAGACGGACCTGAAGGCGGAGCAGGCGTGGGACTTTGTCGTGGACGATTTGAACGAGCTTGCAAATCAGCTTGACTGTTGAGGAGACATCCAAGGAGGTGCGCGAAGATATTCCTGGCCCTTCTTGCGATCTGACTGATCGCCGTGCCGGTTATCTGCGGCAGGAATTAGGAGCGCAGGATTTGATGGTTTCCACGCTGACGGCCGGGTTATAACATCGGCGGCATTGTCATTTTCTGTCGACTTCGGGTCGAACCTGCCACGCATGAATGCACGCCGCCGCTTCATCAGACTCACCGCGGGAGCCGGAGCGCTCGCCGCATTGCCCGCGCTCGGCGTTTTGCCCGCACACGCGGCGAATGCCCCGCGCACGCTGCGCATCGGCAACCAGAAGGGTTATCTGAGTCTGCTCAAAGGGCGTGGAACGCTCGAGAAGCGGCTTGCACCGCTTGGTGTAGCGCTCACGTGGACAGAGTTCGACGCGGGCCCCGTGCAACTGGAAGCGCTCAACGTAGGGTCGATCGATTTCGGCGACGTGGGCGAAGCGCCTCCCATCTTTGCGCAGGCCGCCGGCGCACCTCTCGCCTATGTCGCGGCCACGGTGCCGCGCCCGCAGTCGGAAGCGGTTCTCGTGCCACATGCCTCGACTGTTCGCAGCGTGCCGGATCTCAAAGGCAAGACGGTCGCGCTGAACCGCGGCAGCAATGTCCACTATTTCCTCGTGAAGCTGCTGCAGGCGCACAACCTTCAGTACGCCGATGTGAATGTCGTGTTCCTCGCGCCCGCCGACGCGCGCGCGGCGTTCGAGCGCGGTTCCATCGACGCCTGGCTGATCTGGGATCCGTTTCTGGCCGCCGCCCAAAAGACGCTCAACGCCCGCATCCTCACCGATGCTAGCGGTGTGGTCGGAAACCGCGCCTACTATTTTTCGTCGCTCGATTACGCGAAACAAAACCCTGACGTCATCAAGATCCTCATCGATGAATTGAGCCAGATCGATCAATGGGGGCAGGGTAACCGGGCGGCGCTCTCCGCTCAGCTCGCGCAGCTTTGGGGGCTGCCCAACGACGTGGTCAGCGCGGCGATTGCGCGCGTGCAGTTCGGGACCGGCCCGATCACAAAGGCTATCCTCGCCGAGCAGCAGCAGATCGCCAATACGTTCTACGACCTGAAGCTGGTACCGAAGCGCGTGAACGTGCTTGATGCGGCGCCGGCGGGGATCGCTTAGCACTCAGCTGTGTTGCGTCGACGGGTTTGGTCGACCCTGTCATGCCTTCAACGCACCAACGAGCCAATCGGCGAGCCGCCGGACACTGTCGGGCGGATCGCTGTCTTTTCGCATGCACAGATAGTAGTGCCGACCATCGTCCAGCGTGTGGTCGAACAGCTTCGTGAGTTGCCCCGACGCCAGCTCGCGCTCGACGAGCGGCTTGCGCAACAGTGCCACGCCAAGGTCGGCCAGTGCCGCGTTCAGCGCCAGCTGGCCGTCCTCGAACAGGGGCCCGACGGTGCGCGTCACGTTCTTCACGCCCGCGCTTTGCAGCCAGTTTGCCCAGGTGCTGCGGTCTTCGTCGTGAACGAGCGGCACCGAGGCGAGATCGGCCGGCTTTCTGAACGGTCCGTAGCGGCGCAGAAAGCGCGGGCTGCACATCGCCGAGACCGCGCCCGAAACGAGGCGCGTGCTCGTGTAGCCCTGCCAGTCACCGGTCCCGAAGCGGATCGACAAATCCGAGGCGTCGCTCAGGTAATTGCGGTGATTCGCGTAGAGCACTGTCACATCCACGTCCTCATTGGCGTCGAGGAAATCGTGGAGCCTCGGAATGAACCAGCCAATGCCGAACAGCGGAATCAGGCTGATCGTGATTTGCCGGCGCGACGAGCGCTCTCGCACGAAGCCAGTCGCACTGCGCAACACCGAGAACGCCGTGCTGATCGAGCGATAGTAGTCGCGCCCTTCGGCGGTCAACGCGAGCGTGCGCCCATCGCGCACCATCAGCCGGGTCTGCAGGAAGGTTTCGAGTAACTGCAATTGATGGCTGACCGCCGACGGCGTGACGTCGAGCTCCGCCGCCGCCACGGTCACCGAGCCCGTGCGTGCGAATGCCTCGAAGGCGCGCACGGCGCGCAGCGGCGGGTCGGCGTCGAATCGTTCGATTTTTTTCATGTCATAAATTTTATCCATTTCTCTGACGCGGCACGGATCGCATAAAAATCATTAATTATCAAGGTATTGAATCAATGATTCGGATTCGGAATAAGCATCTGAGAATTCGTAATTTAGACCGGGTCAGCGGCGATCTTTAATATTTTCTCATGTTTCGGGGCACGGTCGCGGGGTCGTCGCACCGTATGCCACGCCTCGCATGTATCCATTCCCCGCCAGTCACTTTTATCGACAAAGCCAAACATGAGAAACGCTGCTTCCTTCTTCGTGGCGCCGCTTGCGGCACTCCTCACCGCGGGCCTCGCGCCCGGCGCCTATGCCCAAAGTCCGCAAGTCGTGCTGATCGGCCTTGCCGCGCCGCTAACGGGCGCTTCGGCGCGCATCGGCAAGGATCTGCAAAACGGCGCGCAACTCGCCATCGACGATGCGAACAGCAAGCATCCGACACTGCACGGTCAGCCCATCGTCTATCAACTGGTCGCTGCCGACGATCAGTCCGATCCGCGTACCGCCGTGGCCGTGGCGCAGCAACTCGTCGACAAGCACGTGATCGGCGTGGTTGGCCACTGGAACACCGGTTGCAGCGTGCCAGCCTCGCGCATCTATCACGACGCGGGCATTCCCGAGATCGCGCCGGCTTCGACGGGCCATCAATACACGCTGCAAGGCTACGACACTGCGTTTCGGATCATGGGCCACGACGATGGCAGTGGCGCCTATACCGGGGCCTATGCGGTGAAAACGCTCAAGGCGAAGCGCATCGCCGTGATCGACGATCAAACCTCGTTCGGCGCGGGTCTCGCGACCCAGTTCATCAAAGGCGTGCAGAACAACGGTGGCACCGTAGTCGATCACGAGTACGTGACGGACAAGACCACTGACTTCAGTGGCGTCCTCACGGCCATCAAGGCGAAGCATGCTGACCTGATCTTTCTTGGCGGCATCGACGTGGAAGCCGCGCCGCTCGTGCGCCGCATGCATCAGCTGCAGATTCACGCGCCGCTGCTCGGCGCGGGCGGCTTCGTGAGCCAGACGTTCCTGAATCTCGCGGGCGCGGACGGAGAGGGTGTGACGGCACTCGAACCGGGGCGGCCGCTGCAACGCATGCCGGGCGGTCCGGCCTTCGACGCGCAGTACCGCGCGCGTTATCACGCGC
Source organism: Paraburkholderia sp. (assembly GCF_035501035.1). Taxonomy (GTDB): domain Bacteria; phylum Pseudomonadota; class Gammaproteobacteria; order Burkholderiales; family Burkholderiaceae; genus Paraburkholderia. Next base: position 17,451 of record NZ_DATJWR010000215.1, read on the forward strand.
CCATCGAGCTGCACGCGCCGTTCGCCTACGACGCCGCCACAACGCTGATCGCCGCTGTCCAGCAGACCGATTCGACCGAGCCCGCAAAGCTCGTGAAGGCGCTGCACACACTCGACCGGCCCGGCATCACGGGCACCATCGCCTTCGATGCGCAGGGCAACCTCGAGAATCCGGCGTACACGATCTACGAAGTGCGCGGTGGCAAGTGGGCGGTCGTCGACGTGCTCGGCGGCGGCGCGGCTGCGAAGACCGCATCGAACTGAACGGAGGGGCAGTCATGAATACGCCAGCCGATACACACGGCCACCCGGAGCAGGCGGCCATCGACAATCTCGGCATTCTCGCGCGCCGCCGCATCGAGGCTGAGATCATCAAGCCGATCTACGAGATACTCAAACGTGACTTCGGCTTCGAGCGTGCGCAGGCAGTGATTGGCGAGGCCATACAAGGCGCGGCGATCGCGAGCGGCCAGCAATTCGCCGAGCGCGAACCGCAGGGCCCGAGCCTCACGACGTTCGTTGCACTGCAGACGTTATGGAAAAAGGACGACGCGCTCGACGTGGAAGTATTGCGGTCGGACGGCGAGCGTTACGACTATGACGTCAAGCGTTGCCGCTATGCGGAGATGTACCACGCCATGGGGCTAGGCGAGATTGGTCACCTGCTGAGCTGCGCGCGTGACGACCTGTTCATCGCCGGCTATGAGCCGGGCGTGAAGCTCACGCGCACGACGACGATCATGCAGGGCGCCCCGCGCTGTGATTTCCGCTATCGCGCCGACGATGCCGGCGCCGATGTGTCCTCGCGGAGTGCCGATCATGACTGAGCACGCAATCGATGTTGGCGCGCTGTGCGTGAACGGCGAGCGGCTGTGGGCCTCGCTCGAGACGATGGCGCAAATCGGCGCGACGCCACGCGGCGGCGTTTGCCGACTCGCGCTCACCGAACTCGACCGCGCTGCGCGCGATCTCTTCGTCGAATGGGCGCGGGAGGCAGGTTGTACGGTACGCGTCGACAGAATGGGCAACATCTTCGCGCGACGCGCCGGCCATGATCCGCACGCGGCACCCGTCCTGACCGGCTCGCATGCCGACACGCAGCCGACCGGCGGCCGCTACGACGGCATCTACGGCGTGCTCGGGGCGCTCGAAGTCGTGCGCGCGCTCAACGACGCGGGCGTGCAGACCGTGCGGCCGATCGACGTCGTGGTGTGGACCAACGAGGAGGGCTCGCGCTTCGCGCCCGCAATGATCGCGTCCGGCGTGTTCGCGGGCGTATTTCCGCTGGATTACGGCCTGGCGCGCGCAGATTCGTCGGGCACGACGATCGGCGAGGCGCTCACGCAGATCGGCTATGACGGCGAGGAGCCGGTGGGCGGCTTTCCGGTGCACGCGGCCTACGAGTTGCATATCGAACAGGGCGCGATACTCGAACATGCACGAAAGACGATCGGCGTAGTGACGGGCGGCAATGGGCAACGCTGGTATGAAATCGAACTCGTCGGCGTCGATGCGCATGCAGGCACGACGCCAATGGACCTGCGCCGCGACGCGTTGGTCGGCGCCGCGCGCATGATCGATTTCGCCGACGCGCTAGGCCGGCGCCATGCGCCACATGCACGCGCGACCGTCGGCATGATCGAGGCGTCTCCGAACTCCCGTAACACGGTGCCGGGGCGCTGCTTCTTCACGCTCGAGATCCGCCACCCGGAAGCGAGCGTCCTCGCTGAAATGGACGCTGCTTTGCGGGCGCAGCTCGCGCAGATCGCGGAGGACCTCGGTCTTGCGCATCAGATCGAGCAGATTTTCGACTATGCCCCGGTGCCGTTTGCGCCCGAGTGCATCGAGGCCGTGCGCAACGCCGCGCAGCAGCTCGATCTGTCCCACGCGGACATCGTTTCGGGAGCGGGTCATGATGCCTGCTACGTGGCCCGGGTGGCACCGACAGGCATGATCTTCATACCGTGTATCGATGGTCTGAGCCACAACGAGGGCGAGGCGATCACGCCCGAATGGGCCGAGGCCGGCGCGAACGTGCTGCTGCATGCGGTTCTGGCAAGCAGCGGCACGCTGGCATCACAAGCATCACCATAACCGCCCGGCTTCCACTGGCTGGCCCGTAGCAGTCTGCCCGTGCAGCATACGGATTGCGGAGGTTCATCAAGAACGCGGGCAATTCGCGTCGGGAACGCGTGCCTGCGCGCTTCCCGTCGCCGCTCTTCCCTCCTGGTCACGCAGCAACTGCTCGAAGCGGAACTGGTGCGCAAGCGCCTGCAAGTGCGACCCGTGCTGTATGTGGAAGGTCGCGAGGCGCTGCAAACCGCCATCGCGCAGGGCGTGGGCGTTGGCGTAATCGGCAACGCGGAGTTCGGCGGCTCGCCGGGCGTGCGCCGCATTCCGCTCGCCGACTGCCAGGTTCGCATGGTCGAGTCACTCGCGCGGCTCGCGGACCGCCCCGCGTCAAACCTGCTCGATGCGCGTTTCACGACGGAGCTCGTGCCTTCTTGACGGGCCTGCGATTGACGCGCCGTGGAATGACGACGTCCTCGGCTTGCGCGGCAGCGTACGCACGAGGTACGAAAGCGCCGCAAGCTTGCTGTCCTGCTCCCTGAGTGCTCGCCTGATATTCAATCGGGTTCGAGCCGGAGCTGCGTGCACGGTCATCCGCAATGTGCCGCGATCCTTCCCGACCGCACCCGATCTGGGCGGCCCTTCCTCCATCGGCGCCGGGCACCTCTGTCGTCATTCCAGGCCCCAAGGCGACTCAGAATTTTCCCGCATAGTCGTCATACAAATTGTATGACATCTGGCAACAAAGTGTGCCAGTATTTGGACATCAGCTGCCGTCGATCTCCCCATCCCCTCCGCCTTCCTCAACTCAAAAAAGAGAGTCATCCTGCCAAAACCCGCATGCTGCCGGGCCCATGCGGCCGGTTGACAAGAAAATCCGGTCGCATTCTTACGCCCGGCAAGTAAATAGATGGAAATACTTACGCTAGGTCAATTGCCATCCAAGTGAGAATTGAGAATAATTTGTAAGGCAACATGGGGTGAGACGCCGCGAGAAACGGCCAGGAAATTTCGATAACAAAGGAGAAGGAATGTCTCTGACATCCATACGTTTGACAGCGCTGTTCGGTTCGATCGTTCTCGTGACCGCTGCGTGCAGTGGCGGGAGTTCCGACCCGTCGTCCGCGGCTGCACAGGCACCGGCACCAACACTGTTCAAGGTCGGCGTCGCGACCCAGGACGCGGCGCTGCCGGCTGCTCCGCAGCTACCCACGTCGGATCAGGTGTGCTCCACGCTCTACGCCAACGACAAACTGGTGCGTCAGCCGACCGGCGCGCTGACCCCCGAAATGGACAACGCCACGGGGCAGACGGGCGCTGCGGCCCAAGCCATCCTGAACCCGGACCAGCAACGTATCCAGGCCGCGCTCGACGCTTGCGGCGCAGCCGTGGACGCTCAAGTGGGCGCGGCAATCGCGGCCCAGGACGCCTCGGATGCGGCTGCGCAACAGGCCGCCAACGTGCCGAACACCAATATCGCCGGCTCCTCGGCGCAGACGCTGAATCAGGCCAAATTCCACGCGAAGCAATTCGCGGTGCGCCTCGTCGTGTCGAACACGGGGCCGGGCAACGCATTCATAACCGGTCCGCTGACGCTGCCCTCGGGCGTGACGCTATGGATCGACACGGGCGTGACGGTCTACGCCACGCGTGACGTGATGGCCTATCAGTTGCCGACGGCAACCCCCACCAAGGGCCCGTTCTGCGCGAACACGGCCGTGCCGACCTCTGTTTCGGCGGGCGCCGCGGGCGGCATGAAGGCGGGTAGCTCGAGCAACTGCTCGGCGCTGATCACCGGGCAATATCTCGTGAACTCGGCGGTCGTGGGCGGCGGCAGCATCGACAGCCGCGCGGCTTCGGAAATCGTCAGCTCGAACGCGCTCTTCCCGCTCATGCGCGTGGACCTGACCTGTACGAACACGTACCAGGCCTACAGCACCGGCACGCAGGCCGCCAACGGCGTGGCGTGCGACAACGGCGGCACGTTCGTCGACCAGACCTCGCCGGCTCGCCACATGACCTGGTGGGATCTGGCCTGGCTCGGCAACATGATCGAAAACGGCACGACCGGCTATGGCTCGCAGTCGAACTTCCGCATGATGGTGTTCAACTACGCGAAGAACCTGACGCTGGCCGGCATCACGCTCAACAACAGCGCGAACTTCCACGTGGTGCCGAGCGGTGTGGACGGCCTCACGGTATGGGGCATCAAGATCCAGACGCCTTCGCTTTCGGCTTCGGCCAACCCGGCCGGTAACGGCAACCCGAACTACCTCGGCATGTTGCCGAGCGTCGATACGGCGAAGAACACCGACGGCGTGGACCCGGGTTCGGCGAGCAAGACGGCGAAGCAGGCGTTGACGACGGGCAGCACGACGACCTCGGCCGCCGGTGCGATCACGTTCGACGGTTACATCAAGAACGCGGTCTTCGCATACAACTACATCAGCACCGGCGACGACGACATTTCGCCGAAGGGTTCGAACAATCCGAGCCCGGTGTCGACGATGTACGGTATCGACGGCAACCGTGGTGTCGCCACCGATCGTCAGTATGGCTTCGTGATTGCCCACAACCACATGTATGCGGGCCACGGCATCTCGATCGGCAGCGAAACCAACGCGAATGTCCAGAACATCCAGATCTACGACAACTCGTTCGACGGTGCCGAGTCGTCGCTGCGTATCAAGTCGGACTGGGCGCGCGGCGGTCAGGTGAACAACATCAACTACAACGACATCTGTATCCGCAACAGCGGTTCGGCGCTGGTCTTCACGCCGTACTACAGCACCAAGGCGCTGCCGGCCGCCGGTCCGCTGTATCCGAATTTCCACGACATCACCATGTCGAACGTGCAGATCATCGGCAGCTCGGCGGTCACGCTGCAGGGCTTCCAGGCGAATAACGGCGAGGGCTACACGAACCCGCAATATCCGCTGACGATGACGCTGAACAACGTGCTGGCCGATTCGCCGGACAACATCTCGGTGATCTCGTCGGACGCGGATCTCACGCTGAACAACGTGAACCTGCCGATCCTGCCTTCGACGGCCAACCGCGTGGTGCTGAAAGGTTCGGCATCGTCGCAGCCGCCGACGGCCAACACGGTCGATTGCAGCCAGGCTTATGTCGACTTCCCGGCGATCGGCGAGTCGTCGCCGGCAGGCGTGACCTGGCCGGGGCAGCAGCAGTAAGGCAGTCGTGTGCGCCGCGGGCGTTGTCGCGCGGCGCATACGTACCAGGGCGTTCTTTCAAGCCGGGACGGCATTTGCCGCCCCGGCTTTTTCATTTGCGCTTACCAGGCAGCCCGAAATATGCTGCCGACCGAACGTCGGCGCATGCGTGATGATGCGCCACGCCTGCGAGCCGGGTGCCACGTCAGCGCCGCACCTCGCCTATGCAGTAGCGCACGGCCGCGCGAGCCGGTGGAAATTGCGGTCGAAGTAGACGAGACCGTCGCCATCACGGCGCACGCGCATCTGGGTCACCTTCACGAACATGACCGAATGCGAGCCAACTTCCTTCAGCTCGACGATCTCGCCCTGCAGGCTCGCGAGCGCATCGCGCAGCACGGGCACGCCTTGCTCGCCATCGTCCCAGAGCGGCAGATCGAAGCGCGCTTCCATGGGCAACTGCGTGAGGCCCGCGAAATGCTTCGCAAGCAGCTCGTGCTCGCCGGGCAGCACGTTCACGCACACGCGGGCGTTGCCTGCGAAAGCGGTGTGCATCG
>NZ_DATJWR010000216.1:0-7851 GCF_035501035.1 Paraburkholderia sp.
GCTACTGGCTCGCGTGTCGCATTTCGCTTGAAGAGAAACAGGTCTTTGGCACGATAAAACATGTTGCCAAGGTGCCGTGTTGACTTATTTTGTGCGTACCAGAGCAACGCTGCTTTGAACGCGCTCTTAAATCCCGGTTCAAGTTCAGGCAGTTCATAGAAATGAAGCTTGAGTTCATGTGTACCCTCCCTCAGCTCCCAGAGGTCGAGGTGCGGCTGAAACAGCGAACCACCGCGCGCCTTGGAAATCTCCGGGAGAGTGCCTAAATACGGCAGGCGGACCGCCGAGGTAATACCGCTATTCGCTATCATTGAGTGGTTTCACCATCTTGTTCTGCAGTTGTAGCGAGGCCTCGCGCGCTTTTCGTTCGATTTCCCGCCGGGTGTAGGTTTCCGCTGTGCCGGAGGTCTCCGACCAGCCCATAATGTGCGACCGCGCCTTCTTTTCCACTTCGGGGTCCATGCCTTGTTCGTCGGCGACCTTCGAGAAGTTGTAGTTGTTCGTGTGGCGGAACAGGTGCGGAAAGAGACCCAGCAAGTCGGGATGCCTTGCGTTGAGCACATCGAATATCTTGTTGAGTCCGCGAAGCGAGAGCGGCGCCCCGCCATTCGCGACGAAGAGGAACTCGTGCTTTCGTGCGGCGGGAAAGCGGCGCCGTTCCTCAAAGATGTAGTGCCGCGTGCGCTGCGCCAAATCGGCGCTGATAGCCAGGAGGCGGTCGGCCGTCTTGGCATTGGGCTGGTGGACGCGTGGGTCATTCGGGTCATCCGCGCGCCGGGCAATGAACACTTCATTCGCCCGGAAATTCATATCCCTGACCTTCACGCCGAGAAGTTCGCCGCGCCGGACGCCAAGCCCCATGAACCAGCGCACGATGAGTTCGTTGCGCACCCGCGCGTGCCGGCCTTCCCACGGATTCTCTGGCGAATTCACATCAACGATTTGCCACAGACGCTCCTGTGCCGCCTCATCCAGCGCCCTTCGGCCACGTGCCCTGTTGCGGCCTTTGTCATCAGGGACACGGGCGGTCAAGCCGGAGGTCACAATCTCCCTCGCGCTGAGCAACGCCGCGCGCGACGGGTGTCGCGCGCTCAGACTCAGCACACATCTGTCGGCCAACCAGCCGACGAACTGCCGGATATACCGAATCCGCACGCCAGCGGTATCCCCGGCGACTTCAGGAATGGCTTTGTTTGCCCTGGCCCGGTAATTTTCGAGGGAAACGACCGCAGGCCCGGCCACGTTTGGGCTGGCATCGACCTGTGCCTCGATATCGGGCATTGGAAGGCGGCACAGCTGTACAAGCGCGTCGAGCTCGCCCAGCTCGAGCAGCCGCCCGTCCAGCATGCGCTCGGTCAGGTCGATTTGATACATGTCGCAGAAAAGCAGGAACACCTTCAGCGCGCGCAGGACCTGCTCTATGGTGGCGCTCGCCCGGTTGCGCGCCCGGAATTCGGTAAGTGCGAAGACAGTCGGCTCGAACAGCGGAACGCCGGTGCAGACATTGACCAGCATCGGGAAGCGCTCGCCTGACTCGAAAACGGGGTTCCTGACGGTGTAGCGCTCGGCCATTTATTTACATTTTCAAAAGTGCCCGGTTCGCAGGACGATACCGGAGCGTTTAAAAAATGTATATAAGAAAAAGGCCCGCAGCCACGGCGGGTTGCAGGCCTGCTAATTACACTTCCTAAAAGTGCCTATTAAAATGGAATATCGTCATCCATCTCGTCGAAGCCGCCGCCGGCCGGTGCGCTCGAACGCCCGCCTGCTGCGCCGCCGCCACCACCGCTCGCACGCGGCGCGCCGCCGCCAGCCGAAGCGCGGCCACCGCCGCGCGGTGCGGACGGCTCACGGCTGTAGCCGCCGTCGTCGCCCATGTCGCCACCCATCGAAGCGCCGCCGCTGCGGCCGCCGAGCATCTGCATCTGGTCAGCGACGATTTCCGTCGAATAACGGTCGGTGCCGTCCTGCGCCTGCCACTTGCGCGTGCGGATGCGGCCTTCGATATACACCGACGAGCCCTTCTTCAGGTACTCCGAGACGATCTCGGCCAGACGCCCGAAAAACGACACGCGGTGCCATTCGGTCATTTCCTTGAACTCGCCGGACGCCTTGTCCTTGTAGCGGTCCGTCGTGGCGAGCCGGATGTTCGCCACGGCATCGCCGCTCGGCAGATAGCGCACTTCCGGATCGGCGCCGAGGTTGCCGACGAGGATCACCTTGTTCACGGATGCCATGAATTTCTCCTGTTTGATTCCGTTGCGAGGAGCGGCCGCGCGGTGCGCGCCAGCGAGCACTCTATGCGCCATCGCCGGGTGCGGACCGCCTCCGCGAATTACGTTGAATTGCGTTGAACTGCGTTGTTGCGAACCCTGGTTCGCGCAGATTCGACTTCAGGCCCGCCTGGGCGGCGCCTTCATATTGGCCGCGATTATAAGCCAGCACAAGACGAGCCCCGAGCACGCGTAGAACACCGCGCTCGCACCCTCGTGCTTGAGCAGATAGCCGCCCACCACGCCGCCGAGCGCAAGCCCGATCGATTGCGTGGTGTTGTACACGCCCGTGGCCGCACCCTTGCGGTTGCCCGGCGCGAGCTTCGAGACGAGCGAAGGCTGCGACGCCTCGAGGATGTTGAAGCCGAGGAAGTACACGAACAGCACGGCCGACACGATGACAAGTGTATGCGCGAGCGAGCCGAGCAACAGCTGGCCGATCAGGATAAGACCAATGGCCGAGACGAGCACGGCCTTCATCTTGCCCCGCTTCTCCGCGGCGATGATGGCCGGCACCATCATGACGAACGCGAGGCCCATGACCGGCAGGTAAATTTTCCAGTGCGACGCGACCGGCAGGCCCGCATCCACCAGCAGGCGCGGCACGACGAGAAAGAGCGCCGTTTGCGTGGCATGCAGCACGAGCACGCCGAAGTTCAGGCGCAGCAGCTCGACGTTGTGCAGCACTTCGGCGAACGGGGCGCGCACGTGCACGGGTTTCTTCGGCGAATCGGGTACGACCCAGATCACCACGCCCACTGCGAGAATCGAGAACACGCCCACCAGCGTGAACAGGCCGCTCATGCCGACCCAATGGAACACGATCGGCGCGCCCACGATAGCGACGGCGAACGACACGCCGATCGAGCCCCCCACCATCGCCATGGCTTTGGTGCGGTGCTCCTCGGCGGTCAGGTCGGCGATGAACGCGAGCACCGCCGACGACACGGCGCCCATGCCCTGGATGACCCGGCCGACGATGATCCACGTCATGTCGTGCGCGCCGGCCGCCACGAAGCTGCCTATCGCGAAGATCACGAGGCCAGTTGCGATGACGGGCTTGCGGCCCACCATGTCGGAAACCCAGCCGTAGAAGATGTAGAGAAGCGACTGCGTGACGCCGTAGGCGCCGAGCGCGATGCCGACGAGCAGCAGGTTGTCGCCGCCGGGAATGGTTTTCGCGTAGACCGAAAACACCGGCATGATCATGAACAGACCCAGCATGCGCAGCGCGAAGATCGCGGCGAGCGACACGGTCGCGCGCAGTTCGGGCGCGCTCATGCGTGAGGAGGTAGCGGGTGATTTGGAGGACATCGGAGCGTTAAATGTTTGGATCGCCGCTACCCGCTCGTTCATGACCGGGACGCTCCCTGACTCGCCTCTTTCGAGGCCCTTTCACTTGCCGCTCCGGGCCCTTTCAAAGACCGTCAGCAAGCCGTAACGGCGGTCTGGAAAAGTCGCTATAGTAGCAGGTTTGGTCTCCCTTTCTCCCGCAGGTTCATGGAACAGATCCGTATCCGTGGGGCCCGAACCCACAACCTGAAGAACGTCAATCTGGACCTGCCGCGCCACAAGCTCGTGGTGATCACCGGGCTTTCGGGCTCGGGCAAGTCTTCGCTCGCGTTCGACACGCTCTATGCCGAAGGCCAGCGGCGCTATGTGGAGAGCCTCTCGGCCTACGCGCGCCAGTTCCTGCAATTGATGGAAAAGCCCGACGTCGACCTGATCGAGGGTCTGTCGCCGGCAATTTCCATCGAGCAGAAGGCCACCTCGCACAATCCGCGTTCGACGGTCGGCACCGTCACCGAGATCCACGACTACTTGCGGCTGCTTTACGCGCGCGTGGGCACGCCCTACTGTCCGGATCACGAAATCCCGCTGGAGGCGCAAAGCGTCTCGCAGATGGTGGACGCCGCGCTCGCGCTGCCCGACGAAACGAAGCTGATGATCCTCGCGCCCGTGGTCGTCGACCGCAAGGGCGAGCACGCCGAGCTCTTCGACGACATGCAGGCGCAGGGTTTCGTGCGCTTTCGCGTGCGCTCGGGCGGCGGCACGGCCAACGAAGGGGAGGCCAGGATCTACGAGGTGGAGTCGCTGCCCAAGCTCAAGAAGAGCGAGCGCCACACCATCGACGTCGTGGTGGACCGCCTGAAGGTGCGCCCCGACATGAAGCAGCGCCTCGCGGAGTCGTTCGAGACCGCGCTGCGTCTGGCCGACGGCCGCGCCATCGCGCTCGAAATGGACACGAACCGGGAGCACCTGTTCAGCTCGAAGTTCGCCTGCCCGATCTGCTCGTACTCGCTGCCCGAGCTGGAGCCGCGCCTCTTCTCGTTCAACAACCCGATGGGCGCGTGCCCCGAGTGCGACGGCCTCGGCCAGATCACGTTCTTCGATCCGAAGCGCGTGGTGGCGCACCCGTCGCTCTCGCTCGCGGCGGGCGCCGTGAAGGGCTGGGACCGGCGCAACCAGTTCTACTTCCAGATGCTGCAGAGCCTCGCGGCGTTCTACGAGTTCGACATCGACACGGCATTCGAGGACCTGCCCGAGAAAGTGCGCAAGATCCTGCTCTACGGCTCGGGCAAGCAGCAGATTCCGTTCTCGTACATCAACGAGCGCGGCCGCACCTCGGTGCGCGAGCACGTATTCGAAGGGATCATCCCGAACCTGGAGCGCCGCTACCGCGAGACCGATTCGGCCGCGGTGCGCGAGGAGCTCGCCAAGTATCAGAACAACCAGGCCTGCCCGCACTGCGAAGGCACGCGCCTGCGCCGCGAGGCGCGCTTCGTGCGCATCGGCGGCGCGGGAGAAGACGCGCGCGCCATCTACGAGGTGAGCGGCTGGCCGCTGCGCGACACGCTCGGCTATTTCCAGACGCTGCACCTCGAGGGCGCCAAGCGCGAGATCGCAGACAAGGTGGTCAAGGAGATCGTCGCGCGCCTCATGTTCCTCAACAACGTCGGGCTCGACTACCTGTCGCTCGATCGCAGCGCGGAGACGCTTTCCGGCGGCGAGGCGCAGCGCATTCGCCTCGCCTCGCAGATCGGCTCGGGCCTCACGGGCGTGATGTACGTGCTCGACGAGCCGTCCATCGGCCTGCACCAGCGCGACAACGACCGCCTCATCTCCACGCTCAAGCACCTGCGCGACCTCGGCAATTCGGTGATCGTCGTCGAGCACGACGAGGACATGATCCGCATGGCCGACTACGTGGTCGACATGGGCCCCGGCGCGGGCGAGCACGGCGGCATGGTGATTGCGCAGGGCACACCGGGGGAGGTCGAGCACGATCCGGCCTCGATGACCGGGCAGTACCTCTCGGGCGCGCGCCGCATCGAATACCCGGACGAGCGCAAGGAGGCCGACGAGCGGCGCCTGCGCATCGTCGAGGCGCACGGCAACAATCTCAAGCACGTGACGCTCGACCTGCCGGTGGGGCTGCTCACCTGCGTGACGGGCGTTTCCGGCTCAGGCAAGTCCACGCTCATCAACGACACGCTCTACCACGCCGTGTCGCAGCATCTGTATGGGTCGTCGGCGCAACCGGCACCGTTCGAGGCGATCGAGGGCCTCGAGCACTTCGACAAGGTCATCAACGTCGATCAATCGCCGATCGGCCGCACGCCGCGCTCGAACCCGGCCACCTACACCGGCCTCTTCACGCCGATCCGCGAACTATTCGCCGGCGTGCCGGCGGCCAAGGAGCGCGGCTACGAATCGGGCCGTTTTTCCTTCAACGTGAAGGGCGGCCGCTGCGAGAGCTGCCAGGGCGACGGCGTGCTGAAAGTGGAAATGCACTTCCTGCCGGACGTCTACGTGCCATGCGACGTCTGCCACGGCAAGCGCTACAACCGCGAGACGCTGGAGATTCAGTACAAGGGACGGAACATCAGCGAAGTGCTCGACATGACGGTCGAGCAGGCCTATGAGTTCTTCAAGGCGGTGCCGGTGGTGGCGCGCAAGCTGAAGACGCTGCTCGACGTGGGCCTTGGCTACATCCGCCTCGGCCAGTCGGCCACGACGCTCTCGGGCGGCGAGGCGCAGCGGGTGAAGCTTTCGCTTGAGCTATCCAAGCGGGACACGGGCCGCACGCTGTATATACTCGACGAGCCGACCACGGGTCTGCACTTCCACGACATCGCGCTGTTGCTGGAGGTGATCCACCGGCTTCGCGACCAGGGCAACACGGTGGTCATCATCGAGCATAATCTCGATGTCATCAAAACCGCCGACTGGATCGTGGACATGGGCCCCGAGGGTGGCGCGGGCGGCGGCCAGATCGTGGCCCAGGGGACGCCCGAGCAGGTGGTGAAGTCGAAGGCGAGTTTCACGGGCCGCTATCTCGCGCCGCTGCTCAAGCGCCAGATTGCCGCGCTCGACACCGCCACGGGAAAGTAGCCGGGAAACCTGGCAGTAGAAAAAGCTGTAGCAACAACGAATCGGGGACGCTGCGTTCCCGCGGTCTGGAGACGGAATACATCCAACATGGTCAAGCGCAACGAAGCGACCGAAGATAAACAGGTGCGCGACCTGCGGCCGAGGCCGGTCAGGCTCACGAGCGACATGAGCCTGCCGAAGCTTTCTGCAGTGGAGATCGGCAGCTATATGGCCGCGCTTGCCGGAATGTGGGCGGTGCTGCACCTGAACCTGCTCGGCGCGCTGCTCGCGGGGATGCTCGTCTACCAGCTCGTCCATACCATCTCGCCGCTGATCGAGCGGCGCATGTCGAGCAGCCGCGCACGCTGGCTTTCGGTGGTGCTGCTCTCCATCGTGATCGTGGGCACGCTCACGGGACTCACGGTCGGCATCATCGAGCACTTCGAGGACGACGTGCCGAGCGTGCAGAAAGTGATGTCGCAGATGATGACGTTCGTCGACCAGGCGCGCGGGCGCATTCCCGAATCCGTCGCCGCGTATCTGCCCGTGGACGTCGACCAGCTGAAGGTCAAGGCGCTCGCGCTCATGCACGAGCACGCCACCCAGCTCGGCCAGGGCGGCAAGAGCGCCGCGCGCGTTTTCGGGCATATCGTGATCGGCATGATCATCGGCGCGATCATCGCCATTGGCGCGCAGAAGAACGCCACGCGGCTGCCGCTTTCCACCGCGTTCGTCACGCGCGTGGCGCGCTTCACCGACGCGTTTCGCCGCATCGTGTTCGCCCAGGTGAAGATTTCGGCCATCAACACGGTCTTCACCGGCCTCTTCCTGCTGCTCGTGCTGCCGCTCTTTCACGCGCCGCTGCCGCTCGCGAAGATGCTTGTCGTGGTGACTTTCGTCGTGGGCCTGCTGCCCGTGATCGGCAACCTGATCTCGAACACGCTGATCGTCGCCATCGCGCTCACCGTGAACCTGCCCGCCGCGGTCACGGCGCTCGTGTTCCTCATCGTGATCCACAAGCTCGAATACTTCCTGAACGCGCGCATCGTGGGCGGCCAGATCGAGGCGCGCACGTGGGAACTGCTCGTCGCGATGCTCGTGATGGAAGCCGCCTTCGGCCTCCAGGGCGTGATCGCCGCGCCGATCTTCTACGCGTATATCAAGCGCGAACTCATCTATCTGCGGCTCGTTTGAGCCGCGCGCC
>NZ_DATJWR010000217.1:0-4061 GCF_035501035.1 Paraburkholderia sp.
TCAAGCGCGACCCACTGCGCGCGCGCCATGTAGGGCGCGGGTCTCACGCCCTCGCGCTCGCACAGCTCGGCGAACGTTTCCGGCGAGCACTTGAACGACAGCCGCACGGGAGCAACCTCGAGCGGTGCAACGGCGAACATCCTGCCGTCAACTTTGAACACGAGATCGTATCCCCACTGCACATTCTCCGTGACGTGAGGAAAGGACAAGCAATGTTTGCGCAGGGTGTCGATGTCCATGACTCGATTCGACAGTTTATCGCAGGCAGGGACGGGGCCAGCGGAACCCAGGTCAGGGAGCTACAGGCTGGCTTTGCGCGACGGCAGCGGCAGCATGCACATCCACGCGCGGTGGCCGCTGCACCAGGATCTTCTCGCCTGGGCGGACGTAGCCGAGCTGCTCGCGCGCCTCTTTCTCGATGGCCTTGGGATCGCTTTGCAATGATCTCACCCGGTCCTCCAGCTCCTGGTGGCGCTGGTTTTCGTCGGCGATGTCCTGCTGCAGGTGCTGATATTCGGCGCGTTTGGCCTTGTAGACAATCATGCCGTTACGTCCGTAGACCACCTTGTACCCGGCTGCCACGGCAAGCAGGGCGATGCACAGGGTGGCCAGTATCCGGCGCATACGGTGCAACCACTTTCCGGCAATTCTTACTGTAAAGCTCAAAGAAAATACTCCCCATGCCAGTGAACGTCGGTTCTGACACAGGGTCAAGCGAACGAAAGGCGAAGCCGCGGGAGGGGAACCAAGTTCAGCATCAAAGTTGCGGGAATTGTTAACCAAGCCATCGAGGAGTGGGATACCAGTTCGCTTAGCCTTCTATGCTGAACTTGTCATCCTGAGCGGAGCGAGGGACTTGCTTTCCGCGACCACACGAACCCGTGCACTAAACTATTTCCGCACACGCTGGGAGGAATTTTCTCATGGCTGAACCGCGAATCGTTCTGACGACCGTTGCCGATGAACCAAAGGCCATGGAAATGGCCTCCGCGCTGGTCGAGCGCCGCCTGGCAGCGTGTGTCAACATCGTCGGGCCCATCCGCTCGGTCTATCGCTGGAAAGGGAAGCTCGAACGCGAAACCGAATTCCTGCTCGTCATCAAAACCACCGCCGACCAGGCGGCTCGCTTAGAGACAGCGTTCGAGGAGCTGCATCCTTATGAGCTGCCGGAGCGGGTCGAGCTCTCAGTCGAAGGCGGCAGTGAAGAATACCTGGCGTGGATCAGCGGCGAAGTGCGCGAAGAGTGAGCGCTAGATCCCCAGCCCCGTGACCCGCCAGCCCGCGCCGTGTACCTTATGCCGGATGTTGAGTGTGATGAGCAGCGCCGTCATGGCTTCCACGATGCGCGCATTTTCCAGCTTGCCGCCGTCGATGGCGCGTACGCCAGGAATCTTCGCTGCCAGCTCCGACGCGACCTGCCGTGCGCGGTCATCGTCGCTGCATACAATCACGTCGCAATCGACGTCATCCTCGCCCGCGAGCACCGTGGATGACAGCGAATGAAATGCCGCCGCAACCGCAACATTCTTGCCGACAACTTCCTGCGCCTGCTCCGCCGCTGAGCCCTGCCAAACCCCAAGCACCCGTGTCGGGCGCCCGCCGACCGCGGTTGCCAGCGGAACGGTCGCATCGATCAGCACGGTACCGGTGCGGAACGACGGCTTCAGTTCCTTCAACAAGTCAGCTTGCCCGGCGAAGGGAACCGTCACTACCACAACGTCGCACATCTTCACGGCAGTGACATTGCCGGCGCCTTCGACGCTCGCCAGCGCGCCTGCCTTCTCCGCAATCTGCGCCGCTGCTGCCCGAGCGCGCTCGGCGTCACGGGAGCCGATGATCACCGATTCGCCGGCGCGTGCCCATCGTATCGCCAATCCCGATCCTTCCGGCCCTGTACCGCCAACGATGGCGATCATGCGGCGCTCCCCGTCGCCACCGGAGGCTGCGGATACATCAGCTTCGTATAGGTGGTATTGCGCTGTGCAGGAATGCGTCCCAACTCAAGAATGCGCTCTTGAAATTCGTCGCTCGAGACATATTGGCCAAAGGCAGCGCCCGCCAACCGCGAGATGTTCTCTTCGAACAGCGTGCCGCCGTAATCGTCGGCGCCGGCCAGCAGCGTAAGTTGCGAAACGTCGCGACCCAGCTTCACCCACGATACCTGAATGTGATCAATCGATCCGGCGAGCATCACGCGCGCCAGGGCGTGCACCTTCATATGCTCTTCCAGCGTTGCGCCCGCGCGCGCCAGTCCCTGCTCATACAGCAGCGTGTTGTCGTGGATGAATCCCAGCGGCACAAACTCGGTAAAGCCTCCGGTCTTCGACTGGATCTCCCGCAACAGCCGAAGCTGATTCACCCACTGCTCGGGCTGTTCCGAATGTCCATACATCATGGTTGAAGTGCTGCGGATGCCGCACTCATGAGCGGTCTCGATGATCTCGCGCCACTGCGCGACACTCAGCTTGTTGCGCGACAGGAGGTGTCGCACATCATCATCGAGGATCTCCGCGGCGGTGCCGGGAAGCGTGTCGAGCCCGGCATCTTTCAGCATGAGCAGGTATTCGCGCACGCTCATGCCGGTGAGCTCGACGCCATAGAGCATCTCCATCGGCGAGAAGGCGTGGCAGTGCATCGTAGGCACGGCGGCTTTTACCGCGCGCAGGATGTCGCGATAGTAGAAGGGCGGAAGATCGCGTGGCAGCCCGCCCTGGATGCAAACTTCGGTCGCCCCCCAGCGGGCAGCCTCGCGCACTTTCTCCGCGATCTCGTCCAGAGACAGGAAGTACGCCGTGTCATGCCGCGGGCCCACGGCAAACGCACAAAACTTGCAGCCAACGATGCAGACGTTGGTGAAGTTGATGTTGCGCGTCACGACGTAGGTGACGGTCTCGCCGACGATCTGGCGCCGCAACTCATTCGCGGCCACAACCAATCCGAACAGGTCGTCTCCCGACGCATGCGCCAGCGGCAACTGCTCATCGCGAGTGAGCGACGCACCATCTTGCGTTTCCAAAACTTTGTCGAGTGCAGATCGGACAGGCTGTGAAACTCTGCCTTGAACATCGCTCCAGCTCGTCGCGCGAAGCGTGTCTTGCCGGCACCAGCTCAAGTCGTGCATAAGGCCGAACTCCCGGGTTGAAGGAAAGCAGGTTAGCGAAACAGATCTTTGTCCGCGGGACGCACCAGTTGGCGCGCGCTTCCCGCGCCGCGCATATAGGCGTAACCCCGGATTATACAAGCCGGAACCCGCGCATCTTTGCCGCACACCAGGCCCGCCATCGCAGCCAGCTCATCAGCCACGGCGTGCTCCGTCGCGTGCAGCACATGACCGTAATCATCGCGCTTGCCGCGATAGTCAAGCAGGGCGCGCATGCCCGCGACGCCGATCGCCATATCGCACAATCCCACGCGCCATGCCCGGCCGAAGCTATCGGCGATGATGACCGGGATGTGCAGGCCCGTCAGCTTCTTTAATCTGCGATGAATTCGCGCGGCCGATGCGTCAGCATCGACCGGCAGCAGCACCGCCGACTCGCCGCCATCGACGTTCGAGACGTCGACGCCACTGTTGGCGCACACGAATCCATGCTGCGTCTCGGTGATAAGCACATGTTTGTCGCGCAGCACTCGTTTGGCTTCGCGCAATGCAAGCTCGATTACCCGCGCGTCGGTGGCGTTGCGGCGAGCGGTAGCCAGCGCACGTCGTGAGGGCTTCACCGAGTCGAGCCTAACCATGCGTCCTTCGGCCTTGGAAACAATCTTGTGCTTCAGTATAAGAATGTCGCCTGCGCTGAATTGCAGGTTGGCGCCGGTAACCGCGGCCAGAACGATTTCCGCAAGCGAATCTCCAGGCTTGATTTCGGGAATTCCGCGCACCGGAATTACGTGGACTTCCGCAGCTTGCTGGTGACGGGCCGCTTTCATTTCGAGATCGCCGGCACCGCTTTGGAATCTGCGTGGTAGTCCCACGACCGCAGCAGGCGCTGGGCGTGCGTGTCTCCCTCGCGGGCCAACAGCAGGCCGAGCTCGTGCGGATTGTCGATGTCGAGGCCGATACC
>NZ_DATJWR010000218.1:0-15504 GCF_035501035.1 Paraburkholderia sp.
TGTTCATCGGCTCGCGATTTACGCTCCACGCTTCCTCCCCACATTCAGTCACCCTCATGCAGTTGCGCTTCACTTCATTCGCTGTGACCAGCTTATGGCGGGACTTGCACCCGCAGGAGTGCGCCCATGCTGGGCGCACAAATGAAAAAAGGCGCCGCAAGCGGCGCCTTTTGAGCTGTAGCGCTGGCCGAAACGGCCAGCAGCATACTGCTTAGAAGCGGTGACGCATACCAACCGTCACAGCGACCTGGTCTTGCGTAGCCGAAGCCGACGTCAGGCCGTTCAGGTACGGTCCGATGTTCTCCGAGTTCGACGAGACGTGCTGCCAGTTGCCTTGCAGGTAGATGTCGGTGCGCTTCGACAGCGCGTAGTCCGACTGCAGCGAAACCGTGTTGTAGTTCGGGTTCACGCCGCCGCCGAAGTTCGTACGGGTGTACGTGTACGCGCCAGCCAGGCTGATAGCCGGGGTCAGAGCGTAACGGATGTTGCCTTCGAAGTTCTGGAAGCGGGCGCTGTTGGCGTTGAAGCCAATACCGTTGGTCGTGCCCGACTGCCCCGGGGAGATGCCGACGCCCGGGACCGTGTTGGTCAGGTTCGTCTGCGTGTACACGAAGCCAGCCGTTGCCGGGCCGAACGTGTAGTTTACGCCGCCGCCGAACGTGCGCTGAGTGCCTGCCGCGAACGTCCACTCACCCGTTTGTGCGCCCGAGAACGACGACGACGAGACTTGCAGATTGTGGATGTCGTTGTTCAGCTGCAGGTAGCCGGCTGCAACATTCAGGCCGCCCCAGTTGTACGTACCACCGAAGCTGTACGCACGGTTGTTCGCGAATTCGGTGCTGTTCGAGAACGAGTACGTGCCGCCGAACTTGAAGCCAGCGTAGTTGACGCTCGAGTACTTGATCGTGTTGTTGAAACGAACCGAGTTGTTCAGGTTGTCGTTATCGAACGGGTGTGCAGCGATCGTGCCGCCGTATTGCGTGCCGGTGTTCGACAGCGGTGCGAGATAGTCGACGACCGAGTCATACTGGCGGCCGAGGGTCACGGCGCCGAACTGGTCGCTCGCAAGACCCACGAAAGCCTGACGGCCGAACATACGACCCGACTGCTTCGATGCGCCGTTGTCGATGTTGAAGCCGTTTTCCAACGTGAAGATGGCCTTCAGACCGCCACCGAGGTCTTCAGAACCGCGCAGGCCCCAACGGCTGCCGTTGACCGTGCCGCTCGTGGCTTGCCAGGCGCTGTGACCGCTCGTAGCGCTCACTCGCTGGTTGTTCGAGTACGTGATGCCTGCGTCGATGAGGCCGTACAGCGTAACGCTGCTTTGCGCGTGCGCAGCCGATGCAAAAACGCCCGTCAGGGCAGCGACCATGAGAGTCTTTTTCATCTTTGTAAACTCCGAGAACAGAGGTGGGTTTCGTTGAACCCCGTTTGGGAAACCGTCCGCGCGAAGTGCAGCGAGAGGCGAAGTTCGCGCGGTACGAAATAATCCGTCCGAGTCGGTTTCCAGACAGCCAGAGTGTAGAGAGGGTGCTTGAGAAGGAGGTATTCCGATTTTCGCAATAAAGTATTGCGCGATCAGAAATTATTGTTTCGCTCTCGTTAAGCCCTGCTGGTAAAGGCTTTGAGCGAATTTCTGTGGATCGGGCTGAGGATGTCAATCACGCGAGCGTTGTGCGATCGCTACAACAATTGATTGCGCAACGCGGATTAAATCGGGCCTGCCTGATTATTGCGCTCAGCGTAACAGATGATTGTGCGCCGCATACTTAATGATCAGATGTGAGTGCGGCTATACTCCAACGACTGCTTTCCGAAGCAGACTTTTTCGTTGACGAAAAAGATCTCCAAACCTTTGTCAGCGCGGCCTACCAGCCGCGCTTTTTTTTGCCCGCGTCCAGATCGAGCCTTATCTGGCGCCCGCTTGCGGCGGTTCCGGCTGCAAGCTCCAATCTTCCATTACGTAGTGCCGCGCGTCCATAGGGGAACACAGCAGGTTGTGCCAGTGGTCGCCGTGCCATGAGCCGTAGGCCTCGGCTTCTTCAGCCATCGATGCGATGCCTTCTGTTTGCACGAGCCAATGCATCCAACGCCGCAGAGTTGTGAGCATGATGACCTCCGATGCCGTAAACAATATCAATCATGAATTGAATGTATTACTTGAACAACCGGTGGAAACACTTACGTTTGACACGATTTGTTACATTCAAGGTTAGCGCTCCGGTAAAAGTGACGTGGTGAAGATAATCGGGTAAAAATGACGGATCCCTATATCGATTCATCGGGCATGGCATTTTTTGAAGAGCTTTTGATGCGCACCGCTTTTATCGTCGAATCGGGAATGCTGTTATAAAAAATTCGCTTGACTGACGATTGTCGTTCCCCGTATAACGACACAGCTGATTTTTGTTCCGCAGTACTTCCTATAAGCAGGATTTACTGACATGGGACAGCGGAATTGGCTGGCTTACGGCGTGTGGGTTAAACCCGCGTCATTAAAAATCTCGAAGGAAACTGAAACATGGAAACCGGTATCGTCAAATGGTTCAATGATGCGAAGGGCTTTGGCTTCATCACGTCTGACGCCGGCGGCGACGATCTGTTCGCGCACTTCTCGGAAATCCGCGCCGACGGCTTCAAGTCGTTGAAGGAGAACCAGCGTGTCTCGTTCGACGTCAAGGTCGGCCCGAAGGGCAAGCAGGCCGCGAACATCCAGCCGCTGTGAGCATGGCTCGCTGCGCGAGCGCTCACGCAGGACCGAGCCCCGGGCAAACCCCGGGGTTTTTTATTTTTGACATATTGATATTCCGGCAATAATGCGGCTCGCATTTTTGGCTCGAGCATTAAATCGGGAAAACCCTGAGATTTCCGCGCGCTCCCGATTCGGGCTTTTGCAATAAAGCCGCAGATGTAACTCGCCCTGCCGCGACCCTCCGCGCACGTGGTCCAAACAGTGCATACTTGGGCCGTTTTCCATTTCTCGCTGTTTTCACCATGTCAGAATTTCCCTCGAGCGCCATCCGGATCGCCGGCGATCTTCCTCTCGTTTTCGTGGATCTCGAGACAACGGGCGGATCGGTAGGCGAGCACCGGATCACCGAGGTCGGCATCGTGGAGGTGACGGGCGGGCAGGTGACACGGTGGAGCACGCTCGTCGATCCCGGCCAGGTGATCCCGCCCTTCATCCAGCAGCTCACAGGCATAACGGACCAGATGGTGCGCGGCGCGCCACGCTTTGTCGACATCGCCGCCGGGCTCCATGAGCGGCTGGCCGGCAAGCTCTTCATCGCACACAACGCTGCGTTCGATCGCGGCTTCCTGCGCGCCGAGTTCGATCGAGCGGGCTATTCCTTCAATCCCGACGTGCTGTGTACGGTGCGCCTGTCGCGCGCGCTCTTCCCGGGCGAGAAACGTCACGGTCTCGACGCGCTGGTCGAGCGACATGCGCTCGTGCCTTCCGACCGGCACCGCGCGCTGGCCGACGCCGATCTCCTCTGGCAGTTCTGGCAGCGCCTGCCGACGCTCGTGCCCTCGGAGGCGCTAGCGGCGCAGATAGAGCGCACGACCCGCCGTCACGTGCTAGCTGGCGATATCACCGATGAAGTGATCGAGACGGCGCCGGCCGGTCACGGCGTGTACGTGTTCTATGGCGAGAACGACGTGCCGCTCTATGTCGGCCGCAGCGTGCGCGTGCGCCAGCGCGTGCGTGCGCACCTGGCGGGCGAGCGGCGTTCTTCGCGCGAACAGCGCATGGTGGAGCAGGTGCGCAGAGTGGAGTGGCGCGCGACGGGCGGCGAACTGGGCGCGCTCCTTGTCGAGGCGCAGTGGATCGCCACGCTCAGGCCGTCGTTCAATCGCGTGCCACGCGTGTCGAAGCGCGATCCGGCCGACCTTGGTGGGGCGCCATGGCCGTACGGTGGCGCGGTGCTCATCGAGGAGCACGATACGACGAGCGGCGCCGAAGTGTTCCATCTGATCGACCGCTGGTGTTATGTCGGCTCGTTCGCCAGCGTGGCGGAGGCAGCGTCGCTGGCGGCCGCTCACGCCGAGCGAGCGTTCGAGCTCTCGACCTGGCGCATCCTGCAAAGCCGCTTTGAGCGTGGCCTGCGCGTGCAGGTGCTGCAGTTTTCCGAAGCGGAGAACCTCACGAGCGCGGCTTGAGGCGTGTGGTTAAACGGCGCTGCCGTGCTCAGGCAAGCCCGCCCACGCCGCCCGACGCGCAAACATGCCCCAGCGCTTGATTCATCGCATTCGTGTGCGCGGAGTCGTATCGAGTGAGTTCCCTCCAGTTCGCAACTGACCGTGCAACGCGTGCCGGGCAATCCGGTGCGCTGCGCAGCAACTGGACGCGTGCAAGCGCGCCGATCAGTCGTGCGGTCAACTGATCGAGTTGTGGCCGCGTGACCGTGGCGAGATCCGGCGCAGGGCCGGTGGGAGCCTGCGAGGCGCCCCAGGTGTCGAACAGCGACTTCTGAACTTGCGTGCTCGCGTCGATCTGATCGCGGAAGAACGCCCGCGCAAAGGCCGGATCGACACCGGCCGCCGTAGCGCGCTTTTGTACGTCGGCAAGCAGGGCGTCTTCACGGGGCGTGTCGGTGATCGGCTTGTGGTGCTGCCATTTCCATTGCGCAACCGGCTCAGCGAGCGCGAGTCGCTGCGAAACGAGCGCGACGAGGTTGGTGAGCGCGGTATCGTCACCGTCGGCGTGGACGGACGCAATCGGCAGGGCGAAGAGCAACGCGGCAGCGCAACGGGCGCTCGCGCGGGTAAGGAATATCATCGAGTGCAATGAAGCCGGCAGGGAAAAGCGAAGCATAGCCGGTTATGGAGGGCTTACGTCCGGTGATGCTGCGCTCATCGTCGATGACCGCGCAACGGTGCGCTCGCCATCGAGCGTGGGAGGCAGGAGCGAAAGGGCATGCCTCGGACTGCTAGCCGCGCATACCCACGCGCGCATATCTCAATATGTGCGCAGGCGCACCACGTGCGTGAACACGCGTGCGCGAGAGTGGGCGCTTCCCCGTTACTTCTGTTCGTGAGCCTTGCGTTGCTCGTCAAGAAATGCCCGCACATGAGCAGGCAATTCGTCGCCGAGAAACTCTACGGCCACCGGTTCCGGATCCGGGCTGAAGACTTGGTCCGGGGTCGGAATCCTTGGCGGTTTGGCATCCATGATCTTTCTCCTGTGTAAGCCAATTATCCGGCTCGCTACTTCAATCGCGCTAGTCCCGCTTACCGTAACAGTGCTTTTCCGGCGCGCGTGTTGCTTTATGCGCACAGCCAGACAAATGATTAACGATGCAGGAATATAATTATTTGGATCCCCTTGCTTGCGTCACATGCTGTCTGAATCTCGCAATTCAGTGAATCCGGCATGTGGTGACTGCCACATCCGCACAACCCCTCGTCACCCTGCCTCCGGCCATGAGGCCTGGCTTGTGCCAGCCGCCGTGTCGCGCCGTAGCGGCATGGTGCCGCCGCGCGGGCTGCCTTGCGTGCATGGCAGGCGGCCGTCATTTCCCTATAACGACCCATTATGCGTAGGCGTTGACGCGGAAACGGAAATAAGAGTTAAAACTATTAAATCTCCGCATCTGTCCAAATGCCCGATTAACGGTTCCACGCAGCGTATTTGGCCGCGATTTAACGATCGTACGTGCATAAATAGCCGCACCTACGGGCGCGGCATATTGATGCACTTCGATAATTCGTTACGATTGCGCTTCCGATGGAGCCGGGACATGTTGCGTGCGAGCATGATTCAAAGGCGCGGCTCTCACGTCCACCTGGCCGTGGATGCGCGCCTGATGGCCATCCGCGAACATGTAGTAGGGAAACGGGTGTGCCGGTTCGGAGGCCGCGTCGAGGCGTGCGATCAATTCGGGAGCGAGCGTGAAGTCGAGTGCCCCGAGTGATTCTTCGAGCTGCCCAGCCTTCGTTGCGCCCACGATGATGCTCGCCACTCCGCGTTTCTGATACAGCCAGTTCAGCGCGACCTGGGCCATCGGCCGGCTGGCCTCATGCGCGACCCGCTCCAGCTCGGCGACGATCGCGAAGTTGCGCGCCGAGAGCTTGTCGAACCCGGGCGGCGGCTTCGGTCCCACCGTCTGCAGGCGGCCCGCGCCGCTCACGCCAGGGAAACCTGATGCGCTTGCTGCGCCCTCTACGCGCGTCTGCGCTGGCCGGTACTTGCCCGATAGCACGCCCATGCCGAGGGGACTCCACGGCACGAGGCCCATGCCGAGTTGCGTCGCCAGATCGGCGAATTCGTGCTCCGCGTTACGCTCGATCAGCGAGTATTCGAGCTGCATCGCGGCGACCGGCTCGAAGCCGCGCCACTCGGCGAGCGTCTGCGCGCGGCCCGCGTACCAGGCCGGCACGTCGGAGAGGCCCACATAGCGGATCTTGCCCGCGCGCACTGCGTCGTCCATCGCGCGCATCACTTCGTCGGCGGGCGTCATGCGGTCCCACGTGTGCAGGTAATAGAGATCGATGTAATCCGTGCCGAGGCGCTTGAGCGAGCCCTCGAGCGCGCGCAGCAGATTCTTGCGATGGTTGCCGCCGGCGTTTGGGTTGCCGCTCTGCGCGTTGTAGGAATACTTGGTGGCGATCACGAGGCGCTCGCGCAAGCCGCGCGCCGCCGCGAAGCGCCCCACCCAGCTCTCGCTCGTGCCTTCGGTATAGAGGTCGGCGGTGTCGATGAAATTGCCACCCGCATCCACATAAATGTCGAAGAGCCGCTGAGCGTCGGCTTCGTCGGCACCCCAGCCCCATTCGGTGCCGAACGTCATCGTGCCAAGGGCGATAGGGCTGACGCGCAGCCCCGAGCGGCCGAGCAGGGTATAGCTGTTGAGCTTCATGCTTGTCTCCAAAAGACGTCGGTGGTGAACACGAGGCCATCTTGCGCTTTTCCTTTTTGTGGAAAAATCGTGTTCACCTGAAATGACTGTGAAGCCGCACTTCACAATGGAGATGGCATGGAGTCGGTTTCCGCCGCAGCAACCGCCGGGCAGGGCCTTGCTGGGCGCTTACCCGCACTGCTGGCGGTCGCGGCCGTGGCGCGCCATGGCAGCTTCACGCGGGCGGCGTCCGCTGCGGGCGTCTCGACTTCGGCGCTATCACAAACCGTCCGCGCACTCGAAGCCCAACTCGGCGTGAGGCTTTTCAACCGCACGACGCGCCGCGTCGCGCTGACCGAGGCCGGCGCGCAGTTCCTCGCGCGCGTGCATCCGGCGCTCGCGGAGATCGAGGCGGCGTTCGACGCGCTCGACGCCTCGCGCGACGAGCCGGCCGGCACGCTGCGCATCAACCTGCCGCGTGTGGCGAGCGAGCTGCTCGTGCTGCCGCATCTCGCGGAATTCATGGAGCGTCATCCGCAGATCAGGCTCGAACTCGCGCTCGACGATGGCTTTGCCGATCTCGTGGGCGAGGGCTTCGACGCGGGCATCCGGCTCGGCGAATCGGTTGCGCCGGGCATGGTTGCGGTGCCGATCGGCGGGCCGATTCGCATTGTCGTGGTGGGGGCGCCGCGCTATTTCAGACGCCGCGCGCGGCCCGCCACGCCCGACGACCTGGCCGCGCACGACTGCCTGCACTATCGCTTCGCAACCGGGGGAGTCTATCGGTGGGAGTTCGCGCAGCCCGACGATCCGCAGCGTGTCTTCGACGTGCTCACCGAGGGCCGCTTCGTCACCAACGACCTGCGCACGATGGTGCGAGCCGCGGAGCAGGGCGTGGGCCTGCTGCATGTGGTCGAGGACTACGTGCGCGCGTCGCTCGACGACGGCCGGCTCGTGCCGGTGCTCGAGTCGTGGTGCCCTTCGTTTCCGGGTTTCTATTTGTATACGGCGGGGCGGGCGCAATTGCCGCCCAAGCTGCGGGCATTCATCGATTTTTTGCGCGAGAAGCGTGAAGGCGCTTGATTGCTTTCGATCAGCCGCTTCCAGAGACGACCGTTTGGGTTGCGCAGCGATCGAGGGGCATCGACGAAAAACTCACAAGCGCGTTTTGCGCGCCGCCGCAGGCGATTATCTGCGGACATCGCTCGCAACAGGCGCCGAGTGCGGCCTTCCGGGCAGAAGGCGGCGCTGTGTGAACGCAGGCAACGGCACAAAGCAAAAAGCCCAGCCGGTTAGGGCTGGGCTTTTGCTTGAATCTTTTGGTGCCGGAAAGAGGAATCGAACCCCCGACCTTCGCATTACGAATGCGCTGCTCTACCGTCTGAGCTATTCCGGCGTCACATCAGAGAAGAAAGATTATAGAAAAGAACCTCTGAGTGCGCAAGTCTTTTCCGATCTCTTTTTATTTCTTCGCTTCATGGTGGTAGCGGGTCACACGCTCGACTTCGTTCTTCGAGCCGAGGAACACGGCAACGCGCTCATGCAGGCTCTTCGGCTGAATGTCGAGAATGCGTTGCTCGCCGTTGGTCGCCACGCCGCCCGCCTGTTCGACGATGAACGACATCGGGTTTGCTTCGTACATCAGGCGCAGCTTGCCGGGCTTCGACGGGTCGCGCTTGTCGGCGGGGTACATGAAGATGCCGCCGCGATTCAGGATGCGGTGCACGTCGGCGACCATCGAGGCGATCCAGCGCATGTTGAAGTTTTCGCCGCGCGGGCCGTCCTTGCCGGCGTTCAGTTCCCCGATGTACTGTTGCACCGGCTCGTACCAGTGGCGCGCATTCGAAGCGTTGATCGCATATTCGCGCGTGTCTTCCGGAATGCGCATGTTGCTTTGCGTGAGCACCCACGAGCCCAGTTCGCGGTCGAGCGTGAAGCAGTTCACACCGTGGCCGGTCGTGAGCACGAGCACGGTTTGCGGTCCATATACGGCGTAGCCTGCGGCGACCTGTTGCGTGCCGGCCTGCAGGAACGATTCTTCGGTCGGCTGCTGGCCGTCCGGGCAACGCAGCACCGAGAAGATCGTACCGATCGACACGTTCACATCGATGTTCGACGAGCCGTCGAGCGGATCGAACACGAGCAGATATTCGCCCTTCGGATAGTTGGCCGGGATCGGGAAGAACGTTTCCATTTCCTCCGAGGCCATTGCAGCGAGGTTGCCGCCCCATTCGTTGGCGTCGAGCAGGATTTCGTTCGAGAGGATGTCGAGGTTCTTCTGCACTTCGCCCTGGACGTTCTCGCTGCCGGCCGTGCCAAGCGCGTCGCCGAGCGCGCCCTTGCTGACGTTGAAGCTGATCGCCTTGCACGCGCGCGCGACGACTTCGATCAACAGACGCAGGTCGGCGGGCAGGTTACGGTGCTCGCGCTGCTGCTCGATCAGGTACTTCGTGAGAGTGGTACGACGTTGCAAAGGCATTGCAGTACTCCAGATAGGCTTGGGAATAGCGCAATTCTACCCGCTCGACCATGACGGGCCGCCGCAAGGCCTGGGAAAATAAAGTGCCGGGCCGCGGCGTGGCTTGCCGGGCGGGCGTTCGCACGGCGCAGACAACTCCGGCGCCGTCAAAAATAACGCCCGGGAAAATACGTAAAAAAAGCCGGCCAGAAGGCCGGCTGGCGGGTAAGCGGTTGCGGCGCGGCGCCATGCAGCCGCCGCGCGTTTCGTCTGATCAAGCCAGCGCTTTTTCCACGATCTCGCGCACGTCGCGCGATTTCGCCTCGCCGGCGACTTTTTCGAGCGCCGCGCGCATCGCATCGCGCAGCGCCGGCGTGAAGCGGCGCCACAGTTCGAGATTGCGTGCGAGGCGCGCCGCGACCTGCGGGTTGAGCGCGTCGAGCGCGATCACCTGTTCGGCCCAGAACGCGTAGCCCGAGCCGTCGGCGGCGTGGAATTGCGCGGGATTCGCGGCGCAGAAGCTGAAGATCAGCGAGCGCGCACGGTTCGGGTTCCTGAGGTTGAACGCGGGATGGCTCATCAGCGCGCGCACGGTCTCGATCGTCGGGCGCTGCGACGTGCCGCGCTGCGTGGCCTGCAGCGCGAACCACTTGTCGATCACGAGCGGCTCTTTCTCGAAGCGCGCGTAGAAGTCTTCGAGCGCGGCGCGTGCCGGGTCGTCAACCGCGCCGCCGGCGGCCGCCTGGGCGTTCAGCAGTGCCGAGAGTGCCGCCGAGCGGTCGGTCATGTTGTTCGCGGCCTCGTACTGTGCCGTGGCGAGGCGCACGCCGTCGGTGGGGGCGTCGAGTTCCGAAAGATACGAGAGCGCGAGGTTCTTCAGCCCACGTCGGCCGGCCGCCTCGGGCGTCGGCTCGTATGCGCCCGGCGTGCGATTGCGCTCGTAGGCCGCGAGCCATTCCGGCTTGAGCGCCGTCGCCAGTTGCTTGCGCACGAACTGGCGCGCCGTGTGTACGGCGGCGGGATCGGACTCCGTCATCTGCTCGGCGAGATAGGTTTCCGAAGGCAGCATCAGCGCGAGCTCGCGGAACGACGGCGAGAGCGATTCGTCGGTCAGCACGCGGCGGAACGCTTCGACGAGCGCGCCGGTCAGTTCCAGCGGTTCGCCCGCGACGGCCCGTGTGGCCAGCGCGAGCAATTCGCGGGTGGCGAGGCGCTGGCCCGCTTCCCAGCGGTTGAACGGGTCGCTGTCGTGCGCGAGCAGGAACGCGAGTTCGTCGCTGCCGTAGTCGTAATCCACGATGACAGGCGCGGAGAAGTTGCGCAGCAGCGAGGGCAGGGGCTTTGCGCTCACATCGGCGAACGTGAAGGTTTGCTGCGTTTCGGTCAGCTCCAGCACGCGTGTCGTGCCCTGAGCCGCCGCCTCGCCTTCGAGACGCAGCGGCAGATCGGCGCCGTCCGGGCCGATCAGGCCGATGGCGAACGGAATGTGCAGCGGGCCCTTCTGCGTTTCGCGCGCGGCCGGCGAGCCGTTGGCGTAGCCCTGCACGAGCGTCACGCTGTAGCAGCGCGCGCCTTCGTCATAGCTCGTCGTCACTCTCACGCGCGGCGTGCCCGCCTGGCTGTACCAACGTTCGAACTGCGCGAGATCGCGGCCGTTGGCGTCCGCCATTGCGAGGCGGAAGTCGTCGCAGGTCACGGCGTGGCCGTCGTGGCGCTGGAAGTACAGGTCCATGCCCTTCCGGAAGCCATCGCGGCCGAGCAGCGTCTGATACATCCGCACGACTTCCGAGCCTTTCTCGTAGACGGTCATCGTGTAGAAGTTGTTGATCTCGACATAGCTCTCCGGGCGCACCGGGTGCGCCATGGGGCCTGCGTCTTCCGCGAACTGCATCTGCCGCAGCACGCGCACGTCCTCGATACGTTTGGTGGCGCGCGCCGCTTCGTTCTCGTCGCCGCCCGACATCGCCGCCGAGAACTCCTGGTCGCGGAACACGGTGAGGCCTTCCTTCAGGCTCAGCTGGAACCAGTCGCGGCAGGTCACGCGGTTGCCGGTCCAGTTGTGGAAGTACTCATGACCCACCACGGCTTCGATATTGGCGAAGTCGACGTCGGTGGCCGTTTCCGGATTCGCCAGCACGTACTTCGTGTTGAAGATGTTGAGCCCCTTGTTCTCCATCGCGCCCATGTTGAAGTCGCTGACCGCGACGATCATGAAGCGCTCGAGGTCGAGTTCGAGGCCGAAGCGCTGCTCATCCCAGCGGATCGAGTGGATGAGCGAGTCCATCGCGTGGCGCGTCTTGTCGAGATCGTGCGGTTCGACCCACACCTGCAGCAGCTTTTCCTTGCCCGAGCCCGTCTTGATGCGCTCTTCGAGCGCGACGAGCTTGCCGGCCACGAGCGCGAACAGATAGCTCGGCTTGCGGAACGGGTCTTCCCACTTCGCATAGTGGCGGCCGTCGGGCAGCTCGCCTTCCTCGATCAGATTGCCGTTCGAGAGCAGGACCGGGTAAGCGGTCTTGTCGGCGCGCAGCGTGACCATGTAGGTCGCCATCACGTCCGGGCGGTCGAGGAACCAGGTGATGCGGCGAAAGCCTTCGGCCTCGCACTGCGTGAAGAAGTTGCCGCTCGACACGTAGAGGCCCGAGAGCGTGGTGTTGGCGGCCGGATCGCACGCGCCGGTGAGCGTGAGCTCGAAGGTGTCGGGCACGTTCTCGATCGTGAGGCCGTGCTCGTGCGCGCGCACGTTCGCGTACGGTTTGCCGTCGATCTCCGCGCCCATGAATTCGAGCTGCTCGCCCATCAGTTCCAGATGCGCGGTATGCGCGGCCGATGGATTGCGGCGCACGCGCAGCGTGCTCTTGACCACGGTGCGTTCGGGCACGAGGTCGAATTCGAGATCGACGGTATCGATCAGAAAAGCGGGCGGCGCGTAGTCTTCGCGGCGGATCACAGTGGGCGTGGCGGTATCGGACATGGTCTGGATAGGGGCGAGCGGATCGGTATGGATCGGTATGGCCGGCTGCGGCGACGCCCGGCGGGCGGCGCCAGCCCATGATGGGAGCGCGGCGGTTCGCCCCATTGTACAAAGGCTCGGGCCGCTTGTCCGGCCGCGGCCGGAGCCACACGCGCGGCCCGGAGACGGCCAGGCGGGCGAGTGGCCCCCGAACTTCCGCGCGGCGTCGCGAGTCAGTATGATCGGGCTGCCGCGCGGGGCGGACGCGTGCCAGGCGGCCCGCAACTCCAGACATGACCGGCGTGAAACGCGCAGGCAGCGAGCAAGGAACCAGCACGCAACGAGTGCGGCGGCAGGATCGTATCGGAGGGGGCGGCCCCACGACTCGCGCTTTTCCAACTGAGGCAACACTGCTACGAGAAGACCATGAAGCACGACCGATGGACCCGCCGCGCCCTCCTGATACTGGCGGCATTCGCTGTCACCCTTTCCGGTTGCACGACCTACGTGACGAGTCAGGTGACCGCTTTCTCCGCCTGGGACGGCGGCAGCGACGCCACGCGCACCTATACGTTCGCACGCGGCCCCGATCAGCGCGAGAGCATCGAGCAGAGCACCTATGAGCAGTTCGTCGCCGATGGGCTCGCCACGCACGCGTTCCGGCAGGTGGATGCACCGCAGGCGCACTATCTGGTCGCGCTGGCCTACGGCAGCCGTATGGATACCGTCACGGTCGCGCAGCCCGTCTTCTACAACCCATGGCCGGCGCCGTACTGGGGGCCGTGGAACCCATGGGGTCCGTGGGGACCGTATGCGCCCGCCTACGTGAACCAGACATATCCGGTCTATTCGCATGCGCTCGGCGTACGCATCACCGACAGGGCGAGCGGCAAGGAGGTCTACAACGTGACGGCCCGCACCTCGGGCGACGAGCCTTCGCTTGTGCGCGCGATGCCTTATCTCGTGCGCAGCGCGCTGGCGAATTTCCCGCTCGCCAACGGTACCGTGACGGAGGTCAAGCTGCCGGTGGACAAGAACGGAAGCGCTTCGAACGAGACGGGCGCGGTTCAGGCCGGTGCAGCGCAGGGCGGTTCGGCAGCGCCGCAGTCGGCGACGGGGAACACACCGACGAAGTAGCAGGCATCGTCTCGCTTCGAAAACGAAAAGACGCGTCGGCCCCAGGTCCGGCGCGTCTTTTTCATGCGGGTCGTTGTTAGCGCGAGGCGCTCAGAACCCCGCGCCCAGAATCGACAGCACGCCGAGCACGACGAACAGCACCGCGGCGATGCCATGCACGAGCTTCGTCGGCAGCTTGTGGGCGAAACGGTCGCCGAGCAGGATCGCGGGCACGTTCGCGATCATCATGCCGAGCGTCGTGCCGGCCACCACGCCGAAGAAGTCGTGAAAGCGCGCGGCGAGCGCGACGGTCGCGATCTGCGTCTTGTCGCCCATTTCTGCGAGAAAGAAGGCCACGACGGTCGCGCCGAACACGCCGAGCTGCGAGCGGTTCACGTTCGCTTCGCCTTCGTCGAGCTTGTCCGGCACGAGTATCCACAGCCCCATGGCGACGAACGAGGCGGCGAGCGCCCAGCGCATCACGCTGGGGGTGACGAGCGCGCCGAGCCACGCACCGAGCGCGCCCGCGCCGGCGTGGTTGACGAGTGTGGCGACGAGCACCCCGAGGATGATCGGCAGGGGTTTGCGGTAGCGCGCCGCGAGCACGAGCGAGAGCAACTGCGTCTTGTCGCCGATTTCAGCGAGCGCGACCGCACCGGTTGAGACCAGAAAGGCTTGATTCACTTTTTGATGGATCCTCGGGCCGAGATGAGTGCGAGCGACGACCCACGATCCGCCGGGCCCTGTTGCGGCGGTCATGGGTCATCGGTCTCGCCAGGCCTGAGCTGCAAACTGAGTTGCAAAGATGGCTGCGTCCGCCATGGCCGCGCAGGCCAAGTTTGTTGACGGACGCCCCCGCATGTTCGCGCGCGGGCAGTGGGTCCAAAGACCGGCGCTGCGGCGCGATGCGGGGCGGCTACTCCCCAATGAGCGGCGGATTATAGCATGCGCTTTTCCCCGGTCCGCCGGTGCGCCGGCGCACCGGGTTGCCCGAATCAGCGGCGAGCGCCGTCGCGGCGATGCACGCGCTGGCCAGCCGCCCAGGTCTCGAACACGGCGCGGTCGTCGCCGAGGAGGGCGAGCGCGAACAGCAGCTCTTCGAGCGATTCGGCGCGCGCCGTGCGCCGCGCGAGCAGCGGCGTGGCCTGCGGATCGAGCACGACGAAGTCCGCTTCGCTCCCGGGCGCGAGCGTGCCGATCTTGTCGGCGAGATCGAGTGCCTGCGCCGCGCCGGCTGTCGCCAGCCAGAACATGCGCGTGGCCGTGAGGTGATGCCCGCCCATGCGCGCGACCTTGTGCGCCTCGTTCATCGTCTGCAGCATCGAGAACGAGGTGCCGCCGCCGACGTCGGTGGCGAGCGTCACGGGCATCGACGTTTCGCCCGCTCTTTCGAAATCGAACAGCCCGCTGCCGAGAAAGAGGTTCGAGGTCGGGCAGTGTGCGGCAACGGTGCCCGTCTGCGCCATGCGGCGGCGATCTTCGTCGTCGAGCCAGATGCAATGGCCGTACACCGCGCGCTTGCGCAGGAGTCCGTACTGATCGTACACGTCGAGGTAGCTGCGATGGCCCGGAAACAGCTCCTTGACCCACTTCACCTCGTCGGGGTTCTCGGCCACGTGGCTCTGGATGAAGACGTCGCCATGCGCTTTCGCGAGCGCGC
The DNA here is from genome assembly GCF_035501035.1 of Paraburkholderia sp. Classification (GTDB taxonomy): domain Bacteria; phylum Pseudomonadota; class Gammaproteobacteria; order Burkholderiales; family Burkholderiaceae; genus Paraburkholderia. The sequence goes on from NZ_DATJWR010000218.1 coordinate 15,027, forward strand.
CGCAGGCTTCGAGCTGCGCCTCGGTCGAGGTGGGCGCGAAGCGGGGCGTGAGCGCGTACATCTGGCGTCCACGGTTGTGCCAGCGGCCTATCAGCTCGGCGCTATCGTCGTAGCCCGTTTGCGGCGTGTCGCGCAGGAACTCGGGACAGTGGCGGTCCATCAGCACCTTGCCTGCCACCATGCGCAGGTTCTTCGCTTCGCTCGCGGTGAAGAGCGCATCGGCGGACTGCTTGTGCACCGTGCAGTAGACGAGCGCCGTGGTCGTGCCGCAGGCGAGCAGCTCATCGACGAAAAAGCGCGCCGTGTCCTGCGCCACCGCTTCGTCTGCGAAGCCGCGCTCGGTCGGGAACGTGTAGGTATTCAGCCACGGCAGGAGGCCAGGCGCCGGCGAGGCGATCATGTCCGTCTGCGGATAGTGGATGTGCGTGTCGATGAAGCCTGGCACGATCAGCTTGTCGCGCAGGTCGTGAACCGTCGC